>JBJFCH010000082.1:0-10325 GCA_051888835.1 Oliverpabstia sp. | reverse complement strand
GGTTCTTTGAATATTGTAAAAATTGTGAAACCTGCCGCCTTCACTTTTCTTGCCGGAATCATTACTGTCTTTCCATCATTTTTCATATATTATAAACCAATTTCCGGTATTCCCCCGGCGTCATTCCCACGATTTTGCGAAATATCTGATGAAAATATTTCATGTCATCATATCCAACCCGATCAGCCACTTCCGGAATCATCATTTCACTTTCGATCAACAGCTCACAGCTTTTTCTGATACGTACCTTTTGAAGATATTCCAGAAAAGTGACTCCTGTTTCTTTTTTGAACTTTCTGCTGACATACTGTATGCTATAATGCTTTTCCTCACAGAATCTGCTTAATGGTGCCTTGCTTCTGTAATTTTTCTCCAGGTAATTTACTGCTTCCAGAATTAAATCGCTTTTTTCACAGGAACGCACGGATACCATTGCCTTTTTCTGCACCACTTTTCTAAGCGTTATCAGCAATATTTCAAATAGTTTTCCACGAAAAATCTCCTGATAGCCAATTTCCCGACGATTATATTCTTCCATCATTTCTTCCAGAAGGCGAAGAACTTTCTTATCTTCATCATAAAAAATACTGTCGGCCGGTGTCCAGTCCGGATAATTTTTATAATAACGGATCATACAGATTCTCATAAGTTCATCAAAAGAAATACAATTTCCCAGTGCTGCATTCACTATTTCCGGCTGAAAAAGGCAATTGATCAGTTTCAGGTTTTTACAATCCTGATAGTTATGTTTACTCCCATAATCAATAATGAAATACGCCCCCTGACTTACCGGTTCCATCATACCATTTAGTGTTTGTACCGCGCTTCCCTCCACCACATAAGCCAATTCAAAGCAATCATGATCATGCAGATTTGTGTCTTCCTGCTCAAAATATTTTACCACCAGTTTATCCGACGGTTTTTGTGCTATTTCTTGTAACAATACTTTACAGGACTGTTCCATTTCCTCTCTCCCCTTTTCCGTGATAAGGTTAAAATACCCCTATATTTATATCAAAAATAGATGTTTTTTATTATCATATACCCTGTTATATTTATTATCAAGAAAGCTTTATAGAATTCATACAATTTCGTTCTATTTCAAAAAGGAGGTAATTACATTATGAGCTGGAAAGCAAAATGGATCAAACCGGGTATTGATACCGGCGATGCCGCACCCATATTCTTAAAGAATTTTTCCGTATCCGGTAAGGTAAAAAAAGCTACCCTGGCAATCACCGCTCTGGGAGTTTACGAAGCCATGCTGAACCAGAAACGTATAGGAGATTTTGTCCTTGCTCCGGGATGGACTGCTTACCACAAAAGACTTCAATATCAGACATATGATGTAACTGAACTTTTAGAGGAAAATAACCGGCTCACTGTTACCGTCGGCAAAGGATGGTACCGCAGCCCTATGCCCGGCTTTGCAGCCTCTCCCTATCAGGAGTCACTGATGAAACAGCCTGCAGGTCTTCTTGTTCAGCTGATTCTTGAATATGCAGACGGTACCTGTGAAACCATCATTTCCGATGAAACCTGGAAGTACGCAGAAAGCAAAGTTCGGTTTTCGGAAATATATGACGGGGAAATCTACGATGCTTCTTATGAATCGACCTTTGATCGTAACGCCGTCTGCTTTCAGGGTCCTTCTGATACACTGATTCCTCAGCAGGGCGAGGAAATCCGTGAACAGGAACATCTCGCAGCTGCCCGCATTTTTACAACTCCCAAAGGAGAAACTGTGATTGATTTTGGTCAGGAAGTGACCGGTTACGTAGAATCCACACTGGAAGGGAAAACAGGAGATGTTCTGGATCTTTCCTTTGCCGAAGTTATGGATAAAGAGGGCAACTTCTACACTGAAAACTATCGTTCTGCCAAAGCTCAGTATCGTTATATTGGCTGTGACGGGAAACAGACTTACAAGCCAAAGTTAACCTTCTGGGGATTCCGTTATATTCGGGTCAATGAGTTTCCGGGTGGAATCGACAAAGTGACTCTGGACACATTCACCGCTATCGCTGTCCATTCGGACATGAAACGTACCGGATATTTCAGTTGTTCCAACACAAAACTGAACAAGCTTTTTTCTAATATTATCTGGGGACAGAAAGGTAATTTTGTAGATGTGCCGACAGATTGTCCACAGAGAGATGAACGTCTGGGATGGACCGGGGATGCGCAGGTATTTATCCGCACAGCCTGTCTGAATTACGATGCCGAAAAATTCTATACCAAATGGCTTGCCGATCTTTCCGCTGACCAGCCGGAAAATGGTTATGTAGGTCATGTAATTCCGGATTTACTGCAAAATCCAAATGCAAGTTCTGCCTGGGGCGATGCTGCAACAGTTTGTCCATGGATTGTATATTTGGCATATGGAAATACTGATATACTGAAGCAGCAATTTACCAGCATGAAAAAATGGGTAAATTATATTACTACCCATACCACAACTCCATATTTATGGACCGGTGGTGAACACTATGGAGACTGGCTTGGTCTGGATGCCCCATCGGGAAGTTATAAAGGATCCACTGACGAATCCTTCATCGCTTCTGCATTTTATGCATATTCCACATCCCTGGTTATCAAGGCAGGAAATGTGTTAGGAGAAGACATATCCGAATATGAAAAGTTGTATGATAATATTATTACTGCTTTCCGCAGCCAATATCCTATCTACCATACACAGACAGAATGCGTTCTTGCTGCTCATTTCCAACTGGCTAAGGACTGTCAGGCTGCGGCTGATCAGCTGGCCAAAATGATTGCTGACTGCGGCAATCATCTGGAGACCGGATTTGTTGGCACGCCGTATCTGTTACATGTCCTCAGTAAGTACGGTCATCTGGAACTGGCTTACACTTTATTGTTACGTGAAGAATACCCATCATGGCTCTATCCCGTAACAAAAGGCGCTACCACTATCTGGGAACACTGGGATGGTATCATGGAAGACGGTAATTTCTGGAGTGCCGATATGAACTCCTACAACCATTATGCCTACGGTTCCGTTGCAGATTGGATCTATACCGTAGCCGCCGGAATCAATACCGTAGAATCCGCACCCGGCTATGAAAAAATCCTGATCGAGCCTTATCCAGACACACGTCTTGAATGGTTAAAAGCATCTATTGAAACCAGACACGGACTGGTATCTTCCGAATGGAAAAAAGAAGATGATTTCTGGCGGTATGAAATCACTACTCCTGTCGATACAACCATTATCATTGATGGAATCAGCCATCAGGTAACTGCGGGAACCTACTATTTTTATAGTAACATCAAATAGCATAAACAAAGAGGCGATGATTCCTTTTGGGATATCGCCTCTGTTCTAAGTTTATCACCCGTTGTAATCGGACTGGAAGAATAGAAGATTATCAATTCCAGAATTTATTTTCTATAGCCCTTCAAAGAAAGATTTACACGGATATTTCTCACAAATTACAACTTCAATTTTAACCTCCAAATTCCAGTCATATATTCCCCTCTTTCACATAAGATATACAAAAACAAATGTCCGCCAAAGGAGTGTGTATATGAGTTCCAAAACCAAAATTGTCGTATTACATATGAAGGAAGTAATCTACACCATTATTTTTCTTATCCTTGCCATATCGATGATTGCTCTCCTTGTGATTATGTTTGGACCAAAAAAGGACATGGAAACCGCTGCCACAGCCCAGACAGCAGAACCCGACCAATATGTGGCCGGGGTCTATACTACCGCCATAGAGCTGAATGACAACAGTTTCGATGTCCAGGTTACTGTAGACAGCAATCATATCAATTCCATCGAACTGGTAAATCTGAGCGAAGCTACTACTGCCATGTATCCGTTGGTGGAGCCTGCACTGGAAAATCTGGCAACTCAGATCTATGCCACGCAATCAACCGATAACATTACCTATGAGGATGACAGCAAATACACCTCCATGCTTCTTTTGGAAGCCATCAAATCGGCACTTGCCAAAGCCACCCCTGAATCATAAACCATACCCGCAGAATTCACTTCGCAGATATCTGCCCATACTTAACGCACGAAAATACCATATCCTTCTCCAAGTTTTCCGCCTTTCTGCAGATAGTCTGCGATGGCTTTCTGCAGTTTTGTCCGGCGGGGAAGTTCTTCCGGAGTTTTTTCCCACTCATTCTGAAAAACCCTCCATCCATCCCCAAACTGCTCAGACTTCTCATAAGTAAGCAGTGTAAATCTAGCAACAAAGTCTTTCAAATTTCCTTCCGGCAAAAGATTCATCAAATCCGGATCCAGCAACCAGGATTCCATCATAAATGCTGCCGGTTCCCCGGAAATATAGGCATCCGGCTTTTTCCCGTCTGTCAGTTTTCCTCTGTAAAAATCCTCAGCCATCTGAAAAGCTGCATCTGCATCTTCTTTTCGCAACGGACCGTCCGAAGGAATGTGCACATTGATCACTGTATCGCCTTTTCGTACTATTCGGCCTTTTTCCGTATATTCTTTTTCAAACGGATACGGAATCAGCTCAAACTGAAGTCTCCCCAAAGCAAATCGGGAAATATCAAAAAACCGGTCATACCAGAATCCCACAAAAATCCCATTCACTCCATAGACATCCTGGCATTCTTTTCTCTTAAACTCCAGATCCCGCAGTGAATTTGTGAAAATTTCCATGGAAAGTTTTCTTTCTCTGTATCGTCCCTCCAAAATCTGCCAACAGCAAAGCAGTACCAACAGATCCAGCGTATATCTGTGAATCTCCAGCTCTTCTTCCCAGCTTTCAATTACTTTCAGTGTTTTCATCAGAATATCCTTTTCCGACAATGAATCCATGATTTTCTGTGCCATATCTGATATTCGATTCCATTTGTTTTCTTTCTCAAGCCGTTCCTTTACTTCAAGCAGTTCCTCTATCGCATCCTGCGGAAATCCTGCATCTTTCATTAAATCCTGTAACATATAACTACCCCATTTATCATCATCTGTCTTGTTACTGCAAAAGTTTCAATTCTCTGCTATCTGTCCTCACCAAGTTTTTCCACTTCATCCAGCCAGATTCTTGCACTGGCATCACTTGGCATACGAAGATCACCTCTCGGTGATACTGCCACGGTTCCCACTTTCGGGCCATCCGGCAAACAGGAACGCTTAAACTGCTGCATAAAAAATCTGCGATAAAAATTCTTCAGCCATTTCAAAATGACTTCTTTCTCATATACCCCAGCAAATGTTTTGCAGGCGATTCGATAAATCTTATCCGGCTCATATCCGGCACGCAGCATATAATACAGGAAGAAATCATGAAGCTCATACGGTCCCACCAGATCTTCTGTCTTCTGTGCAATCTCTCCATCCTTAGGCGGAAGCAGCTCCGGGCTGACCGGTGTATCCAACACATCCAACAAGATCTCTGATAGCTCCTCATCCCCACAGGTATCCGCAAAATAGCGTACCAGATGGCGTACTAACGTCTTGGGAATCGAAGCATTTACTCCATACATAGACATATGGTCACCATTGTAGGTAGCCCATCCCAGAGCCAGCTCAGACAAATCTCCCGTTCCGATTACCATACCTCCGGTCTGATTGGCAATATCCATAATCACCTGCGTTCTCTCCCTGGCCTGACAATTCTCATACGTTACATCGTGCTTTTCCGGATCATGACCGATATCACGGAAATGAATATTTACTGCTTCTTTTATGTCCACTTCTCTGAGCGTTGCTCCCAGCTTCTTTGTCAGTTCACAGGCATTACGATAGGTACGGTCCGTGGTACCGAAGCATGGCATGGTAACTGCTGTAATTTTTGATCTTTCCATATGCAGATAATCAAAAGCTCTCGCCGTCACCAAAAGAGCCAGTGTAGAATCCAATCCTCCGGAGATTCCCAACACTGCGCTCTGGCAATGGGTATGCTCCAGACGTTTTTTCAGTCCCATAGCCTGGATGGAAAGAATCTCGTCACATCGTTTTTCTCTTTCCGCTTTATTGGACGGTACAAAAGGTTTTGCCGGAAATACTCTTGTCAGTCGGGTATCTTCCCGTCTCAGTTCAAAAGATACTGTCCGATATCCTTCCCTGTCTGCCGCCGGAAATGTAGTCATTCTTCTTCTCTCGGCAGTCAGTCGTTTTACATCCACATCCCCGTAAATGGTCTCATTGACAAAACGCTTTGCCTCTGCCAGTACAGAACCATTTTCACAAATCAGATTATGACCTCCAAATACCAGATCGGTAGAAGACTCTCCCTCACCTGCTGTGGCATACAGATACGCACACACCAGTCGGGCGGACTGTCCGTTCACCAGTTCCCGGCGATATTTATCCTTTCCTGTAATCTCATCACCGGCTGACAGATTGATGAGTACATTGGCCCCTGCCAGAGCATGACGGATACTGGGCGGATTCGGCACCCACAGATCTTCACAGATTTCCACAGCAATCTGCAGTTCAGCCATCTGATTACAGGCGAAAAGCAGATTGGTTCCAAATGGCACATTTTCCCCCTCCAGACACACTTCACGCATCTTTTCATCTGCAGGAGTAAACTGGCGCGCCTCATAATATTCTGCATAATTAGGCAGATTCGTCTTTGGCACAAGCCCCAGAATCTTTCCTCTGTTTAAGACGGCAGCTACGTTATACAGCTTTCCCTCCACTTCCATCGGCAGTCCGACTATAATCAATGCATCCACATCACTTGTCTTTTCTGCCAGCCACAGAAGCCTTTCCTTTGCACTTTCCAGTAAAACATTCTGCCAGAACAAATCACGGCAGGTGTATCCGGTGATACACATTTCCGGAAATCCCATGATTTTTGCACCCGCCTGCTCCATCTCCTTTATCAAACGAAGAATTTCTTCCGTGTTATGAATACAGTCCGCTACCTGAATCTTGGGTGTTCCGGCTGCCATTTTAATAAAACCATTCTTCATATTTTATCCCTCTCTGCCTGTTCCCCGGCACACTTCTTATTTCTTTGCCAGTGTCAGTAATTCTTTCAATTCGTCCACACTGAATGTATAATTGGTATTGCAGAAATGACAATTCAGCTCAATTTCATTTCCTTCATCAATCATCTGCTGCAATTCTTTTTCTCCAAGACTGATCAGTACTTTCCCCACACGCACTTTGTCGCAATTACAATGGAAAGCTGTCTCTGTCCTTTCATTGATCTCCAGTCCCAGGTTACCCAGCAGTTTTTCCAGAATCATCTCCGGTGTATAGCCCTGATCCAGAAGTTCTGTGACAGAAGTTACTTCTGCCAGATTCTTTTCCAGCTGTGCGATCACTTTCTCCTCTGCAAAAGGCATAAGCTGAATGATAAAGCCTCCCGCCTGACGGACTGTATTATTCTTCTCCATCAGTACTCCCAGACCTACGGCTGACGGCACCTGTTCACTGCTGGCAAAATAATAGGTCAGATCGTCTGCAATCTCACCTGTTTTCAGTTCTACCTGTCCCACATAGGGTTCTTTCAGTCCCATGTCTTTAATTACACTCAGTATGCCCAGATCCAGAGCTTTTCCTACATCCAGTTTTCCTTTCGCATTTGCCGGAAGCATCACCTGCGGATTATTTACATATCCTTTTACATTTCCTCTGGAATCCGCTGTCACAGTGAGTCCGCCGATGGGACCGCTACACTTGATCTGAAGAGTCAGGATATCGTCTCCCTTCATCATAACTCCCATCATGGCACCGCCTGTAAGCAGACGTCCCAGCGCTGCGGTGGCTACCGGACTGGTATTGTGAGCTTTTCTGGCGGTCTCCACCACTTCTTTTGTCGTTGCAGCAAAAGCACGAATCTGACTGTCTGCTGCTGTTACTCTTATAATATAATCACTCATCACACATTCTCCTCTTTTTCTTTCTCCTGGGTCAATGCTTCCACAGCCAGCGAAAATCCCTGCTGCGCCGCTTTCGTCATCCAATAGTTTGCCTGTTCCGAATTCTGATCCACCCCGGTACCGAACTGATACAAAATCGCCAGATTATACTGTCCCACCGGAATTCCGGCTTTCGCAGCCTTCTCAAAACAGGCAAATGCTTTTTTCTCATTCTTTTCAACACAGATACCAGAGAGATAGTACATCCCCATACAGCAAACTGCCCGATACTCTTCTTTCTTCGCCGCTTTAGAAAACCAGGATATTGCTTTGGAAATATCCTTTGTGACACCCAGCCCTTCTTCATAACAGCGTCCCACATTGTACTGAGCATTTGCATTTCCCTGATCCGCAGCCCTCTTCAGCCATGAAAAAGCCTTTTTATAATCCTGGCTGCATCCTTTTCCCTGTGCATACAAAAGCCCCAGATGCAGCTGTGCCTCCGGGTGCCCCTGTCCGGCAGCTTTCTCATACCATTCCACTGCTGCCTGATGATTTACACAGGTATGAATTCCGTTTTCATAATAAAACCCAATAGCATACTGGACATTTTTCTCTCCGTTTTCCGCTAATACCAGCAGATCATCCAACGTCCAGTCAATCGGTTTGTGTTCCATATGTTTTTCCTTTCCTTACTGCATTACGCACATATTATGGAATCTCTTTTCCACATTCCCTTGCAATCAGATAAATTCTTTCACTGTCAGGGCAGGGTGTTTCATGAGTAAAAGCATCATACACTGCCACAAATTCCAGACCTGCCTCTTCCAACAATCCGATCACATTCTGTATCTCATAAGCTTTCTGATAATGAAACTCTTCATACTTTCGATATAGATCTTCTTTTTCCTGAATAAAAAGAGTTAACGCATATTCGTTGATCCGGGTTTCTTCATCAAAATAGTTTTCCCAGATAAAACTTCCTTCCTCTCTGTTCTCCGCTATGGTCGCATCCCCGATCAAATTTTCATATTTGTAAGGAGTATTCAGATCAAATATAAAAACACCTCCGGGATCCAGATAATTATTGGCCAATCGAAAAACCTGAAGAAGCTCTTCTTCCTCCAGAATATAATTCATAGAGTCACAGACACTGATGATTCCCCGGACAGTGCCATATAATTCAAATTCTCGCATATCCTGCTGCAAATACAAAATATCATGACCCGATTCTTCTCTTTTTTCCATGGCAATCTCCAGCATGTCCGGTGAATTGTCGATTCCGATCATGTCATATCCTTTTTTGGCAAGAAGTTCTGTCATACTCCCTGTGCCGCAGCCCAGCTCCAGAACCAATCCGTCCTTCACACCATATTCTTCCAAAAGTCCGGTCAGATATTCACACCACTGCGGATAGTCAATATTATCCATGAACATATCATAGACACGTGCAAAGCTTTTATAGGATTCTTCCATATTCATCGCTCCTTTTTTATACTGCAGCCGTATTTTCCTCTGACTCATTTTCCGCAGAAGGATTTTCTTCAAACTTACCGTTCCGTACAACGATCAGTATAACACCGGCCAGACATACGAAAATCGCAATAAACTGAGAGGTGGATAATTCGCCTACTGAACCCCGGATCAAATCTCCTCTGAAAAATTCCAGAATAAATCTTCCCACACTGTAAAACACCAAATACAAACCTGCAATCTGTCCGTCTCCCTTCTTTTTCTTTGTCAGCCATATTAACAAAAAGAAATGAAGGAAATTCAATCCGCTGGATATAAGCTGCGTCGGCAGGAGACTTACACCATTGGGTGCATACGCAGAATCATGAAACACAATTCCGATTGCACTTTCCGTTTCTTTCCCATAGCAGCAGCCTGCCAGAAAACATCCGATTCTTCCAAATCCCTGAGCCAGTGCCACCGACGGCATTAATAGATCAAAATATTTTAGAAACGGAAGTTTCTTTACCCGGCAGTAAATCATAGCTGCCAGAATTCCCCCGATAATACCTCCATACACAACAAATCCATCTGTCACATCCAACAGAAGCCGGGGATTTGCCGCTATTTCCTTGATCTGTGTAATAATATATAGAATTTTTGCTCCTAAAAGTCCGCCAACAACGGCCCAGATCACAATTGAAAAAATCTGATCCGAATCCAGGTTATGCTTTTTTGCCCGATATTCACCGGTGAGATACGCTGCAATAATACCGATTGCAATCATCAGTCCATATCCATAGACGGTAAATGGTCCGATGGAAAATAATTCATTCTTCATGTTCTGTCATCCTCTTTTCCCATTCAGGACTGTTCCTCTACGCCAGAGACGTGAGTTATCTTCCCTTTGCTATATACCACATTATTATAACGAAAAACTCTGTTCTTGTCATTACTAAAATCATGCGCATCCCAATATTAAGAGTTACCCGACAAATGAGCCTGACATCGATTTTTTCGTGCTTTGCACTCTCAAAATCGATGAAAACATT
>JBJFCH010000081.1:0-16839 GCA_051888835.1 Oliverpabstia sp. | reverse complement strand
ATCTGCGGATAGGTTGCCCCATCCTGAAATTCGGACATATCCATATCTTCCAAAGAGAACTCAACCCGAATCTTTTTAGAGTCGACCTCGCCCTTGGAAAGCAAGACAACCGTCTCCACATGAACCGTCTCACTAAACATATCGCATCCAACTATTCTTTTAACCTCATACCCCTTCCCACAAAGCCATTTCAGATCTCTCGCCAGTGTAGCCGAATCGCAGCTCACATACACGATCCGTTTGGGCTGCATTTTCACCATGGTCTGCAGCACGCTCTCCTCGCAGCCTTTTCTCGGCGGGTCTACAACGATCACATCCGCATAGATTCCCTCTTTTTCATATTTCTCCGGCAGCACTTCTTCTGCTTTTCCCACATAAAATTCCGCATTCTTGATTCCATTCAGGGCCGCATTCCGTCTGGCATCCTCGATAGCTGCCGGAACGATTTCCACCCCATATACCTGTTTGGCCTTCTGTGCCAGGAACAGGGAAATGGTTCCGATTCCACAGTAGAGATCCCATACTGTCTCTCCACCGTTTAAATCTGCAAATTCCAGAGCCTTTCCGTACAGCTTCTCTGTCTGTACCGGATTTACCTGATAAAAGGAAAGAGGTGAAATCTGATATTTTATATTTCCTATCGTATCCGTGATGTACGTCTGTCCCCAGAGAAGCTTCACTTCTCTTCCCAGAATCACATTGGTCCGTTCCCGGTTTACATTCATGGTGATGCTGGTCATGCCCGGAATCTTTCTAAGTTCTTCAACCAGATGCTCAGATGCCGGAAGGCGATTCCCGTTTACTACAAGACAAACCATGATTTCTTTCGAATCAAATCCGTAACGGATCAGCACATGACGAATCAGTCCATTTCCACTGGATTCCTCATAAGCAGAAACCTGATATTTTTCCATATAATCCACTACAATATCCAGGATTTTTTCATTAACCTCCACACCCAGATAGCATCTACGATTGTTGATGATGGAATGGGTCCTGCCCGCATAAAATCCTGTCACAATATTTCCTTCTTTATCCACACCTACTCGAAATTGTGCTTTATTACGATAATGAAATGGATTTTCCATACCAATAATCGGTTCCATCGGCAGTTCATCCTCAGAAAAGCCACCGATACGAATCAGATTATTGCGAATTTTATTTTCTTTATATTCCAGCTGCTTTTCATAAGAAAGTGCCTGAATCTGGCAGCCGCCGCACTGGCGGGCATAGGGACACAAAGGCTCCACCCGGTCCGGAGATGGAGTTATAATTTCCATCAGGCGGGCATAACCGTAATTCTTTTTGGTTTTCATGATCTTCGCCTGTACGGTATCACCGATCACCGCATCTTTCACAAATACGGTATATCCATCTACTTTTCCTATTCCTTCCCCGTCATGCCCCATATCCTCTATTGTAACAGTCAGCATATCATTTTTCTTATATTCCATAGAACCGTCCTTCTGTCAATCAACTTATATTTATAGGAATGTCTGCATCAGCAAACATGGTAGTTACTTATCAGTTGCTTGTTTTTCTGATATTCGACTCAAACAGACGATTATATCCCAGCCAGTCATTCTGTTCCCCGGCCGCATCAAAAATCTCTGCAAATGTCTCCATCTTTGCGTCCGTATTATCTGCCAGATTCAAAGCCACCGCTTCCACCAGAGCCGGTTTTTTCGGTGACCCATATTCCAATTCGCCGTGATGTGCCAGAATACAGTGTTTCAGTTCACTCTCCAGTTTTGCCGGAAATCCCGGAATCTGGCGAACCGCGTCATGAATCATTTCCGCTCCGATCATAATATGTCCCAGAAGCTGTCCGTCATCCGTATAGTCATTTACAGGAAATTCAGATAATTCCTTTATTTTTCCGATATCATGGAAAATAGCAGCCGTAATCAACAGATCTCTGTTCAGTATCGGATATGCCTGTGTATAATATTCACAAAGTTTTGTCACACTCAGGGTGTGTTCCAACAGCCCACCCACAAATCCATGATGTACACTTTTCGCCGCAGAACTGAACTTGAACTTTTTCACAAAAGCTGCATTGTCAATATAATACATCCGAAGGAGTCGGGAAAGATATGGATTTTTTACAGACTGAATAAACCTCACCAACTCCTGATACATTTCCTCAATATTCTTTTTGCTCACCGGAAGATAATCAGAAGGTACATATTCTCCTTCCTGAGCTTTTCTCACTCTCTTGATGCTGATCTGAAGCGCTCCTGCAAAACTGCTCACATCACCCATAATATCAATATAATCCATGGCATCAAAATCTTCGATTCCCTGGGAATTCGGATCCCATATTTTCGCATCTATCGTTCCCGTCTTATCCTGCAGGATCACATTTTCATACGGTTTTCCATTTTTCGTAACGGCTGCCTGTTTATGCTTACACAGATACACCCCTGAAATTCTTGCTCCCTCAAAAAAATCTTTAATATATTTCATTTCGATCTCCTTCTCTTTTACAAATATACAAATACTTTCTTTCTCACATATACCTATTTATTTTCAGGAAAAAACCAGGCCGTTTACAACAGTCTGGTTTTTAAATCTCTTATTTATTTTATAACGCCCCAACGGTTACGTCAAATACAATTTCCACATAACCTTCTGCGCCTTTTCTCATAGCTGTGACAGCGATTTTTTGATCCACTTTACATTTATCCAACTGCCTTCGAAGCTGGCTGAGCGTTTCCACACTCTCCCCCTGAATCTTTACGATCACATCTCCGTTCTGAATACCTCCAACCATGGCCGGTGAGTCTTCTTCCACTTCATTGACATAAATACCTTTGGGAATTCCGGTCTTCTGTGCAAGCTCACCGGATATATCCTGTCCCCGAACCCCCAGATATATGATATCCTCATTATTAGACAGCTTTTCAATCACACCTTTTACTTCTGAAATCGGCACAGCAGTTACAACATCTTTGCCGGCCTCCATGGAAAATGATTGTACAATCACACCGATGATTTTCCCATCCAGAGACACCAGCACACCGCTTCCTTCGCTGTCTCCCATAATATCCGTGGTAAAAAGACTGTACTCATTATCCAATGTACTCTTTTGATTCGCAGTGGATGTCACCATTCCATAGGCAATGGAACCACTATAACCGGCAGGACTTCCCACCGCCAGTACCGGCTCTCCACGCTGAATCACGGTGGAGCTTCCCAATTCCGCAATTTTTATAGCCTTTCTCGTATCACTGTCTATTTCGTCTTTACTGACCTTGAGAACCGCCAGCCCGGTACTCGGATCCTGCTTTTGAAAATGGGCATCCACAGTTGTCCCATTGTAAAATGTAACAAGAATACGATCTACTTTATCAACAACCCGATACTCCGTCAGAACAAAATACTCTTTTCCATTATCTGCTACAAGAAAACCGGAAATCTGCTTTTCATTTTCATAGGAATTATTCATCCAGTCTACATCACTGGTGATTCCCTGTACAGTCACAAGTGATCGTTCCGGCTCTTCTGCCATCTCCACAACATGACGATATAATCCTCTGAAATCATCCAGATTCAGACTTTTTTCTTCCTCTGTCCCGGAAGAATCCTGATTACTTTCCACCTCTTCCCCATCTTGTCCATCGTCCTCACCGTCATCTGTATTCCCGGGATTTTCCTCCACTACCGGAGTTGGTGTCGGTGTCTCTACCGGAATATTCACTTTCTGCGTCTTTTCTTCCGGCTGTATATAAGGAAGCACTTTCACAAAAGTAAATGCTGCTACCACTCCGAACATCACTGCACAAACCAGAACTCCTCCGACAATATAACCTATTTTTCTTTTATCCACAGGTTTCTCCTTAATTACTTCTCTCAGGAAATGATATTCTTCATCCTGCTTTAATGGCTCCTTTTCCTGATTCTGCACTTCCTGTTTTTCTTTCTTCTGATTGCGATCTTTTACATCTTTCATAACCGTAATCTCCTGTGTAACACACCTCAAACCTCTTTTTTATTTTAACAAACACATATGAACATTTTATGAAGAATCAGAAAATCTTTAGAATTTATACCTTTTCTTTCCTGAATAGATAAGGTAAAATGAGGATGGCAGTAATTATGCAAAATCATTTTGGACTTTGTCCCTCAATTTATTGATAAAGGAACTGACTATGAACGAAAAAGCTTTATTTACATTGGAATATAATAAAATCATAGAAATGTTGGCATCTCATGCTTCTTCCCCACTGGGAAAAATACGCTGTGAAGATCTGACCCCTTCAATTTCTCTGGGAGAAATTGAATATAAACAGCAGCAGACTCAGGATGCCCTGACCCGTTTATTTCAGAAGGGAAATCTTTCTTTTGGCAGTGTTAAGGATGTGCGCGGTTCTCTCAAACGACTGGAAATCGGAAGCACTCTTGGAATTACAGAGCTTCTTCAAATCTGTGGTCTTTTGGAAAATACTTCCAGAGTCAAATCCTATGGCCGCCATGAGCGTGAAAATGGGAACAATGATTCCCTGGATCCCTTATTTGATGCTCTGGAACCCCTTCCTAACCTGTCATCCGAAATCCGCCGTTGTATCTTATCTGAAGATGAAATCAGTGATGATGCAAGCAGTACCCTCAAGCAGATTCGTCGTTCCATGAAGGTCACCGGAGAAAAAATTCATACACAGCTCGCCGGTATGGTAAACGGTTCTGCCCGCACTTACCTTCAGGATGCAGTGATTACTATGCGAAATGGTCGTTACTGTATTCCCGTTAAAGCTGAGTATAAAAACCAGGTTCCGGGTATGATTCACGACCAGTCATCCACCGGTTCCACACTCTTTATTGAACCTATGGCAATTGTCAAACTGAACAATGAAATCCGTGACCTGGAACTAAAAGAAGCTGCTGAAATTGAGGTTATCCTTGCTACATTAAGTGACCTGGCTGCCCAGAATCGAGAAGCGATCCAGTATAATCTGGAAAATCTTGTGGAACTGGATTTTATTTTTGCACGTGCCTCTCTGGCTATGGAACAAAATGCCACTCGCCCTATTTTTAATACCAAAGGTTACATTAACATTCGTAAAGGACGCCATCCGTTGATTGATAAAAAGAAAGTGGTACCCATTGATCTTCATCTGGGAAAAGATTTCCATCTTCTGATCGTCACAGGTCCCAACACCGGCGGTAAAACAGTTTCCCTTAAAACGGTAGGACTGCTTACACTGATGGGACAGGCAGGTCTTCATATTCCGGCTCTGGATCGTTCCGAGCTTGCAGTATTTCATGAAGTATACGCCGACATCGGAGATGAACAGAGTATCGAACAGTCTCTGAGTACTTTTTCCTCCCACATGACAAATGTAGTGTCATTCATTGAGAAAGCGGACGCGAATTCTCTTGTACTCTTTGATGAACTGGGGGCTGGTACTGATCCGACAGAAGGTGCCGCACTGGCCATCGCTATTCTGAATCATCTGCAAAAGCAGGGAATCCGTACGATGGCAACCACTCATTACAGCGAACTGAAGGTCTATGCCCTTTCTACTCCGGGTGTAGAAAATGCTTCCTGCGAATTTAACGTAGAAACGCTTCGTCCTACTTATCGTCTGCTCATCGGTGTTCCCGGAAAAAGTAATGCATTTGCCATCTCCGGAAAGCTGGGACTTCCTTCCTACATTATCGAGGAGGCCAAAAAACAAATCAGTGCTAAAGATGAATCTTTTGAGGACGTCATCTCTACTCTTGAAGAAAATCGCATTACCATCGAAAAAGAACGAATGGAAATTGCAAAATACAAAGAGGAAATCACGTTATTAAAAGAACGCCTGGAAGCAAAGCAGGAAAAACTTGACCAGCGGAAAGCGAAAATCATTCAGGAGGCAAATGAAGAGGCTCACGCCATTTTGCGTGACGCCAAAGAATATGCCGATCAGACCATGAAAGAATTCCACAAATTCGGAAAAGAAAATGTGTCTGTGAAGGAGATGGAAGCAGAACGCCAGCGCCTGCGCCAGAAAATGAATAAAATAGAGAAAAATATTTCCATCAAAGAGAAGAAACAGACCGGTAATCTGAAGCCTTCTGATCTGCATCTTGGAGACGGAATAAAGGTTCTCAGCATGAATCTAAAGGGAACCGTCAGTACACTTCCGGATTCCAAGGGATTCTTGTTTGTACAGATGGGCATTATGCGTTCTAAGGTGCATATCTCTGATCTAATGCTGCTGCAGGAAGATCCGGTAATCACAGCTCCGAACATGCGGAAAACCAATACCGGTAAAATTAAAATGTCGAAATCTTCTTCCGTGGGGATTGAGATTAATCTCCTCGGTAAAACTGTGGACGAAGCCGTTGCAGAACTGGATAAGTATCTGGATGATGCATATCTTGCTCATATGCCAAGTGTCCGCATTGTGCACGGAAAAGGAACAGGAGCTCTCAGAAAAGGAGTTCACAATTATCTTCGCCGTGTAAAATATGTATCTTCTTTCCGACTGGGAGAATTCGGAGAAGGAGATGCCGGGGTGACTATCGTAGAATTTAAAAAGTAAACTGGAGGAGTATTACTATGGTAGCAAAACAGAAAATTATGATCGTAGACGATGATAACAACATCGCCGAATTGATTTCCTTATACCTGACAAAAGAGTGTTTTGAATGTAAAATTGTAAATGACGGTGAGGAAGCTCTTCATGTATTTCCTGCTTTTCAGCCAAACCTGATTCTTCTGGATCTGATGCTTCCGGGCATCGACGGTTATCAGGTCTGCAGAGAAATCCGTCACAAATCCAATGTTCCGATCATCATGCTCTCCGCCAAAGGGGAAGTTTTTGATAAAGTACTGGGACTGGAGCTTGGTGCCGATGATTATATGATTAAGCCTTTTGATTCCAAAGAACTGGTTGCACGTGTGAAAGCGGTTTTGCGACGTTTTCAGCCTGCACAAACTTCCTCTTCCCAGACCAACGGAAAATATGTGGAATATCCCGACCTTATTATCAATCTGACCAATTATTCCGTTATCTATAACGGAGCAACTATTGATATGCCGCCAAAGGAATTGGAACTGCTATATTTCCTTGCTTCTTCTCCCAATCAGGTATTCACCAGAGAACAGCTTCTGGATCATATCTGGGGATACGAATATATTGGCGATACCCGTACGGTTGATGTTCATATCAAACGTCTCAGGGAAAAAATAAAAGATCATGCTTCCTGGTCAATCAGTACCGTATGGGGGATCGGATACAAATTTGAGGTCAAATCATAATGAAAAATACGTTGTATTTTAAATTTATACTGGCTTATGTAATTCTGGCAGTACTGGGATTTCTGACGATTTCTACTGTTGGTTCCTCTCTGGTGCAGAATCAGATTCTGGATGCTGAAGGAGAATCTTTATACAAAGAGGCAATTTCTATTGCCTCTTATCAGGCAAAAGCAGATTACTCAAACACAGAAGAAGTGGAAGAAACCTATAACTACCTGAAAACTCTCTCCATATATCAGGATGCACGTATCATGATCCTGAATTCTTCCGGTGTGCCTTTGATTGATACCGGACTTTCCTATCAGTCGGGAAATACCATTCCATTGGATAATTTTGATCCTGCAGCCTTGGATACAGGTTATTATGAAACAGGGGATTTTTATCATTATTTTGACGAAGAGATGGTAAACACGATGGTTCCCATCACACTGAATCTAAAAACAAAGGGATATGTGTCCATTCATATGCCCATGAGTAAGATCATTGAAAAAAGAGAAAGCATTCTGGGCCCGGTGTATATTATTTTTGTACTGTTATTTGTATTTTCTCTGCTGATTCTGGGATTGTTTTCTTTCAGTGTTTATCGTCCTCTGAAAAAAATCACGATAGGCGCCAATGAATATGCCGCCGGCAATCTGGATTATAATATTTCTGTGAACACAGATGATGAAATGGGATATCTTGCGACCACCCTGAATTATATGTCTGATGAATTGAATAAAATGGGCGATTATCAGCGCAAATTTGTTGCCAATGTATCTCATGATTTTCGTTCCCCCCTTACTTCCATCAAGGGATATGTGGAAGCCATCATGGACGGAACCATTCCATCCGAAATGCAGGGACGCTATCTGCAGATTGTAGTCGACGAGACAGAACGTCTCGACAAGCTGACAAAAAGTCTGCTTACACTGGACAAACTGGACTCACGGGGACGCCCTATACATATGACCCGTTTTGACATCAACCAGACGATCAAAAGCACAGCTGCCACATTTGAAGGCATCTGCCGCAAGAAGATGATCACCATTGAACTTCATCTGGAATCAGAAAAGCTCTTTGTCAATGCAGACAAAGAGCAAATTCAACAGGTACTGTATAATCTGATTGATAATGCCATTAAGTTCAGCAACAATGATTCCACGATCAAAGTAGATACTACAGAAAAACACGGAACCGTATTTGTCTCAGTAAAAGATACCGGACAAGGCATTCCGAAAGCGAGCCTGAATAAAATCTGGGAACGCTTTTACAAATTGGATTCCTCCCGGGGCCGTGACCGCAAAGGAACCGGACTGGGACTTTCCATCGTAAAAGAAATCATCACTGCCCATAACCAGAACATCAATGTAATCAGTACCGAAGGTGTGGGGACTGAATTTATATTTACTTTGGAAAAAGCTAAATAAGCGGACACAGGTCTGTCCCCTGTCCGCTTCCCTTATTTCCAGTCATATCTTGTCAGATGCCCTTCCAGCTGCATATGATCAAAGTTATGCTGCCGTAAAGCCTCATACAGGACAATCGCTACAGAATTACTGAGATTCAGTGAACGTATCTTATCAAGCATGGGAATCCGGATCGCAGTCTCCTGATTCTCCAGGAGAATTTCCTCCGGAATCCCACCGCTTTCTTTTCCAAACATAATATAGCAGTCTTCCTCATAGGAAACATCTGTATATGTCCTCGGCGCCTTGGTGGAAGCCATATAAATCTTTGCTCCCGGATTTTTTTCCAGAAAATCCTGATAATTAATATATCTTGTTACATCCAGATGTTCCCAATAATCCATTCCGGCTCTTTTGATCGATTTTTCATTCAGGCGAAATCCCAAAGGTTCGATCAGATGGAGACGGGTGCCTGTTGCCACACAGGTTCTGCCAATATTTCCCGTGTTGGACGGGATTTCCGGCTCATATAACACAATATTCAATCTCGCCATTTTTTCTCCTTCCATCACTCATCGACACCGATTTATCCAAGTACTTTATACAACTCATCCGGCTGTGGTTTATCCAGATAGCGGACATCCTCTCCGTTTCTGAGAATCCGGTCATTCCCAGCATTGGTACGCCCTACCACTGCCGCATGGATTCCTGCTTTTTCCAGTTTTCTCACCAATTCATGACCATCATCCACAGCGATCATCATAGAGCCACTGGACATAATCTGATACGGATTCAAATCGAAATACTGACAAATCTCCACCGTCTCCTGACGGATCGGAATCTTTTTCAGATCTACTTCCAGTCCTACCCCCGCACCACTTGCCATCTCCCAGAGAGCACCAAATACTCCTCCCTCTGTGATATCGTGCATGGCTGTAACACCGTGTTCCATGGCAATTCTGGATTCCGGAACGACTGACAAAAACTGATCAAACCCAATGGCCATATCCACGATTCCTGCCGGAAAACGCTTCCGAAGTTCTTCTTCTTTTTCTTTTGCCAGAATTGTAGTGGCCTCCAGACCAATCCATTTTGTCACAACAATATCCTGTTCCGGCTGAACCTGCAGCGTGGTAATCACGCGTGATTTTTTGATTTTACCCACTCCGGTAACAGAAATTAAAGGCTGACGGACTACATTGGTGATTTCTGTATGTCCACCCAGAACTTCCATATTCAGTATTTTACAGGTTGCCTCTGCTTCCTGCATCATTTTCTTCACTTCCGGCTCCTCCACAGTATCCGGAAGCATTACCGTCAGCATAACACCAATCGGCTCCGCTCCGGAAGCCGCCAGATCATTGGCAGTTATATGAATACTGTGGCTTCCGAGATCTTTCACTGTGCCGGTAATCGGATCTGTGGACATAACAAGAACCTCATCCGGTTCCACCTGCACAACCGCACAGTCCTGTCCCACTGCCGGACCTACCAGCACCTCTTCTCTTCTATGCTTTACTTGCTTTAATACGGAACGAATCAATATCGGTTCCGGTAACTTTCCTATTTTCATCCTCTGATGCCTCCGTTAAGAATACTGACTTAATACCACATATACCTGATTCAGGTCATTCGTTGCAATCGCACTGTACATTGCACTGGAAGCTTCTGTATTCTCCGTTTTTACACCTACTTTATATTTATTGGGTGCCATCTGATAGGTACTGTTATTTACCTCTTCCCTGGTCTCCTGCCCGTTCTCCGTCACCACTTTCCACAGTTTCGCCCGATAACCAATATGAGAAGTCTGGGTTTGTTCTATACTTCCCAGATTATTCTCCGGGTCGGCTGTCAATTCTGTCGTCGGCTGAATGGTCTCCAATGTTTCACTTTCATAAGTGACGGTTCTTCCTTCCGAACGATATTCTTCTCCATATATTATAAAAGTGACGGTTCCTCCAGACGCATAACCCTCTATATAAATCGGTGCATCCAGATTATTCACAAACTTAAAATCTTTCGCTCCTTCGGCGATTGCCGCATCCATGGACGGTTTTACATAGTTTACGATCATAGAATGATTATGCCGCTCTGTCACCTGAAGCTCTGCTCTCAATACTGCCAGATACAACGTGCTGGATACCTGACAGATACCGCCCCCGAAAGACTCTACAACGGTACCGTTTGCATAGGAACCGGCCAGTTCATATCCATTTTCTTCCGTAAATGGCACCATCGCATCACATACGGAAAAACTATCTCCCGGATATAAAACTTTCCCATTCAATTTTTGTGTACCGTTTCTAATATTCGTCGCTCTTGCAGCACTGCTGGATGAATAATCCGTACTTCCCTGCCCAAGCACATTCTTCACTCGTGCCAGTTCCTCTTTTGATCCTTTGGGTTCCGTTATTTCAACCTCAAGTTCCACATCTCCGATTCCATCTTTCCAGATCTCCGTCAGATAAGTTTCCAAAAGCTGAACTGACTCTTCTTCCTTGAGTACAACACCCCTCTGTCCATTGATGATCTGAAATTGTCCATTATCATGTACCAGATTGTAATTGGAAACTTCCCTGTTCAGCGGGACACAATACGTTTCCAAAGCTTGACGTAAAGTCTCTTCATCAACCTGATACTTCATTTCCAGATGAAGCGGGGTATTCTCCAGATCTTTTTTCACTTTATACCGTTTGATCACATTACCAATCTGACCGATTTTGGCCGCATTTTCAATAGTATCTCTGTTATTGCCGCTGACTCCCAGCTCTTTTGCAGTCACACCTACCGACTGATCATCCATATGAAGAACAATCCGATATCCCGTAGTTTCTTCTACCCGTTGTTCAACCGCCTGTATCGCCTCGTCCACAGTCAATCCTGAGAGATCCACATTTTCCAGATAAATATTGTCCAAAATCTTCTGTTCCTGCCGGACAGTTCCTAAATCTTCCTGTGCCCGGACAGGTACCGCACATAAAACAGCAATTCCAACTGCAGCGGCAGCAAATATGCTTTTCATTTTCATAACAACACATCCAGTGCCATTGAGAATACCATAGCTAATATCATAACGATTGCAATCACTGATGCCATAATACGTTTTCCTTTATTACTCCACATAATATCACCTCATGATCCTTCCATATTCTGAAATAATTTTATCAATTTTCCTGGATGCTTCATTTTTTGTCAGACTGTCAATCTCCACATCCAGACTTATTTTATGATATTTCACTAAATCATTCAAGTACGCTTTTTGTGAATTCGTAATTGGCCCCTGTTTTTTTGCTTTATACAGGAGTGGTACCGGAACAAACAGCCTTTCCTGTCCCTCCTGAGCTCTTTTTTTCAATTGTTCATAGACCTCATGCGTAGCCAATGCATCATGAAAAGCACGATGTGCCTGTTCCCTGTTAATCTGAAAATACTCACACAGGCTGGTCAGGCTTCGACTTTCCAGTTCCGGAAGAACACTTCTGGCAATTTTCAGCGTATCAATCCCTCTTTTTTCAAAAGAAAGCTTTAAATTCGCCGCCTGATGTTTGAGGAAACTATAATCAAACATCAGATTATGTCCCATCAGATCTCTGTCACCACAAAAATCAAGAAATTCATAAAAAGCCTGTTCAGCTGTTGGAGCATTCTCCACCATATTCCGGGTAATTCCTGTCAACGTCTGAATAAATGGGGGTATCGCCATCCTGGGATTTATAAAGGTACAGAATGTATCTTTCACCTTCCCGGCTTCTACTTTTACAGCTCCTATTTCCAGGATTCGATCTTTTGCCGGCTGCAGACCTGTCGTCTCCAGATCCACCACCACATAACTGTCCGGATACCTTTCCATATCTGTACTTCCTTTCTCTTTTTCTGTGTTGTGTTCTCGCTGCCTGTTACTTTGCATTCTCCGAAAGTCTCTCGCATTCCTTCGTAATATCCCGATAGTTCGCCGCAAAGGTAAGTGTGTCCCGCTTTTTATAATCAAATAAAAACAGATAAGTTCCCGGCTCCAGAGTATCCGGATGAAAATGCATAACTTCAATATGTGTCATTTTTCCTATCTGTTTTTCATCATAAGTTTCATATTTTTCCAGAAAATGATGTTCTCTTGCTTCCATCCGATAAAACCTGCGAAATACTTCTTTATACATTTTAAGATCATTTGCCCACACAGGCCGGCTTTTTAGATTTTCTCTGGAATACAGATCAAAAATCATCAATTCCTGATAAAGTTGTTTATTCTCTGGTGCTTTCCCGTTCAAAAACTCCAACAGTATTTCATATCTGCGGATTCTTGTATGAGAACTCTCCATATATCCCATTTTCTCATAGAAATTGCCTAATTCCTGAAAAAAATCAAAAGGACTCTCAAACAAACGAATTGCTGCAGGAAGAGTTTTCAAAAACTGACCGCTATTATAGTACACTTCCGTCATCTCTTCCACCAGCTTCAGTTTCAGCAGATCTTCATAGGGAAGCCATCTGGTAAATAATACTTCATAGGGCTCTTTTTCATGATAATAACAGCCATAGCTGTCTGCCATTTCATTCATATAAGATCCTTTCAGTACTTTCAAAAATCCCAGCTGAAGCTGCTGCGGTTTCATCCGATACACATCATTGAAAGACTTTCCAAAGCTTTCATAATTCTCATAAGGAAGTCCTGCAATCAGATCGAGATGTTGATGCACATTCCGTTTTTCCCGGATCCTCTCCACATTATAAGCCACACGGGACAAATCCATTTTTCTGTGAATTTCCCGTATTGTATCCGGATTCGTGGACTGAACACCAATTTCCAGCTGAATCATTCCCGGTCGCATGGTCCTGATCAGCTCAATCTCATCTTCAGTCAGAATATCAGCAGCCACTTCAAAATGAAAATTCGTGATTCCATTATCATGCTCCACCAAATAAGTCCATATCTCCATAGCATGGTCATGGCGACAGTTAAAAGTTCGGTCCACAAATTTTACCTGGGGAACTTTATGATCCAGGAAAAACTGCAGTTCTTCCTTTACCAGATCCAGATCACGAAATCTAAGTTTTTTATCTATCGATGACAGACAATAACTGCAGGAAAAAGGACATCCTCTGCTGGATTCATAATAAATAATTCGATTTTCAAACTTTTCCAGTTCTTCATACACGAAGGGAATTCTGCTCAGATCCATAACTTCCCGCCATCCATTATTCTGAATGATTCCTCCTGAAACTGTTTGATCTTTTCGACGATAACTAATCCCCTTGATATCTTCCAGCCTTGTCCCTTTACCTGCATAATACTGCACCAGTTCCAGGAAAGTCTCTTCGCCCTCTCCTTTCATGATACCGGTAAGTTCCGGATATTCTTCCAATATTTTTTCTGCATCAAAGGAAACTTCCGGCCCACCCAGCCAGATAGCAGTGTCCGGAAGTATCTTGTGTATCTCTCTTATCAGTTCCTTCACCAGAGAAATATTCCAAATATAGCAGGAAATACAAAGGACTTCCGGCTTACGCCGGAAGATTCCTTTTAAAATTTCATCCTTACTTTGATTGATCGTAAATTCAGCCAGCCCAATCTGCTCCCGGTATTCCCGTGCATATGCCTGAAGACTGTAAACAGCCAGATTGGAATGGATATATTTTGCATTAATCGCAGTCAACAAAATTCTCATAATTCAGCCATAACCTGTTCCAGTGTCGGCATAGCCGGAATTGCACCACGTTTTTCCACGCACAGACCTGCAACTGCATTGGCAAAATCCAGATATTCTTTTGCCTGTTCTTCTGTAAGATCTGCCGGTTTCACATTATTCAGTGCCAGACGGGAAAGAAGTCCACCCCAGAAAGAATCTCCTGCTCCGGTCGTATCTACCGGTTTACGGTCTTTTCCTTTTGCCTGCACTTCAATATCCTTTGTCTTCAACAGTGCTCCATCTTTTCCCAGTGTTACGACCACACAGGAAACTCCTTGCTTCAGCAGTTCCTCTGCTGCCTCTTTTGGATCTGATTTACCACTGAGCAGTTCTGTCTCCTCATCAGAAATTTTCATGATATCCGCATAAGGAACCATAGAACGCATCTTTTCGATTGCGTCCTCTTCTGTCTTCCAGAGCAGCGGACGATAATTCGGGTCATAAGAAATAACTGCTCCGGCTTTCTTTGCTTCCTGTACCGCATAGAATGTTGCACTTCTTGCAGGCTCGTCTGTCAAAGAAAGGGAACCGCAATGGAAAATCTTTGTATTCTTTACAACATCCAGATTCACTTCTTCACTGGTAAGCTGGGTATCTGCACCTGGTTTTCTCGCAAAAGAAAAGCTTCTTTCACCATTTTTTAAAGATACAAAAGCAAGTGTGGTAAAGAAATCAGGATCCACTACCAGACCTGAGGTATCCACATCGATTTTCTCCAGAGTTTCTTTAAGCAGTGCTCCATGCATATCATCTCCCACTTTGCCAATGAATGCGGGTTTCAGTCCCAGATTGGATACTGCTGCCAGTACATTGGCCGGAGCTCCTCCCGGATTCTGTTCAAATAATGCCATACCTGCCTCTGAATTTCCATATGGAGTAAAGTCAATCAATACCTCTCCCAAAGCTGTAACATCAAACATAATATTGCCCTCTTTTCTTTATCTTTTGGGAAATGCTCCCTCAATCTTTTTCTGTGTCTCTATTCTACCACGTCCGGTAAGCAGACCGCAAGAACAAAGTGGGGCAAGTCCACTTCAACTCCCTATTCTTTCACTTATGCATTCAAAGGATATTTATCTGTCAGTTTTTTTACAATCGCAAGTGCTTTTTCTTTATTTTCTTTGCTCTCTATCATCATGGCAATTGCCTCTGCGATCTGTTCCATATCTTCTTCTTTCATGCCACGGGATGTGACTGCTGCAGTTCCCAGACGTACTCCACTGGTTACAAATGGTGATTCCGGATCATTTGGAATCGCATTTTTATTGCAGGTGATATTTGCTTCATC
Source organism: Oliverpabstia sp. (assembly GCA_051888835.1). GTDB lineage: Bacteria > Bacillota > Clostridia > Lachnospirales > Lachnospiraceae > Oliverpabstia. The sequence goes on along the minus strand of JBJFCH010000081.1, from coordinate 1,227 downwards.
CAGCAGTTTTTCCATAGCTTTCCCGGTAATTCCTGTTCCCCGCAGATCAACCAGCATCAGATGGTTATCCGTTCCTCCTGATACCAGCTTAATTCCTCTCCTGATCAAGCCATCAGCAAGAGCGTTACAATTCTTCACAATCTGCTTCTGGTATTCTACATATTCCGGCTGCAGAGCTTCCTGGAAGCATACTGCTTTCGCAGCTATCACATGCATCAGAGGTCCTCCCTGAGTTCCCGGAAATACTGCTTTATTAAAATTAAATTTCTTTGCAATCTCTTCACTGGAAAGAATCAGACCGCCTCTTGGTCCTCTCAGTGTCTTATGTGTAGTAGTTGTCGTCACATGTGCATAAGGAATAGGGCTCGGATGGATTCCAGCCGCTACCAGACCTGCAATATGAGCAATATCCACCATCAAATAAGCGCCAACTTCATCCGCAATCTCACGGAATTTCTTAAAATCTATAATACGGGCATAAGCACTTGCACCGGCTACAATCAATTTGGGTCTGGATTCCAGTGCAATCTTTCTCACTTCATCATAATCAATAAATCCTTCATCATTAACTCCATAAGGCACTACACGGAAGTAAGCGCCTGAAAAGTTTGCCGGACTTCCATGGCTCAGATGTCCGCCATGCGCAAGATTCATACCCATTACAGTATCACCCGGTTTTAACATAGCAAAGAACACAGCCATATTAGCCTGTGCGCCAGAGTGTGGCTGAACATTTGCATAAGTACAGCCAAATAACTTTTTAGCTCTCTCAATTGCTAACGTCTCCACTTCATCCACACACTCGCATCCACCATAATATCTTTTTCCCGGATATCCTTCTGCATACTTGTTTGTCAGCGGGCTTCCCATAGCTGCCATGACAGCTTTACTTACCCAGTTTTCTGAAGCTATCAGCTCAATATGCGAATTCTGTCTGTCAATCTCTTTCGTAATCGCCTGAGCAACAGCCGGATCTGTTTTCACAATTTCATCAAATGAATACATCACATTCTCCTCTTCTTTTGCTTTCTTCTTCTACTACAATGATGTGCAAAATTATAACATAACCTTACTCTCTCTGCAAGCCTATCCTTACTTTCATAAAAAATTTAAAAAAAATTAAATTTAGGTATTGAAATTCAAACAAGAATATGCTATTATCACACATGGACTTGCCCAGATAGCTCAGTTGGTAGAGCAGAGGACTGAAAATCCTCGTGTCACTGG
>JBJFCH010000080.1:0-16875 GCA_051888835.1 Oliverpabstia sp. | reverse complement strand
TGAAAGCTTATCAGTATATCGATGATAATCGAGAGACAACCATGAAGGTTATCATAAATGTACAGGAGAAATAGAATTCATCCGGAGATTCCAAGAAGGAAAGGGATATAAGGGGCAAAAGATTTTGCCCCTCATGGTGCTTACGGATTTCTTCGCGTTTCACGTTCCTGAAATCCTAAAAACATGAGAAAATAGCTGTCCAATGTCTCCTCAGTTTCGAAGGAATTTTTATGTCTTTTTGCTCAGTAATCATCTTTTGGACAATCATTTCATTGTCATAAGTCTTGTTATGACACACCTTGGAGCATTGCCACAGTCCATAATCCCCTTGCATGTAAAATAATCGCTTTTTGTCAAAACCGGCACGCTGAAACTGATGGTCTACATTTGTGGTCAGTATAAAATAATCCTTGTCTTCTATAAGGGCCAGGAGTTGTGTATAAAGTGGAAATGGAGGATCTATATAACGATTATAGTAAATATGTCGGCTCCACCAGGCCCAGTACTCTTCCAGAGTATCGTAAGGATAAAATCCACCGGAGTACATATCTGTGATCCCGTATTTTTGATGAAAATCTAAAAAATACTGTTCAAATCGTTTGCCGTCATAAGTCAGACCGGCAGCAGCGGACAGTCCTGCACCCGCACCAATCAGGATTGCATCGGTATTTTTGAGTGCCTGTCTTAGTTTTTCAATCTGTGACCAGTAGTTTTCGGTAGATTCGTTCGTCTTGTTCTTTAAAAACATTGAATATCACCTCAATCTTACTTCTGGTTTTTTTCTTATATTCCATCACTGTATTTACAGCAATCTCAGCAGCTTTTTTATTTGGAAACATAAATACACCTGTGGAAATACAGCAGAATGCAATGCTGGATACATGATTTTTATCTGCCATTTTCAAGCAGGAACAGTAGCAGGATTTCAAAAGTTCACAATGATTTGCTGTTAAATTTCCGTGTACAATGGGACCCACTGTATGAATCACATAGTCGCAGGGGAGATTATAAGCAGGCGTGATCTTTGCCTGTCCTGTTGGTTCTTCATAACCCTGCCGTTCCATGATTTCAGCACATGTGAGACGAAGCTGAATACCTGCATAGGTATGAATACAGTTATCGATACAGTTGTGACAGGGTTGATAGCATCCAGTCATGCCACTATTGGCGGCATTGACAATAGCTCCACATCGAAGGGTAGTAATATCTCCTTTCCACAGATAAATGTCATTCTGTATAGGATGGAGGTCAGACAATTTTGTAATCTTCTTTTTTTTAGTTCAGTCTGTAGATAAGCATTCTGGATTTTTAAAAATTCCTGACTGACAGTTTCCGGTGGACGGACATTCATCAGTCCACGAAGTAGGATTTTTTGGTGGACAGAATCTTTAGGAACATCCGGACGGCAGCAGGAGAGGCGCTCCCGTAATAGCTCTTCAATCAAAAAAACTCTTCTTTCTTCCTGGTTCACAGATTTCCCCTCGTTTCACGATGACTCTGAAAATTGTTTTTAGGCGGATAACAAATTAAAATTCGTACGGAGGATTGCCGGAGAAATCTGCAATCAATCCATGTGCATTTTCCAGATAAAATACTTCGAAGATTGGATTGTCGGCAGTCTGGTACTGGCTTTTGACAATAGGATTATTCAAGCATGCTTCTTTTACGGTCATATTGTTTTCAAAGACAGCTTTTCCATGAAGACGGATCCAGGCGTATTTCGGGCTGGAAACAGAAACTTCCACATACGGATTGATCTGCATATCCTTGTAGACATCTTTGGTGTTGTTGGTACAGAACCAGAGTTTTCCATCCTGCTCAAAACAGAACATAAACGGACGGCATTTTGCTTTTCCGTCACGACCGATGGTTGCCAGATACTGCACAGGGTTTTGCTGTAAAAAATCTACTACTTTTTTCATGATCATTACCTCCAAATGTTTTGTCTTTTAAGGCTTTTGCCTTTGTTGATCCTATTGTAAATGCAGCGTTTAAGATTGTGAAGTATGTACAATAATGTGCCATAGTTACCGTAAGGAAACTATGGACTATAGTTTGTTTTCAATCTGAAATGAATTGATTTTTCCTCTCAATGTATATATACTAAGGCTATACTTATAAATCGTAAAGTAAATATAATATCATGCTGTAGTTACCAAAAAGATACTAATAGATATTGGAGAATACAAAATGGAAGATATAAAAACGATAGAAGCAACTCCGGCGAAAGATTTACCTGTCTGCCCGGTTGAAACAACGTTAACCCTTATTAGTAATAAATGGAAAGTATTAATTTTACGGGATTTGATGCCGGGAACCAAACGTTTCGGTGAATTAAAAAAATCAATTGGTCATGTGACACAAAAAGTGTTGACAGCGCAGTTAAGACAGATGGAAGAAAGTGGTTTACTGACTCGTAAAGTTTATGCAGAAGTTCCGCCTCGTGTTGAATACACGCTGACAGAATTGGGGTATAGCCTGAAACCTGTACTGGATGCTATGTGGGTATGGGGAGAAGAATATAAAAAGAACAACAATTTATGAGAGGAAAGGAATAAATGTATAATATGAAAGTGGAAAATATTAAATTTGGAGAAGCACCTGCATTATTGCCGGGGAAAATATGGATTCCGAAAGGAACTCCGTGCATGGTGCTGCAGATTACGCATGGTATGACAGAACATATTGGCCGATATGAAAAAGTGGGAGAAATGTTGACAAAGCACGGTATTGTGGTTGCTGGATTTGATTTGCGGGGGCATGGCTGCAATGAGGGTGATCCGGCATGTGCGTCTTTTGGAGAAGGCGGCTGGGAGGCAAGTATAAAGGATATGCATTTGTTTTATCAGTATCTGGACAGGCGTTTCCCTAATATTCCTCATTTTATGATGGGATTTTCACTTGGCTCATTTCTGTTGCGTGATTATCTGAGCTGTTATCATGATAGTATAACTGGAGCAGTGATTATGGGAACCGGTGATCAGCCTGGTGTGATGCTTACAATATTGATGCAGGTTATTAAAAAAGAGATCAAAACACATGGATTTAACAGCTCAACGCCTTTGGTAGATAAAATGTCTTTTGAAAATTATAATCAGAAATTTGCACCAAATAAAACACCATTCGATTGGCTGTGTGCAGATGAAGAACAGCTTAATGTATATTCTGAAGATACTTTATGCAGAAAACATATTTCAGCAGGTTTGTTCTATCAATTGCTGGATGCCATGAGAAGAACCGGGAAAAAAAGTACATATGAAAAGTGGGATAAAACGGTTCCGGTTTTAATGCTGTCCGGTCAGAAGGATCCGGTAGGCGATTTTGGAAAAGGGATACAACGGGTTAAAAACGGAATGGATCGTGCAGGTTTAAAAGATGTAAAGGTTCATCTATTTCCGGATGCACGTCATGATCTGCTCCATGAGGAAAAAAGCGGAAATGAACAAAAAGCAGTTGACATTTTGGTGAAGTGGATGTTTGAGAAATATAGACAAAATGAGCTGGAGGAACAAAAGAAATGAAACTTTCAGCAAAAGATGGACTATTATTTTATAGGCTGTGGATACCACTTCTTGACTACGTGAATGGATAATATTTTGTATCATCCGAATACCGCATATTGCCGCTGCCCTCTGCATATATTGTAAAAACAGCGTCTTCGGAGGCTTATCTTGAAAGATTATATCGAAGAGCGGGCAGTGGAGATTGCAAATTACATTATTGAGACAAAGGCAACAGTGCGACAGACAGCGAAAAAATTTGGAGTTAGCAAGAGTACGGTACATAAAGACTGCACAGAACGTCTCCGGCAGATCAATCCTGCGCTGGCAGCGGAGACACGGAAAGTGCTTGACGTAAATAAATCCGAGCGTCATATACGTGGTGGACTGGCTACCAGAGAAAAATATCTGCACATGGAAAATCGATAAGAGGAATAAGGAGTATCAAGAGAATAAAAGAACATATCTTTTGAACGGAATAAAACAGCCGGGTTAAAAGATATGTTCTTTTGTTGTATGAGATTGCAATGGAGTGTGAAACTTATTCCCTTCCAACATTCAGTTGTTTCCGGAATTCCGAAGGAGATACTCCGCAATGTTTTTTAAATATTCTGCTGAAATACAAAGGATTATTATACCCGACGATTTCAGCGATTTCCGTAACATTGTATGCTGTAGATTCCAGTAAGTTTTGTGCATTGGAAATACGAAGAGAAAGAATATATTGTGTTGGTGTTGAGCCGGTATAGGCCTTGAAGTTTTGAATGAACCAGCTTACACTCATTCCTTGATTACCGGCATACTCTTCGATGTTAATCGTATGATTATAATTGCTGTGAAAAAAGGCAACAGCTTTGTCCATTTCATCCATCAGGAAAATATTATTGTTTTTTTGCTTTTTTTCCTGTAAACGGCTGATCATGATAAATATGAGTTCCAGATAATGGACAAGTAATTCTTCATAGTGAGGTTTACAAAGTTTCAATTCCTGTATCATTTGCAGGTAGAGCTTCTTGTAATCAAGAGAAATGCCGGTGCGGATCACATGTGTTTGATCCGATATTCCATATTTGCGAAGAATGTTTTTTACATTGGCTCCGGTAAAGTGAACCCAATAAACTTCTGTATGATCTTTACCATAATAGTAATAGCGCTGTTCTTCCTTTGGACGGTATAAAACCATATTTCCGGCAGATATAATTTTCTCTGTACCATTGAAATAAAAATGTCCTTTTCCTGAAGCAATATACAGGAGCTGATAGTCCAGCCGTCCGCGAGGCCGATGCGTGGGAAGCTTTTCACGAGTAAGCAGCTGATAGGTTCCGCAGCTTCCTACAAATAGAGGATGGTCCTTATCTTTAAAGTCAAGTCTTGAATTATGCCAGTAGGCACTGTCTATAAACACATATACACCTCCGTTTCTATTCAAAAAGCATAGCATTTATGACAGAATTTGTCCATTTTCTTAAATCGATTCATAAAGTATATCATTTTGTGCATATTCTATTTAACTTATTCCATGGATTTTTAGAACCTGTTTTTCTTATAATTGTTGCTTGTATGAATGAAAAAGAGATTTGAATATTATGGTCATAATATTTGATCCTGGCATCATTATTTCTGAAAAAAATGAAAATAAAATTTATTGTTAATTGCCAATAAATATTTAAAATAGCAGAGAATTATACAAAGTGCACAAAAAAAAGGAAAGAAAATCCAACATTACTGACTATTCTTGAAAATGATTTTTGTGCAAGTTATAATTACCGCAGATGTCAAAATGTAGCAACTTTCCGGATTAAGTTTTGTAGACATTATTTTCGCAGGGTTTTGTGGCCAGAAAAAATCCTGCACAAGATAACAAAAATGGAGGTCAGATTATGAGGGATTTGAGCAAGTACAAAGGCATTATACCTGCATTTTATGCATGCTATGATGAGGAAGGTAACGTTAGTCCTGAGAGGGTGCGCAGGCTGACAGAATACTTTTTGGAAAAGAACGTGAAAGGCGTATATGTAAACGGGTCTTCGGGTGAGTGCATTTATCAGAGCGTTGAAGAGAGAAAAATTATTCTTGAAAATGTAATGAAAGCAGCCGAAGGAAAGCTTACAGTGATAGCTCATGTGGCATGTAATAATACTGCGGACAGTATGGAGCTTGCCAGACACGCACAGTCACTGGGTGTGGATGCAATTGCGGCAATTCCTCCGATCTATTTTAAACTTCCGGAATATGCGATTGCACAGTATTGGAACGATATCAGCAGTGCGGCACCGGATACGGATTTTGTGATTTATAATATTCCTCAGCTTGCCGGAGTTGCTTTAACACCTGCACTTTTTGCTGAAATGAGAAAGAATCCCAGAGTTATAGGTGTGAAAAATTCTTCTATGCCTGTATATGATATTCAGATCATAAAACAAAGAGGCGGAGAAGATTATATTATTTTCAATGGCCCGGATGAACAGTTTATAAGTGGTCGTGTGATTGGTGCGGAAGGAGGAATCGGAGGCACTTATGGCGCAATGCCTGAACTTTTCCTGAAGATGGATGAGTATATCAAAGCAGGAAAGATAGAGGAAGCTCGTCGTATTCAGAATGTGGTCAATGAAATCATAGAACTGCTGTGTTCGGCACATGGAAATATGTATGCGGTAATAAAAGCTGTAATTAAAATAAACTCGGGAATTGAGATTGGAAGTGTCAGAAAACCGCTTGCTGCCCTGGTGGATCATGATATGAGAATTGTTGAAGAGGCAGCTCTGAAAATTCGGAAAGCAATAGAGGAATATGCATAATGAAAAAGTTTGCGTGTCTTGATATAGGCGGAACCGCCATTAAGTACGGAATCATCAATGAGAATGGCTGTATTATGGAAAAATGCAGCACGGTGACAGAAGCAGAAAAAATATTACAGACAGCCATTGCCATTGTAGAACAGCTGAATAACAGCCATGAGATTTGCGGGATTTGTATTTCAACGGCTGGAATGGTTGATCCGCAAACGGGAGAAATCATTTACTCTGGTCCGACGATTCCCAATTATAAAGGAACGCGCCTGAAGAAAACGATGGAAGAATATTTTGGATTACCCTGTGAAGTAGAAAATGATGTGAATTGTGCAAATCTTGCGGAGTTTTTTTCGGGCGCTTCTGTGGGAAGTGATACCTCAGTAATGCTGACGATAGGTACCGGAATCGGCGGCAGCGTTATTATCGGTGGAGAGCTTTATCGTGGGCATACAAACAGCGCATTTGAAGTTGGATATATGCATATGAAAGGCGGTGATTTCCAGACACTTGCATCTGCCAGTACACTTACTTCTAAAGTTGCGAAACAAAAGCGGGAACCGGAGAGTTTATGGCCGGGTGTTCGGATTTTTGAGGAAGCAGAAAAAGGAGATACTATATGTTGCAGGGCAATAGATGAGATGATAGATGTGTTGGGAAAAGGGATTGCCAATATATGCTATGTCGTGAATCCGCAGGTGATCGTGCTTGGCGGAGGAATTATGGCGCAGGAAGCTTTTTTGAAAGATAAAATTGAAAGATCTGTCAGGAAATATTTATTGCCGATTCTTGCAGATAATACAAAGATTTTATTTGCAAAGTATAAAAATGATGCGGGTATGCTGGGGGCGTTTTATCATTTTTGTCGCTGCAGGAATATAAAAGGTGAGTAGAGTACATGAAGAAAAATTATGATAAATCGGTAGTTCAGATTATTGAATCTAAATATGACAGTTTTACAGCTACAGAGAAAGCAATTGCAGATTATTTTATTGGTAATTCTGAAAAAACAGATTTTTCTGTAAAGGCTGTCGCTGCACGGCTATACGTATCAAATGCATCGCTTTCGCGTTTTGCAAAGAAATGCGGGTATAAGGGATATCGTGAATTTATATATGAGTATGAAGCATCCTTTATGAAAGAGAAAACCATGGAGAACGGCGGTACGGCAGCAGTTTTTACAATCTATCAGGATTTGTTGAACAGATCGTTCAGTCTGATCGACGAGGTTCAGATTGTAAGGGTTGTCAAATACATAAACAATGCGGAACGAGTGTATGTTCTGGGAAAGGGAAGTTCCGGGCTTTCCGCTTCTGAAATGGAAGTACGTTTTGTACGTGTCGGTGTCAATATCGACTCACTGGTGGATCCGGACAGAATGCGGATGCAGACGGTTTTCTGGAATAACCATAATCTGGTGCTTGGAATCAGTATCAGTGGGAATGCAGCAGATGTGTTGTATGGGCTGAAGGAGGCACATCAGCGCGGAGCAAAAACAGTGCTGCTGACCACGAAACACGATGATTCCTTCCGTGAATATTGTGATGAAGTTTTGCTGATGCCGAATATAGGCCGTTTAGATCGGGGGAATCTGGTTTCGCCTCAACTTCCGGTTTTAATATTAATTGACGTTTTGTATTTTGGTTTTGTGAAGACAGATAAAGTTTCAAAAGAGAATCTTCATAATGAAACTGTGTGGTCATTATGTAAAAGAAATAAGGAGGTGTGAGATGAACGAAAAAGTAGAAGCATTAAAGGGAAAACTGATTGTTTCTTGTCAGGCATTGGAAAATGAACCTTTACATTCTTCTTTCATTATGGGACGGATGGCGCTGGCAGCAAAAGAAGGCGGGGCTATGGGGATTAGAGCCAATACGAAAGAGGATATTAAAGAGATTCAGGCAAATGTGGATTTACCCATTATCGGAATTGTGAAACGTAATTATGAAGGAAGCAGTGTTTATATTACTCCAACCATGAAAGAGGTAGATGAATTGATGGAAGTCGGACCTGAGATCATCGCTGTCGATGCAACAGGGGCGCTGCGTCCGGGAAATGTTACGTTGGATGATTTTTTTTACAGTATAAAAGAAAAATATCCAGATCAGCTTTTGATGGCGGATTGTTCTACTATAGATGAGGCTGTGCATGCAGATGAGTTGGGCTTTGATTTTATTGGAACTACTATGGTGGGTTATACAGATCAAAGTAAGAATGATAAAATCGATGCCAATGATTTTGAAATTCTAAGAGTGATTCACTCAAAAGTTAAAAATAGAATTATCGCCGAAGGAAATATAAACACTCCGGAAAAGATTAAAAGAGTAATTGAACTGGGTGCGTTTTGTGTGGTAGTCGGCTCAGCGATTACCAGGCCACAGTTGATTACTAAGAATTTTGTAGATGCTCTTTAAGAAAGCGTAGGTGATTATATATGACGAAAGAAAGAAAATCAGAGTTTTTCAAAATGTTGAAAAAACATCGTATGTTTTATTTGTTTTTGCTTCCTGCTGTAGTCATGGTATTCCTTTTTAGTTATATGCCATTTTGGGGAATTCTGATCGCATTTAAAGATTTTAAGATGGCAAGAGGAATCATGGGCAGTGAATGGGTTGGATTGGAGCATTTTCGAAAATTATTTTCAGATCCAAACTTTTACAGAGTACTGAAAAACACATTGATCATCGGTATCTCTACCTTGCTGACAACATTCCCGGTTACTATTATATTTACGATTCTTGTAAATGAAATTCTGAATACCAAATTCAAGAAAGTGGTACAGACGGTTACCTATCTTCCACACTTTTTATCATGGGTAGTAGTAGGTACTTTTGCATACCAGATACTTTCTCCTTCAAGCGGTATCGTCAATACGATTCTGGTTAATCTGGGTATATTAGATAAAAGCGTTTATTTTATGGCACAGCCGAATATGTTTGTTCCGATTTATCTGATCGTAAATCTCTGGAAAGAAACGGGATACAGCATCGTTGTGTATCTGGCGGTAATTTCAGGAATTGATACGGAACAGTATGAAGCGGTATCCATTGACGGTGCAAATCGGTTCCAGAAAATTCTTTATGTAACGTTGCCGGCTATGCTGCCGACCATATGTGTTATGCTGATTTTGAATATCGGAACGATTATCACAGTAGGTTTTGATCCTATTTTCAACTTATACAATGATGCTACGTATCAGACTGCAGACGTAATTTCTACATTTGTATATCGAAAAGGTATGGTGGATGCACAGTTTGATTATTCTACGGCAGTCGGCTTATTCCAGAATGTAGTCAGTCTGACGCTTGTATTACTGAGTAACTGGTTTGCCCGTAAAGCAAATCCGGAATACAGGGTTATTTAGTAAGGAGGGGAGAGCAAATGAAACGTGAAAAAGAACAGGTACCAATGAGTTATCTTAAAAAATCAACATCAAGCAAAATTTTCGATGTCTGCAACGCTGTATTTATGATTGCGTTTTGTATTACTATACTCTTTCCTCTGTGGGATGTAATCGTAAGATCCTTATCCAGACCTCAGGATATTTCTTACATGAGTCTGAATCTGATTCCTAAGAAAGTCACGTTAGATGCATATGAGTATTGTATGGAAAACGAAGGATTGTTCGGAGCAGTATTTATGTCGGTTGCAAGAACCGCTGTTGGTACGGTGATACATCTTTGTGTAGTATCTCTGGCGGCATATGCATTGACAAGACCCAAGATGCCGTTCAGAAATTTGATCCAGACGTATTTACTGATTCCTATGTTTATGAATGCAGGTATTATTCCTACTTATATCAACATGAAAAATCTGGGTTTGACAAACAGTTTCTGGGTATATGTACTGCCCACCAGTTTTTCGATTTTTAACTGTATTATTGTGCGTAATTATTTTTATTCAATTGATAAAAGTATGGAAGAGTCTGCAAGTATAGATGGAGCTTCTCAGTTCAAGATTTTCAGAAGCATTATTCTGCCCTTGTCAAAACCGGTTCTTGCCACCGTAGCCCTCTGGCAGCTGGTAGGGCAGTGGAATGCATGGTTTGATAACATGATGTACAATTCACAGAATTCAAAATTGCTGACTTTGCAGTATATGCTGCGGCGTATGCTGGAACGACTGAATACATCCGGGTCTTCAGGAGTATCCGGTGTAGATGCTATGGGTGTAACTGTAGATGCAAGTGAAGATACTGTGAAAGCCGCCATAACCGTTATTGTAGTACTTCCGATTGTATGTGTATATCCATTCATACAGAAGTATTTTGTAAAAGGTATCATGGTGGGAGCTGTGAAAGGTTAGGAGCAGATGAGAAAAGAACAACTTGGAAATATTATTCTGGATCTGCCGCCTGATTTGAAAAACCGTAATCCAAGAAACAGTGAAGGAGCGTTTCTGCAGCTTCCGGGCGGGGAAATCATTTATATTTATAGCCGATTTAAAGGTGACAGTGGTGCGGACTATGCAACTTCTGATCTGACACTTTTACGGTCAACAGACGGCGGAGTTACATTCGCAGATGAACAGACGGTCACCACCTGTGAAAGTGAAGGCGGCGTCAATGTCATGTCACTTTCTCTGGTTGAGATGGGAAATGGAGATATCGGTTTATTTTATCTGGTGAGAACAACCTATACGCTGCTTCAAATGTTCATAAAGCGTTCCTCCGATGGTGGCCGCACCTGGAGCGAAAGAGTACTTTGCACACCCTGCGAGGGATTCTTTGTTGTTAACAATGATCGGGTTATCAGACTTTCCAATGGAAGAATTATCATTCCGGCTGCAAGACATGCAGCCGGATGGAGTGACAGACCGGATAGTGGCAGGGAATACTTTGACAGCAGATCAGAAGTGGTGTTTTTCTACTCTGATGATGACGGATATACATGGAGACAGTCAGCTGATAAGTGTTCTATATCTTATCATTCTTATAATAATGCCGGATTACAAGAACCCGGTCTGATTGAATTGTCAGACGGAATTCTCTGGGCATGGGCGAGGACTGAGTTGGGGCGTCAATATGAAATGTTCTCTTTGGATAACGGAGAACATTGGACACCTCCGCAACCCTCCCGCTTTACCTCCCCCAACAGTCCTCTGTCCATGAAAAGAGATGCTTCCGGAAGAATTTATGCAATCTGGAATCCGATACCGGAATATAATGGCAGACAGCAGCCTGAGTATTTTACCGGAGGAAGAACTCCCTATGTGATTGCAGTCAGCGATGACAATGGAAAAACCTTTTCAGAACCGGTGGCTTTTGAAGATGATGAAACTTGTGGATATTGCTATTGTGCAATTTGTTTTACAAATGATAAAATGCTGCTCTCGTATTGTGCCGGAGGGGCAGAAGAAAGATCCTGTCTGGCAAAGACAAGGCTGCGAGGCATTCAGCAGGAAACGCTTAAGGAGCTGTTTCCTGTGAAATAATATGGTAACATAAAAATTGTTCTCTGATCAAAAAGTAAGCTTTTAACCATGGTATTTTTGAAAAAGTGAGTGATTTTTATAATGAAAATATATTCTTAAATTAAAAAGGAGAAAAATATGAAGAGAAGAGTAGTAAGTTTGTTCCTGACGACTGCGATGCTTGCTATGACAGTATTGTCCGGCTGTGGAAAAGAATCCACTGCTTCATCGGATGGCTCATCAGGTGATGATTTAGAAGATTTTTATGAAATTACATACACTGGCTATTGGTCTGATGATACGTATGAAGATGAAAGCTACGTGGAAAATATGTTGGAAGATGCTCTGAACATTGAACTTGAGGTTGTGACTACAGACAACAGTAATTTAGATTCATTGCTTGCAACCGGTCAGATGCCTGACTGTATGTGGTGTGATAAAGAAGTGGCATTTATGCAGGATCAGGAACTGATCAGAAACATTCCGGTATCAATGGTGAAAGAATACGCACCTTCTTTTATAAAGTATTTTGATGAAAATCCGTTGCTCTATGATTACGTACTGGATCCCGAGAATCCGGAAGAATTTACATGTCTGAGAGGTATTACTTTGCAGTTTGTAGATTATTACCTTCCAAATGATTATTACAGATATGACTGGATTCAGAATTTGGGAATCGATCTCGGGGTGGAAGTTGAGCAGGTTGCTGACAGAGTATACGCTGCTTCAGATGGTATCGAGCTCAGTAAATTTATTGAAATTATGGATGCTTTTGTGAATCAGGATCCGGATGGGGATGGACAAAAAAATACTTATGGTGTAACTGCTCCGAACTTACAGCAGAGTGTATTCTATTCTGCATACGGATTCCACAACGGTGTAAATGAAGTAAATGGCGAAGCAGAACAGTATTATGTAATGGATGAATTTAAGGAATATCTGAAAGGCTTTGCGGAAATCTATAAAAATGGACTGATCGATCCGGAAATTATCGAAGATAACAGAAAGCTTTCCTGGGATAAAGTAAATACCGGAAAAGCCGGATACTGGATCACATCCACCAATTCTCTGAACTCATGGGCATCTGACAGACCTCCGTTGACCTTGCTGAGTGCGGATCCGGAAGCAACGATCCTGCTTACACCTGGTATTAAACCGGACGGTGGAGAAGTGCAGACAGTGACCAACTCTTCTCCGGCTTATGGTTATTTCTATGTAAATGCCAACGTGGATGATGAGAAACTGGCCAGAATCCTTCAGTTTGTAGAATATGCGATCTTTGGTAATGGAGACGATTCCTTCAAAGCATCCCTCTTCTATGGAGAAGAAGGTGTTGACTGGGAATGGGGCGAAGATGGAAAACCTGTTAAAATCAATACGCTTGCATCCGGTGAAAAGGGAACATGGACCTTCAGCCAGCATGGACAGGATGAGAAAGTAACTCAGTGGACTGGTGAAGAAGAAGTCTTTGCAGCAGGCGGTAAGTATTGGTCCGCAAATCAGGATGGAATCTGGATGAAATGGCAGGGTGTTCAATATAAAGAAGACATTGCAAATGAAACGGATTTCGCTGCGATTAAGACAGAAGTCAATACAGATATTGAGGCATATGTAAAGAATTATATTGCCCAGACAGTTCTCGGTCAGATTGACGTGGATGCTACCTGGAACGATTATCTGGAAGAACTTGATCGATTGGGATATAACGAAATGATGAGCGAAATGGATAAAGTTGAGCCATTAGAAGATATGATTGCCGGAAAATAGTATTAATCAATTTGCGCCTTGTAGTTTATTTACAAGGCGTAAATTTTCATCAAAATTGAGGAGTAATTGAGATGATAGTAGATACCATAGAAAATGCAAAACTGTATCAGGGAATAAATTCCGGGGTCGACAGGGTCTTGAAAGCTGTAACAGTTTATACACCGGATAATTATCCTGTCGGAAGAATTCCTTTAGACGGAGAAAATTTGTACATGAATCTGGAAATGTATCAGACTCACAGCAGAGAAGAGGGCACAGCGGAGGCACATCGTAAGTATATAGATGTTATGTATATCGTAGAGGGTGTAGAGACAATATATGTTAAATCTGTTGATCGGCTGCGAAACATCAGAAAAAATTATAATGATGAGAAAGATTTACTTCTTGCCGATATTGATGATGATACGATTGCGGTCAGACTGGAAGCGGGGAGTTTTATTGTGCTGTTTCCGCAGGATTCTCATGCGCCGGGATGTCATGCCGGTTCCGGTGGAAATGTCAGAAAAATAGTAGGGAAAGTACGGATTTTGCCGGGTAACTCATATTATAAATAAGGGGAAAAGATGACATATTACGAAAAAACAAAACCTAAAGACGGAATGAATAAAAATGGACAGCCGATTATAGCTGGTAATGGGGGAAGTAAAAACTTCCGAATTCCGTGTATGATAACATTAAATGACGGAACTATTGTTGCAGCTGCAGATGTAAGATGGGACGCGGAAGCAGATGGAGGCGGTATTGATATTATCGTTTCCCGGTCAGAGGATATGGGAGAAACCTGGAATTATACCTTTGCTGATTATCTGGGGGATCATGGAAATATATATCATGAGGATTCCTCTACACTCATGGATCCGGCAATCGCATCGGATGGAAAAAAAATATATTTACTGGTGGATTTATTTGCAGGTGGTTATTCATCTTTTCGAAAAAATTTGAAAGATGGAAATGGTTTTACAGAAGATGGTTATCTGCGTGTGAGAGAAAAGGGCAGTGAAGAGTATACTTGCTATTTAAAAGGAAACAGGATCCTAAAGCCCGATGGCACAGAAGTGGAAGATTACTATGTAGATGAATGGTTCCACATGATAGAAAATGGTGAATATAAAGGGAATTTATTCTATAAAGATATGCCATATGAAGCATATCCGACAAGTTATCTCTGCCTGACAACATCTGAGGATAGTGGGAAAACATGGTCTGCGCCGTCTTTGATTGTTGGAGTGAAAAAAGAAGAAGAGACATTTTATGGAACCGGTCCGGGCAGGGGACTTGTGACTTCTGACGGTACATTGCTGTTTTGCTGCTATAACGATGTATATGCAAGTGTGATTTTTTCGAAGGATCAGGGAAAAACATGGAAACGTTTTGGGAATATTCCGGGCACAGAAAGCCAGCCGATTGAACTTCAAGACGGAACGATCCGGATCTTTTTCAGAAATTTGCAGAATGCGATTTGCTATGCTGATGTTGTAGCTGTCAGAGATACTTATAAGATTATAAAGATTGTCAATACGGGAGTGCCTAATTGTTCTTTTTGTATGATCTCTGCCCTTGATTACTCAAAGAAAATAGATGGAAAAGAAGTAGTTTTTGTATGCTGTCCATCGGTTGTCGGTACTTGGACCGGTCGGTTGAACGGAAAAATATTTATATTTTCGTTAGATGAGAAGAACAATATGACTCTGGTTGACACCTATGCGGTCAATGGTCTGGAAAAAGATGAATTTTTTGCATATTCCTGTATGACAGAATTATCGGATGGTTCTATTGGTTTGTTATATGAAGACAGCTGTATGAGCTATCAGGGAAAACCACAGGGCGTGGGGTATTCCCGGGTTGTATATAAAAAGATACCAATCGAAGAAATTATGAGGGTCTGGTGAAAAACCGGACCTTTTTCAGGTTTCATAGCAATAATGGCAGATAAATATTGACATTCCACCTTGTGGAAGGTGTAGATTTCAATTAAGATATAGGAAAACATATGCTTTTTCGGTTACGAACGGAGGTGAAGAAATGAAGATTAATGAGGTCGAGCAACTGGTTGGCATTACGAAGAAGAATATTCGTTTTTATGAAAATCAGGGGCTTCTTCATCCGGATAGAAATAAAACAAATGGATATCGGGAGTATTCGGATGAAGATGTTGACCTGCTTATGAAAATTAAGCTGCTTCGAAAGCTGGCGATTCCAATCGAAGAAATCCGCAATATTCTTGAGAGCAGACTTACACTTGCAGATTGTCTTAACCGGCATCAGATTTATCTGAACCATGAGCGTAAGAATCTTGAACGAATTCAGGAGGTGTGTGAAATGATGGCGCGGGAATCCGTCAGTTTCGAAGAAATGGCTACAAATCTATATCTGAATCAACTGGATGAATTGGAGAGAGGGGGAAATCGTTTTATGAATGTGATTAAGGTCGATGTAAGTAAGAAAAAGCGGGGGGCGGCCATTGCAGCTGCAGTGATGATCATTTTGATTATATTATGGGATGCTTTGTTTTTGTTTTTGAACATCCTGGATCCCATGCCAACACTGGTCTTATTGTTGATGATTGTGCCGCCAACTATCATAATAATAGGTATATTACTGGCACTTAGAGAACGAATGAGGGAAATTGATAAAGGAGAAGAAGATGAAGCTGTTAACTATTGATACAATACCGGGAAAAAAGATTGAAGCATTGGGGCTTGTGAGGGGAACTACAGTACAGTCAAAGAATCTGGGAAAAGATTTTATGGCGGGTATGAAAACGCTGGTAGGCGGTGAGCTGACCGGATATACAGAGATGCTGATAGAAGCAAGGCAGATTGCCACCAAGCGTATGGTAGACGAAGCAGAGGCTATGGGTGCAGATGCAGTAGTAGGAGTTATGTATGGTTCTTCCGCAATTATGCAGGGGGCAGCGGAAGTGATTGCATATGGTACCGCGGTTCGTATTATTGAATGAGTAGAATAAAGCTTAAATATGCTCTTAGGCATTCTGATGCCTGTCCCCTAGTTATTATTGCCATATTTTCATATATTGAATTGTGTGATATTATGGATCATATAAAGTGTTGTTTGATTTTGGCAGACAACTGGGTATATCAGATGAGAGATGACACCCGCCGCTGTAGGCGGTGAGCAGCAATTATGTATCAGCGGCGGGTGTCAATCCCCCATCTGATATACGCTCCGCGGGGATGCGCAGGAATTCGGAATGGAAGTATGTCTGCTATGCAGACTTGAATTCCGCGTCAAGACTCGCGAGCGAGTCTTGAATTGTAGGAGGAAAAATAAAATGACTGAACAAGAAAGAATGAAACAAGGTTATATCTGGGAAGATGACGAGGAAAATCTGGCTTTACAGGCAAAGTGTAAAGCACTGGTGAAGAAATTCAATGAAATGCCTACCG
>JBJFCH010000079.1:0-16923 GCA_051888835.1 Oliverpabstia sp. | reverse complement strand
GAAGTGATTGCGCTGCTTGTGGTGGTATTTCCGATTCCCATCTCACCGGTAGCCAGAATTCCATAACCTTTCTCTTTCAGTTCTTCTGCCATGGAAATACCTACTTCAATGGCTCGAACCGCTTCCTCTCTTGTCATAGCAGGCTCTTTCACCATATTCTTAGTTCCGTAGGCAATTTTTCTGTTGATAATCTTACTGTCTGTGGCAATTCCGATATCCACCGGGAAAATATCAACCCCTGCCTGCCGGCAAAGAATACCTGCCGTTGCTTTTTCCTGAAGAAAATTCTCCGATACGATCAAAGTCACTTCCTGACCGGACTGTGTGACGCCTTCTTCTACCACACCATTATCCGCACACATGACCACCAGTCCTTTTTTTCCGATATTCACCCGGGCAGTACCTGTCATTCCGGCAATACGGACTACCGTATCCTGCAATCTTCCCAGACTGTGCAGTGGGATCGCTATATTATTCCAATGTTCCCATGCCTGTTCCATGGCTTTCCTGTCTGCCGGTCTGATCTGTTGCAATGCCTCTTCCAGCTTCATATTGTCTCCATCCTTTCGCAGTCATTTTTATATCTCTCACATGCTTTCAAAAATGCTTCCGGCACTTTTTTATTACCATAATAATACAAATGTGGGAATCCTACCATACATTTTTCATCACTATGGATACATCTCCATCCACGTTTACTCAGAGGCTTCCTCGCTGCAAAATCTTCACCGCAGCTTTCGGAATCAAAATAATGAAATTCATGTGCCGGAATCTTTCCCACATTTTCACCAAAACAATCCCCTTCTTCCAGCATAATATATCCGAATCGAGTCAGCTTAGGTGTCCGATACGCTTTACCGTCGATCATTCCCACCATAGGCCACACATTTCCTTCCATGTCTTCCATTTCATTATGAAGATACATAAATCCACCGCACTCTGCCATATGAGGAAGCCCTTTTTTCAACGCCTCTCTGACATACCGGCACATAGATTTGTTTTCACTGAGCGGCTTTGCATACAATTCCGGATAACCTCCATTTAGAATCAATCCCTGTATGTGATCCGGAAGTTTACTGTCATGAATCGGAGAAAACTCCACCAGCTGTGCGCCCATTTTTCTGAGTAATTCCAGATTATCCTCATAAAAAAAGCAAAATGCCTCATCTCTCGCCACAGCAATACGTACCGGATATTCTACCTGATAGATTTCCGGTTCTTTTATCTGCTCATATGTTTCTGCGGTCTGTGCCAGACGGATCAAACCGTCCAGATCCACAGATTTTTCTATTACTTTTGAAAACTCCTGCAGCTTTTTCTGAATATCCCTGATTTCTTCCGGCATCACCAGACCAAGATGGCGGCTTTCCAATACGCAATCTTTCACCACAGGAACATAACCGTATACAGTTATCGGAAGCTGTGATTCTATCATTTCTTTCATTCGGGGATACATCATAGGAGAAATCTGATTCAGAATCACTCCTCTGATTCTGCTGTCCTGTTTGTATTCCAGAAATCCTTTGATATATGGCACAGCCGAAACGCTCAAGCCTTTACAGTTTACTATAAACACCGCCGGTGTCTCTGTTTTGACCGCCACATCATAAGCACTTGCCTCGGTTGAAATACCTGCCAGACCATCATAATATCCCATTACGCCTTCAATTACAGAGATATCACAATCAGAAGCATTTTTTGTGAGAAGATATCTCACAGTTTCTTGATCAGCAAAAAAAGTGTCCAGATTTCTGCTTTTTGTACCGATCACTTTACTGTGAAACATAGGATCAATATAATCCGGACCACATTTAAACGATGCTACCTGTAGTCCCCGGTTTTTCAGTGCCTGCAGTATTCCACAGGTAATCAGTGTTTTTCCGCTCCCACTTGCCGCTGCACCGATCAGAAACCGTGGGATGCTTTTTTTATTCTCCATTTTCTGCTCCTGTAAACGAAATCACATAAACCGGATTCTGACCCATCATCAGATGGTAGGGACCCGCTTTCTTTCCTTTTGCCACATTGACCTGAGCGATATCTACATCTTTCAGAGGCAGTGTGCGAATACACTCCATAGCTTCCGCAACTGTCTCCAGAGTGATACAGTTCATCACTACCCGAATAGCTGGATTTTTCTGAAGCAACAGTTCCAGAATCACCTTTAGATTTCCGGAAGATCCACCGATAAACGCATGTGTCGGTGCCGGCAGTGACACGCATGCTTCCGGCGCCAGTCCCGAAACAATTTCCAGATTGTCTGTCCGGAATTTAATCTTATTTTTTTTGATCAGTTCTACTGCTTCTTCCTTCTTTTCAATTGCCCATACCTTTCCATCCACTGCCTGAAGCGCCATCTCCACAGAAACAGAACCTGTGCCTGCACCCACATCATAGATCAGAGCATCTTTGGTCAGTCGAAGTTTTGAAAGTGAAATACTTCTCACCTCTTCTTTTGTCATAGGCACTTTATCCCGTAAGAATTCCTCATCACTGATTCCATGTGTAATCACCGGTTCACTGTTTTCATATCGCTCCAAAAGAATCACACTCAATGGATCTGTCTCAAGTTCCTGAAAATCTGCAGCCCGTCCTTCTGTTATCTTTTCATCCGGGTAAGAGAGGCGTTCTCCTATAGTCACTCTTACCTCTCCCATGCCGTACATCGTAAGCTTACGGCATAGGGCGGCTGTTCCGCTCTTATCCCCGATAATTGCAAATATTCTGGGATGCTTCTGCAAAAGTCCTACTATATTTCTGCTTCTTCCATGGAGACTTACCGGCATCACATCCTCCCAGGGGGTTTTCATTTTTCCACAAAAATAAATCATAGAAGAAATACCGCAGCATACATTGATCTTTGCATCCGGAATCTCAGTTTTCAGAATATCCAGAAGCTTTTTAGCACCGCTGTAAAATCCCACATCACCGGACAATGCCACTGCAATCTTTCGATATTCCGTATGTTCTTTTATATAACTGCTGATTTCCCCCGGACGATAAGATACAAATCTTGCCTGACCCTGCTGAGCAGTATCTTCCAGCATTCTTTCGGCCCCGATCAGAAGATCCGCCTCTTCCAAAGCCTGCTTCCCTTCCATAGTGAGTGTGGCTTCGCTTCCCATTCCGATCCCAACCACTGAAATCTGCCGAACCTGTTGTCCCTCATTTTTTTCTTCATCCGGGTTTACTACATTTTCTTCGATACTGTCTATATCCGTATTATCTTTAAGATTCCATCTATTTCTCAAATACTTAAGACACTCTTGCAGACTATATCCCTCTTCTTTAACAGGACGACCAATAATTACAAGTCCACAGCCGGTCTCCCTGGCAGCCAGATATTTTTCCATAAAACCTCCGGCTTTTCCGGACTCCTTCGTCACCACCCAGGATGCGTTCACCTGTCGTATCATGGCTCTGTTCATTTCCTGTGAAAAAGGTCCCTGCATACAGATCAGATGTTTTCCTTCAAATCCAAGGGCAGCACAGGATTTAATCACTTCCAGAAGAGAAAGTACTCTGGCATAAATTCTCTCCTGATAATTTGTCAGGGAAGTATAAGAAGCCAGCTCCTTGCTTCCCGTAGTCACAAGAATATTTCCACTGGTATTTTCCAGAAACTCTACTGCTTCCCTTATTCCCTTCACATAAACAATCTGATGTTCCTTTATTCCCGAAACCGGATCCTGTACTGCTTCCGGAAGTTCTTCGGATTCTCCACGGACCACTCTCAGATAAGCCGTCCCTGTGCGAATGCATGCGGCCTGTATGTTTTCTGTCACAATCTGTGCGTACGGATGGGTCGCATCAATGACCAGACCATCCTGAATCCGTATCATGAGCTGTTCCATCTCCTGCTCATCAAGACGATGGTGAGAAATATCCAGATACTCTCCCTGAGGAAGAAGACTCTCGCCATACTCAGTCGCCACACAGACTCTTGTGTTTACGTGATGTTCATTTAAATATTCTGCTATGGTACGGCCTTCCACCGTTCCTGCAAATAAAAGAACTTTATACATTTTTATACCCTCTGGGCGTTACCATTTTTCCATTAATTTCTTTTGTCTGAGAATTACCGATCCAAACCGTGGTAAACATATCTACCTGAGTGTCCCGCAATTCCCCCAGACTCAAAACTTTCCAGTTTTCTCCTTCTCTACCAATATAGCTTACAATTCCACAAACCGTATCCGGTGATTTGTATTGCATCATCAGATCACATGCTTTCTGCAAATAATCATGTCGTTTTTTACTGGAAGGATTATAGAGACAAATTACAAAGTCCGCCCTGGATGCTCCCAGAAGTCGTGCCTCAATCTTCTCCCATGGAGTAAGAAGATCACTGAGACTGATCAGACAAAAATCATGAATCAGCGGAGCCCCCAGAACTGCTGCTCCTCCTGTTGCAGCTGTAACGCCCGGAATGATTTCAAGTTCCACTTCCGGATAATTTACTCCCACTTCATACATCAGACCTGACATACCATACACTCCGGCGTCTCCGCTGCAGATCATGGAAACTGTCTTTCCTTTCATTGCTTCTTCAAAAGCCAACACACACCGATCCACTTCTTTTTTCATCGGTGTCGTAAGAAATTCTTTTCCTGCAAAATGTTCTTTTACCAGATCCACATAAACGGTATAACCGATGATCACATCGCTTTTTTCCATTGCATGAATCGCCTTCAGAGTCATCTGTTCATACTCTCCCGGTCCGATTCCTATTACATATAATTTATTCAAAATCCACACTCCAATCTTCTACGGCACAAGCCACGGTAACTCCGTTTCCTGCCTGTTTTTTCACGAGCAGTGTTCCATGTCCGCTTGCCAGACATGCACTTCTCTCACATACATTGTCCACACCGGTAACCCTGTTTACAAAAGCGGAAGGGGTAAAATCTCCTTCCAACTGCCCAAGCTCCTCTCCGTTATAAGTAAGCAGCGGCAGCTGCCATTTTTCACAGAATGCTTTCAATCCCGGTTCCTCTTTCTTCAAATCAATACTCGCTGCCTGCCTGACAGCCTGTGGAAAAATCCCATGCTGTTCCAATACCAGGCGAACCTGCTCTTCGATCACTTCTTCCGGCATCCCCTTTTTACATCCAATTCCCAATGTAATCGTCTTTGGGATTAAATGAAGAACCTGCTGATCCGGCAGCTGTATCCAGAATGTCGCCTGACGGCCATCCGGACTTGCAGATTTTGAAAACAAGAGTTCCGGAAATACATTCTGATTTTCTTTTTCAAAATATCCCTGCCCGGCTCCGGCATTCAGACGGATATCCTGAAGGACCAACGCAGATACTTCTTTTGCCAGCCTCATATCGGATATCGCCAGATAATTTTTCCTGGCGAATACATCCACGGCAAAATGATGATTCACATCCGTAGCTGTAGTAATCACCGGAATCGCTCCGATTTCTACTGCAAGCAAGTCAGCCAGTTCATTGGCACCACCCAGATGACCGGAAAGCAGAGGGATCACAAAGCTTCCCCTTTCATCCAGTACCAGTACCGCAGGATCCGTCTTTTTACTTTTCACAAAAGGTGCGATGGTGCGCACCGCAATTCCGGATGCACCAATAAAAATCACCCCATCTGCATCCGGAATCCATTCTTCTGCCCATTGACTGAGACTTTCTTCCACCTGAATGATATCATCGTTATCAGGTGCCTTTACATATTTACTTTTCAAAAAAGCTTTCGTCTCGAATCCATGCTTTGAAGCTGTCATTTGCAGCCGCTTTTCCAGTTCCCATCCATTACGGGTAAATGCTATCAGAATCAGTTTCATCTATCTTCATTCTCTCTCTGAAATACTTGCTTCACGAAACTCTGTCGTAAATGCCGGATTATAAAGCTCTGATCGGTTATAATGGCTATGCTTCACCACATCTCCGATGATCATCAATGCAGTTTTCGTAATCTGATTTTCTCTGGCTGTCTTTGCCAGTGTACCTACTGTACAGATAAAAGTCTTTTCATCCTCCCAGGTCGCCTTATATACTATAGCCGCCGGAGTATCCTCGGAATAACCTCCCGCAATCAGACGTCTGCTTAGTTCTTCCAACATACCTGTACTTAAAAATACAACCATAGTCGCACCATGAGCCGCAAATGATTCAATACTCTCTTTCTCCGGCACAGGGGTTCTTCCAGCCATTCTTGTAATGATCACACTCTGTGATACATCCGGAAGCGTATATTCCAGATTCAGTGCCGAAGCTGCTCCACAAAACGAGCTGACACCCGGACAATAATCAAACGGAATCCCCTTCTCTTCCAGCACATCCATCTGTTCCCGAATTGCACCATATAGGGAAGGATCTCCCGTATGAAGACGAACTGTGGTTAGACCCTGTTCTTCTGCCTCAAACATAACATCCAGCACTTCTTCCAGTGTCATCTTTGCACTGTTATATATCCGGCATCCCGCCTTGGCATAATCCAGAAGCTGAGGATTGACCAGAGACCCTGCATAGATGATCACATCTGCTTCTTCTAAAAATTTTTTTCCCCGAAGGGTAATCAGATCCGGGGCTCCGGAACCTGATCCAACAAAATGTACCATACTATTCTCCTTGTAATCTATTTCTTATATCTATTTCTTATATCTATTTCTTTTCGTTTTACTCTTTTACGATAATTAACGAATAATATCCTGCACTTTCCGGTATCTCCTGAGCGCTCTCATAAATCTTTTCATCCGGCATACCACAGTTTTCTATCATGACTGCTTTCTGACCGCTTCTTATAATACTCTCTCGAACTTCTTTCATTTTTCGACCTGTCTTCATCAACACTTTCGTACCAGGCATTTTCAAAATTTCATCCATTTCCTGAGCTTTATAAGTAGCCGGAATTACGTGGAGCGGTTCTGCCATCTCCACGAGCCCCATATTCAGACGGGCTGCCACTGCACAAAAAGAAGTAATACCACTTACAATCTCAGCTTCATATCCACGTTCTAAAATCCGTTTATGCACGTAAAGATATGTGGAATATACAGTAGGATCTCCCAGAGTAAGGAATACTACATTCTTCCCTTGTCTCAAATAATCTTCCACATCATTCGCAGCTTTCTCATGATTAGCCTCAAGCACTGCTTTTTCCTTTGTCATGGGCATCGCCACCGGAATCAGCTTTTTCGAATCCAATTCATCGTAGACTCCTTTAACGATCTGATAAGCCACGCTGGCTTTGATATCATTTCCCGGTACAGCAATCACTTCATTTTCCTGTATCAGCCGCAACGCTTTCAAAGTCAGAAGTTCCGGATCTCCCGGACCTACACCCAGTCCATATAATTTTCCCTGCATAACTACCTCCTGTTAATTTCGTCCAGAAGTTCATCTGCCAATCGTGTTCTTCCAAGTTCTCCATATACGTTGGAAAAGAGAATCGCACCTATCTGCAGATTTTCTCCTGATCGTTTATTCAAATAATAATCTACTTTTTCCACAACCTGCTGCATTGTTTTTTCCAGCATGTGATCCTTTACTAAAATATCTACACTTTCCTCTGTCGTTATGGAATTTAGTATTTTCATTACCGTTTCATACTTTGCTCCTGCCCGCAGTGCATTGGCTGCCATCAACTCTGCTCTGCTGTCTGCATTTCTTGAATGAGTGTTCATAATTCCGCCGGCAGTCTTAATAAATTTACCTATGTGTGAAATAAAAAGGATTCCTTTCACTCCCATTTCCCGGGCCATGTCCAGCGTCTCTCCCACGTAATTGCTGCATTTCATGGAATAGGTCAAATCAACCTGAATTTGGTTTTCAGAAAATACCTGTCCATAATTTCCCGGAGTAATCACAAGATACTCTGCCCCTGCTTTTACAAGCATCTGCATTTCCAGTTTTATACTGGCAACAAGAGCCGCCTCACTCATAGGCACTACAATTCCACTGGTTCCAAGAACAGAGATACCGCCTTCTATCCCAAGACGAGGATTAAATGTTTTTTTTGCAATTTCCACACCTTCCGGTATCTCAATCAAAACATCCATACCACCACTGTATCCATATTCTTTACAGACGGCTTCTACATTCTCCCGTATCATCTTTCTTGGTGTATCATTGATTGCCGCAGCACCCGGAGGCTGTGAAAGTCCCGGTCTGGTCACCCTTCCCACACCAATTCCACCGTCAATTGACACTTCTTTATTGAGAGCTTTTTTTACCCGTGCATAAACCAATATGCCATGAGTCACATCCGGATCATCTCCCCCATCCTTACGGACTGCGCAGACCACTTCATCCTTCTCCATCCGAATATCCTCAATCAGAAGATGAAGAAGAATACCTTTCGGTGTTTCCAGAGCAACTTCCTCCACTTTCTCACCGGTCAGAAGCATACGTGCAGCTGCCTGTGCTGCTGCTGCCGCACAGGAACCGGTGGTATAACCGTACCGCAATTTATTATTCTTTTCATCAATTGTACAGTACATCTCCAATCCTGTCCTGTGTTCCATGCTGTTCCTCCTGTCTGGGGATTGGCCAAAGTCAGTCACAGGCATGTAAACATGCTGCGACCGACCTTCTCTCCCTTGTCTCATATTATAAAAAACCGTTGCCTTTACAGACAACGGTTCTCAATACGTTTTATGAAACTTCGGTTGCCGCAAAATTCCATATCAGAATACAGGCAGTAACCTGGCTTTAACAGTAACGGACTTGCGCAGGACTTTCACCCACTTCCCTGACTCTGTATTCGTTAAATTTACGGCAATATTATAATCTTTTTCTTATTTAATGTCAATTATATTAGCCTTTCCTGGACACAAATATAACATTATTTTTACAGTTCAGTAAGCCACTATTCAGCTTTTTAAACATTATTTTGTAATCCATCTGGTATAGAAGGTAGTATTTAAATATGTAAAGGCTTCTGTTTTTTCCCAATCCAATCCGGCACTTTCAAATGCTGCCGGTGTCATAAATCCCAGATAGTCGAAGTCCGTTTTACCATTCGGCATGGTCAGACCTGTCACGGTTCTTGGAGTGTTGGAATTCAGATAAGCCTCCATAATGCTTCTGGCTCTTTTCACTGCTTCTTTTGCATTATCCAAAGTAGAACTATTTATATTATTTAAATACTTTGTCAGAGATCCATTTCTTGCCACTTCAAACTGCTGCTTCTGATAAATCATTACATTCGCACTTTCGGGATATAGACCACTGTACATCCGGTTCAGCATGACAAGGGCAACTCCGGTCATGCCCGGCATTCCCTGATTGCCCGCCTCTGCATATACTGCAGCTGCAAGGAATTCATCTTCTGTCACATCGACACCTACCTGTGGATCAGTGGAAAATTGTTTTTCTACCGTATAGGTCTTTCCGTTTTTGGGATCCTGTACCTGTAAATATCTATCTTCTTTTCCCGTACAAAGGCCATTGGCATCAAAGGTATAAATATAATTTCCATAGCTGTAAGTAGTTCCGGCTACCATTCTTCCATATTTATCGATATAGTAACCTCCTACACCGGTTACACCAACCCAGTAGTCATAGGCCTTTGCGCCATTGCTCTTCAAATAATACCAGGTTGAGCCAATCTTCAGCCAACCGGTCACCATCCAGCCATCTGCATCAAAGTAATACTCTACACCATCAATTTTTTTCCAGGTGGATTTCGGACGGGTTCCGTCACCATTGTCGTAATACCAACGACCATCAGAGGTCTGTACCAAGCCTTCCTCTGTAGTCTTTCCTTCAACCCAGGCACCACTGGCATCTACATAGTAATTATCGATCCATGTATCGGCAGCCATTGCTCCATCACTCTGTAAATAGTACCATTTTCCGCTAATCTGCTGCCAGCCGGTCAACATAGCGCCGCTTGCTGACAAATAGTACCATTCTCCGTTTATTTTCTGCCACCCGGTCAGCATCGCTCCGCTTCCGGACAGATAATACCAGCTTCCATTTATTTTCTGCCACCCGGTCAGCATAGCACCACTTGTGGACAGATAATACCAGCTTCCATTTATTTTCTGCCACCCGGTCAGCATGGCACCACTTGTGGACAGATAATACCAGCTTCCATTTACTTTTTGCCAACCGGTTACCATCCAGCCATTTGCATCAAAATAATACCACTTTCCATTAATCAGTTCCCAGTCCAATTTGGTATAGCTTCCGTCTGCATGTCTATACCACCAGCGATTTCCACTTTTGATCCACCGATCCTGTTCTTCCTCTTTGGTTTTACCGGGAATCCATACTCCGTCTGCATCTACATAATACTCTCCGACCCATGTATCTGAAGCCATCACTCCATCACTGTTCAGGTAATACCATTTGCCACCGATCTTCAGCCAGCCGGTCAGCATCGCTCCGCTTGCAGACAAATAGTACCAGTTTTCATCTATTTTCAGCCAACCGGTCACCATCCAGCCCTCTGCATCAAAATAATACAGCTTTCCATCAATCAATTCCCAGTCTGAAGTAGTATAGCTTCCGTCTGCATGTCTGTACCACCAGCGATCTCCGCTTTTGATCCAGACTGACTGACTCGCCTGCTGAACAGTTTTCGTTTCTTTTTCAGAAACTTCCTGGTTCTCTGGGTTCTGTTCCGATTCCTGACTGTTTTCATCTGAAACAATCTCATTTTCATACTCAGTATCTGTCACCTCTTCAGTGACTGCCACATTCTGCTCTTCATTTCCTTCCATCACAGCAAGCGCCTCTGAGGGTGTAACTAAAACAGCAATCAGACAACCCGCAAGTAACTTATTCACAATCTTTCTTTTCATATGTACCACCTGTTTTCCACTTTCTCGCCAACGTTTGTGCTATGATTAACATATAATCAATATTTTCTTTATTATATCTTTGTTACATTTTTTTGTCAATTCTTTTGCTTTTTTGTATGTTTTTGTGCAAATAACAAAAAAGGAAATGGCTTCTCTCAACCATTTCCCTTTCCTATTTTTTATCAAATGATAATGCAGATCAGTCCGCCCTTACTGTCGTTAACAATTTTCTGCATGGTATCCTGCAGTTTTACCTGACTTTCCTCACTGATCTGAGCAATTTTTGTGCGTATGCCATCTTCCACCAGTTGTTCTATGGATTTTCCGAAAATGTTTGTCTGCCAGATTCCTTCTTTTGATTTTGCATTTTCTTTAATAAAATCAATCAGATCCTTTGCCTGCTGTTCATTTCCTACAATCGGTGCAATCTCTGTCTCAATATTTGCTTTGATCATATGGATAGATGGGCTGGCCGATTTGATCTTGACCCCATATTTATTTCCCTGCCTGATTACAACCGGTTCTTCCAGCGTGATTTCATTTTTTTCCGGAATCACAACACCATAACCACTTCCCCTGACAGATTCCATGGCATTTTGCACTTTCGCATACTCTTCTTTCATGCCGGCTAACTCCTTCAGCGTATGAATCAACTGATATTCACTGTTGATCGGCACACCGGTCATTTCGCTCATCACCTGGTAATAATACGGCTCTTTCATTTCAACCCGAACCCGCACTATACCATTGGATAAATTTACTTCTTCCAGTACGGCACTTTTTACATACGTGCTCCCAATCTGCAGGTTGTCGTTTTTTATATCTCTGATATACTTGAGCTTTCCCATCATTTCCTTTATCTGCTGCAAAAGATCCGCTTTCAGATAATGGGAGGGTTCCAGCAATTCCACCCATTTGGGTATGTAATATTCAACCTGCCTTACCGGAAATTCATGAAGAATCTTTTCCAGTATGCGGACAATATCATCTTTTCTTAATTGCTCACAGTTTACGCTGAGAACTGCTGCCTTATATTTATCCTGCAGCTGTTCAACCAGTTTCAAAGTTTCTTCTTTATAAGGCTTTTGGGAATTTACCAGAATTAAAAATGGTTTTCCCTGTTTTTTTAATTCCTGAACCGTACGTTCTTCACTTTCCTCAAAATTTTTCCTGGGTATTTCTCCAAATGAGCCATCACAGGTCACTACAAGACCGATTGTTGAATGTTCCTGAATGACCTTCTTTGTTCCCACCTCAGCTGCCTGATGAAATGGTATCTCCTGTTCAAACCACGGAGTCTTTACCATTCGTTCTTTTTCATTTTCCATATTTCCGGAAGCATCCGGTACCATAAATCCCACGCAATCAATTAATCGGAGCTTTACCGGGATATCCTCTCCCAAATGTATTTCCACCGCTTCTTTGGGAATGAATTTGGGCTCTACTGTCGTAATCGTCTTACCGGAACCGGAAACGGGAAGCTGATCTTTCACTTCCATCCTTGTCTGCTCATCCATGGCCGGCAAAGCCAGGAGTTCCATAAATCTTCTGATAAATGTTGACTTTCCCGTTCGTACCGGTCCCACCACTCCCACCAAAAACTGTCCCCTGGTGCGGGCCTGTATATCCTTATAAACTGAAAAAGGTTCCATGCGGTCCAATGCCCTCCTTACCTGTACTGGTTATATTCTATGAGGGCATAATTCACAATATGTCAATCAGTCTATGAATTTACTCAACAACTGGTTTTCCCTTTACTCTCCTTTTCATATAAGGATGTGCATAGAAAGAGTATACCAACTGTATCGCCATAATACACCAGATAACCGGCTCACAGGCAATTACAGCATTGTATCCGAATCTGGGTATAAATAAAAGGACAAATACAATTTTTCCCGCCAGTTCTATGATACTTGAGATAAGTGGCAGGATTTTTTCTCCCAAACCCTGAAGCGCATAGCGTGTTGCTCCAAGCACACCCAATACAGCGTAAAATGGACCGACTACTTTCAAATATAAAGAGCCATTATCCAATACAATACTTTCCTTCGATCCCGAAATCAATTGCACCAGATTTCTGGAAAATAACAGAAGAATTACGGTTATGATTGCTGCAAGGATTATGTCACAGATATATATAATTCTGACAGCACTGCGAATCCTTTCTTTCTGATTGGCTCCTCTATTTTGAGACACAAAAGTAGAAGTAGCAAGTGACAGAGAGGCAAATGGCATATTAAAGAATAAATACAACTTTCTCGCCGTCGTATGAGCTGCAATCGTCAGATAACCAAGGCCATTAATTCCATACTGAAGGATCACGGAACCCATGGAAACAATAGAGCTCATAAATCCCATAGAAAATCCCTGTCCAAGCATTTCTCCATATAATTCCCTGTCCACGACAAAATGCTCACGTGCGGGAATCAGTAATTTCATTTTCTTTCCTATGTATATCAGACATAAAATAGCTGAAATACCTTCCGACAGAACAGTTGCAAGGGCAGCTCCCGTTACTCCCCATTGAAATCTTACGATAAACAAAAGATCCAATCCTATATTCAATAAAGAAGAAAACATCAAAAAAATCAGGGGAACCAGACTGTCACCGATAGCCCGCAGCAGACCGGCACATAAATTATACGCAAACATTACTATAATTGACATAACAATCAAAGAGATATACTGATATGATTCTCCTATAATTTCTGCCGGTGTATTTAATAGTTTTAAAAGGGGATATAAAATGAAACTTCCGATTACAGATACAACAATCGAACAAATGATACCTATTACAATCGAACTGGCTACTGATTTTTTTATCTCATCCTTTTTCCCGGCGCCATAGCTTCTGGCTGTCACAATTGCCAGACCATTACCGATTCCCAGTGCAAATCCGACAAGTAGATCATAAATTGCACTGCAGGAACCGATAGCAGCAAGAGATGTGTCTCCCAGATAATTACCAACGATCATAGTATCCACTGTATTATAAAGCTGCTGAAAAATCCGGGAAACAAGAAGTGGTGCAGCAAAAAGAACAAGAGATTTCAAAATAGACCCTTTTAATAGATTTACTTTCACAATCCCAGCTCCTTTCTCAGCTGCTCCAAATACAACTTTTCCTTCTTACTAAGCGCAGCCTCATCAAGAAGCTCCGGCCTTCGAAGAAGCGTTCTCAGAATTGATTGTTCTCTTCTCCATTTTTCAATATTGGCATGATGACCTGACAGAAGGACCTCCGGTACTTTTTTTCCCATCCATTCTGCCGGCCGACTGTACTGAGGATATTCCAGAAGATTATCCTGAAAAGACTCAAACTGAGCAGATTCTTCATTGCTCAAAACTCCCGGAACAAAACGGGAAATAGCATCAATCATTACCATTGAGGGCAGTTCCCCTCCGGTCAGAACGTAATCTCCGATGGATACGTAATCTGTCACAATTTCTTCCAGAACTCTTTCATCAATTCCTTCATAATGTCCACACAAAAATACCAGATCTTCTTCCTTCGCAAGTTCTTCCACCATAGACTGATTAAACACTTTTCCCTGTGGAGTCAGATAAATCACCCTTGGTTTGTAACCGATTTTCTCAACAACACTCTGATACGCTCCATAGACAGGTTCTGCCTGCATTACCATACCAGCTCCCCCGCCATAAGGATAGTCGTCCACTTTCATATGTTTATTTGTAGAAAAATCCCGAATATTCGTCGTTGTGAGCTGTATAATACCCTGATCCATAGCCCGTCCTATGATACTTGTTCCCAGCCCCTGTGTAATCATATCCGGAAATAATGTCAATACATGATAGTGCATAATATCATTCTCCTATTTTAAGAATCGTGATTCTATACTTCTTCCACAAGTCCCGGCATCAGATGGATGATCATTTTTTTATTTTCTACATCTACCTGCCGGATACACTCCCCAATGGCCGGAACCAATACTTCTCCGTATTTTTCATTCTGAATACAATACACATCGTTTGCACCGGTTTTCATCACATCTGTCAATATTCCAAATTCCGAACCATCATCGAGCAATACCTGCATATCGATTAAATCCGCAATAAAATATTCATCTTTATTTAATTTCACTGCATGTTCCCTTGTCACATACAGACTTTTTCCTTTGTATTTCTCAATATCATTAATATTATCAATTCCTTTGAATTTCAGTATTACCATTTGTTTAAAAAATTTTACACTCTGGATTTCCAGTTCTTTTTGCTCTTTACCGGTATCCAGAATCACTTTTTTCAGTTTTTTAAATCGATTAACATCGTCCGTTGTTGGATAAACCTTGACCTCTCCACGAACACCATGAGTGCTGGAAATCACTCCTACCTGTAATAATTGTTCCATTCCGTCTCCTTGTTCATATCTGTCAGTTTATGTTTCTTCTCTTTCTGTTTTGCATAAGTCTCGGATTGCTCTGAGACCGGGACTTATGCAGTAAAAAAGGATATAGCACCAGGCTACATCCTCATATTTTCATCTATTGCAGAATTTCAACTACAACCTTCTTATCACATTTGGAGGAAGCAGCTTTTACAACCGTACGGATTGCTTTTGCGATACGTCCCTGACGGCCAATTACCTTGCCCATATCGGAAGGTGCCACCTTCAGTTCTACTAAAATCGCATCGCTCTCTTCAGTCTGTGTCACAACCACTTCTTCCGGATGGTCTACGAGGGATTTTGCAATTACTTCTACCAAATTTTTCATTACGCACCTCCACGCATTTGTCAGGTCAATCTTCCTTATGGAAGATTGCACCGGGCAAAAACGACTCCGCAGTCTTGATAGTTCTCACTATTTTTCGATACCAGCTAATTTGAAGATTTTGCTTACTACTTCTGTAGGCTGTGCTCCGTTAGCTAACCACTTCTTAGCTGCCTCTTCATCTACTTTATATACGCTTGGATCGCGGTTCGGATCATATGTTCCGATTTCTTCGATGAATCTTCCATCTCTTGGGGATTTGGAATCTGCAACAACGATTCTATAGAAAGGTGCCTTTTTCTGACCCATTCTTCTCAATCTGATTTTTACTGCCATTTCTTTCACCTCCTTGGGATTTTGCTGTTTATTTAAAAGGGAAGTTTAAAGCCTCCTCTTTTGCCAAGTTTACCGCCCATCATACCGGGCATCTGTTTCATCATCTTTCTTGTCTGTTCAAACTGCTTCACCATGCGGTTGACTTCTGCCAATTCCACACCGGCACCCTGCGCAATTCGTTTTTTTCTGGAAAGATTCAGGATATCCGGATTCGACCGTTCTTTCGGTGTCATGGAAAGGATAATTGCTTCCTTTCTCGCCAAATCCTTTTCATCAATCATTCCTTCAATATCTTTTGCCTTATTACCCAGACCGGGAAGCATACCCAACACACTGGAAATACCACCCATATTTTTCATCTGGTTCATACTTTCCAGATAGTCATCAAAACCAAACGTGGCTTTTTTAATCTTTTGCTCCATTTCCTTGGCTTTTGTCTCATCGATGTTCTGCTGTGCCTTTTCAATCAGGCTCATTACATCGCCCATACCAAGAATCCTGGATGCCATACGATCCGGATAAAACTGCTCCAAATCTGAAAGCTTTTCACCCATACCCACATAGAGAATGGGTTTTCCGCTGATTGCTTTAATGGACAGTGCAGCACCTCCTCGGGTATCTCCGTCCATCTTTGTAAGAATCACGCCGTCAATACCGACTTTTTGATTGAAAGTCTCAGATACATTCACTGCATCCTGTCCTGTCATGGCATCAACAACCAAAATTGTCTGATCCACACGAACATTTTCCTTGATTTCAATCAATTCCTGCATCATGCCTTCATCCACATGAAGACGTCCTGCCGTATCAAGAATCACTACATTAAACCCGTGGTTCTTCGCGTGTTCAATCGCCGCTTTTGCAATATTTACCGGGCTTTGCTTATCACCCATTGCAAATACTTCTACGCCTTGCTTTTCTCCGTTAATCTGGAGCTGTGTAATTGCTGCAGGACGATACACATCACATGCTGCCAGAAGCGGCTTTCTTCCTTTTACTTTTAACTTACCGGCAATCTTTGCCGTTGTGGTGGTTTTACCTGCACCCTGCAGACCGACCATCATAATTACTGAAATCTCATTGGAA
>JBJFCH010000078.1:0-16995 GCA_051888835.1 Oliverpabstia sp. | reverse complement strand
AGTCCTGCTTTTCTCGGATATTTTTTAGGAGTATTTTTCTCTTTTTCTATCACAACAAAAGACCGTTCCATATCTGTATCACCCAGCTGAAATTTTACCACATCTGTAATTTTTCCACCCAACACAGAAACTGCTTTTTTTGCCTGTGATAATTCTTCATCTATTTTTCCGGATTTATATGGTACGAATTGTCCACCTGTTATAACATAAGGCAGACAATACTCTGACAGCGTACTCAGATTTGCCACAGCTCTTGACACACACAGATCAAAGTTTTCTCTGTATTCCTTCTGTTTTGCAAAATCTTCCGCTCTTCCATGGATGGTTCTTATATTTTCAAGCCCCAGTTTTGTAATCACTTCATTTAAGAATTTAATTCTTTTATTCAAAGAATCCAGAAGTACCACTTCAATATTCGGAAATGCTATCTTTAATGGAATTCCCGGAAATCCTGCCCCGGTACCTATGTCGATAACTGTTTTTATCTGAGAATAATCACACACTTTCACAGAAGCCAGACTGTCGATAAAATGTTTTTCAATCACTTCTTCATATTCTGTGATTGCCGTCAGATTCATTACCTTATTCCATTCCACCAGCAATTCATAATAATCCAGAAACTGCTGTATTTGTTTTTCACTTAATGGAATACCCAAAATCTCCAGTCCCTTTTCAAACGATGCTGTAGAATATTGACCCATACACAAATTCCTCCATACTCATACTTATCCATCATGATTTGTGGCCTTCCAGATATACCAGAAGTACAGAAACGTCTGCCGGAGACACACCTGCGATTCTTGATGCCTGTCCGATATTTAACGGCTGATACAGCTTTAATTTCTGAACCGCTTCGATTCTCAGACTCTTTACTTCATCATAATTGATATCTGCCGGAATCTGTTTCTTTTCCAGCTTTTTAAATTGCTCTACCTGTTTTAACTGACGCTTGATATATCCATCATACTTGATGTTAATATTGACCTGTTCCTGGATATCCGCTCGAAGCTCCGGTCTCTCCGGATCTATAGGTGATAGTATTTCATACGTAAGCTCCGGTCTGCGGATCAATTCACCTAAAGTGGAACCGGAAGTCAGAGGAGTACTGTTGTGCTCTTCCAACAATTCCTGTACCTGAGGTGTTGTTCCTACAAATGTTTTTTCTACTCTTTTAATTTCTTCTTCTATCAATCTCTCTTTTTCCAGAAGATCCTGATACTGTTCTTCGCTGATCAGCCCCACTTCATATCCTTTCTTTCTCAAACGAAGATCTGCATTATCCTGTCTGAGAAGGAGACGA
The DNA here is from genome assembly GCA_051888835.1 of Oliverpabstia sp. Classification (GTDB taxonomy): domain Bacteria; phylum Bacillota; class Clostridia; order Lachnospirales; family Lachnospiraceae; genus Oliverpabstia. The sequence goes on along the minus strand of JBJFCH010000078.1, from coordinate 15,695 downwards.
TATTCTGCTCTGCTGGTCATCATTCTGTATGGTTCATGATTTTCTTTTGTCACCAGATCATCAATCAATACCCCAATATATGCCTCCGAACGGTCAAGAACCAGAAGCTCTTTTCCTTTTACCTTCAAAGCCGCATTGATTCCGGCGATCAATCCCTGAGCTGCCGCTTCCTCATAACCGGAGCTTCCGTTAAACTGCCCGCCGCTGAACAGATTTTTAATATTCTTAAATTCCAGTGTTGCCTGAAGCTGCCGGGGATTGATACAATCATACTCGATGGCGTAAGCATTTCTTACAATTTTTGCGTGTTCCAGTCCCGGCACCGAATGATACATATCATGCTGTACATCCTCAGGAAGTGAACTTGACATTCCACCCACATACATTTCGTTGGTTCCCAGACCTTCCGGCTCTATAAATACCTGATGGCGGGGCTTATCAGAAAATTTCACTACTTTATCTTCTATAGACGGACAATACCGGGGACCTGTTCCCTCTATCATTCCGGAATACAGAGGAGAACGATCCAAATTTGCCCTGATAATTTCATGTGTTTTTTCATTGGTGTAAGTAAGCCAACAGGATGCCTGATCAATCTGAACACTTTCCGGATCGGTAGAAAAGGAAAATGGTACGACTCTCTCATCTCCCTTTTGCTCTTCCATCTTTGAAAAATCGATAGTTCTTTTATCAATTCTGGCCGGTGTTCCTGTCTTAAAGCGGAACATTTCTACTCCATTTTTCTTCAGAGAATCCGTTAGATAATTTGCTGCCTGCAAACCGTTTGGTCCCGTATAATTACTGATATCTCCATAGATACATCTGGCTTTCAGATACGTTCCCGTACATAAAACCACCGCTTTACAAAGATACGTGGCACCGGAATAAGTCTTTACTCCTTTAATAATACCTTCTTCGACAATCAGTTCCGTTACTTCTGCCTGTTTAATCGTAAGATTCTCCTGATTTTCAAGAACCTGACGCATGGTATTACTATAATTTTTCTTATCTGCCTGTGCACGAAGAGAGTGAACTGCCGGTCCTTTAGATTTATTCAACATCTTAGATTGAATAAAGGTCTTATCGATTACTTTTCCCATCTCTCCGCCCAGAGCATCAATTTCTCTTACCAGATGTCCTTTGGAACTTCCCCCGATATTCGGATTACATGGCATCAAAGCGATACTGTCCACACTGACTGTAAAAACAATCGTCTCCATACCCAATCTGGCCGCAGCCAAAGCAGCTTCACATCCCGCATGACCTGCACCGATCACTGCCACATCATAATGTTCCACCAATTTATTCATAACCTATCGTCTCCTATATATTTCTCAACAGACAATCTTATAAATGATTCATCCATTATCTGACGGTTTCACTTACTTTCCTGTACAGAACTTACTGAAGATTTCATTCACCAGATCTTCACCGACAGATTCTCCTATAATACTTCCCAGTGATTCATAACAGTTCATCAGATCAATAGAGAAAAAGTCCTCCGGCATATCCATGGCAATACTGTTCTCCACCATAGTCAGACTCTGATATGCATCTTCCAGTGCCTTCTTATGCCTTACATTGGTAATATAAACCTCATCGTTAAAGGATAATTCTCCCTGGAAAAACATCTCTTTTATTTTCTGTTCCAGAAGATCTACTCCCTGTTCGTTCCTTGCAGATATGGGAATTACGGGTTTTTCTGTTTTCTGCTCCAACATTTCTTTTGTGACTGCCGGTTCCAGATCACTTTTATTTAATAAGACAATTGCTTTCTTATCTTTCAGAAGTTCCATAATTTCTTCATCATTTTCATCCAGTTCTGTGGAAGAATCCACCACATATAAAATCAAATCTGCATCTTTCGCATATGTCCTGGCCCTTTCCACGCCAATTTTCTCAACCGTATCTTCTGTATTTCTGATTCCTGCCGTATCCATCATTTTCAAAGAAATTCCCTGCAGAACAATTGTCTCTTCCAGCACATCTCGCGTTGTTCCTGCAATATCCGTAACGATTGCTTTTTCTTCCCCTACCAGACAATTCAGCAAAGAAGATTTACCTGCATTGGGTTTTCCCACGATAACCGTCTTAATTCCTTCTCGAATCATTTTACCCTCAGAGAAGGAATCTATCAACCTTTTCATCTTTACTTTTTCTTTTTTTACAACATCTTCCAATTCTTCCCCGTATCCATCAAGACTGATATGTTCCGGATCATCCAGTGCAGATTCTATATAAGCAATATGATATATAATATTACTTCTGATTTCTTTGATAGAATTCATCACAGAGCCTTTCAGCTGACTCATAGAACTTTTCAGCGCATATTCATTCTGCGCATTGATCACATCAATGACTGCCTCCGCCTGAGACAAATCAATTCTTCCATTTAAAAATGCTCTTTTTGTAAATTCTCCCGGTTCTGCCGGCCGTGCTCCGGCATGAATCACAGCTTCCAGAACTTTCCTCATGGCAAGCACTCCACCATGACAGTCGATTTCCACCGTATTTTCTCCTGTATAACTATGCGGTCCTTTCATAATCATCACAAGAACCTCATCGATAAGCTGCTCTCCATCATAAATAAAACCATAATGAATCGTATGGCTTTTCACGTTCTCCAGTTTTTTCTTCCCATTTTTTGACCGGTAAACTTTTCCGGCAATCTCCAGAGAATTTTCCCCGCTCAGCCGGACGATTCCGATTCCCGAAGCTGTCATTGCCGTAGCTACCGCTGCAATTGTATCTCCATTCATAATTGTTTACCTCTTGTCATACAATAGTCTATATACAGGAAAAGATGCTATTCCTTCACTTATCAGAAATAACATCTTCCCCAAAACACCAATCCATTTTTATAAAATGAATTCTTTATCTTCCTTTATATACGACAACAACGTGACGATAAGGCTCGTTACCTTCACTGTATGTTTCCACATACTTATTTCCCTGAAGTGCAGAATGAATAATCCTTCTTTCATAAGGATTCATTGGTTCCAGAACAACAGCTTTTCTTGTTTTACGAACCTTATATGCAATATTTCTTGCAAGATTTTCCAGAGTATCTTTTCTGCGGCTTCTGTAATTTTCCGTATCCAGCTTGATTCTGATATAATCTTCCTGCTCTTTATTAACAACAAGACTTGTCAGATACTGAAGGGAATCCAGAGTCTGTCCTCTTTTCCCGATCAAAATACCCATATCTTCTCCTGAAAAATCAATAGAGAGACAATCACTGTCTTTCTCATATACAATATTGATTTCAACAGGAAGTTCCATTGCTTTAAAGACACCCTGAAGAAATTCTTCTGCAGCCTTTTTCATCGCAGCAATCTGTTCTTCTGTACGGACAACCGGTTTTTTCTCTTCTTTTTTCACTTCCGGTTTTACTTCTGCTTTTACAGCAGTGTCTTTCACCGGTGCTGTCTTTGCTGCAGGTTTATTTTCTTTTTTCTGAGGCTTTGGAGTATCTTTTTTTACTTCTTTTTTCGGTTCTTTTACTGTTTCTTTTTTAATTTCCTTTTTAACTTCCTTCTTAACTTCTTTTTTAACCTCTTTCTTGGCTTCCTTTTTAATATCTTTTCGAACCGGCTCCTTTTTTACTTCTTTTTTCTCTTCTTTTCTCAGTTCTTTCAGAATATCGAATTCTTCCTCTTCCACTTTCTTGCGAACTTTAATAATAGCCGGTTTGCTTCCGATACCAAAGAAGCCTGAAGTACCCTCACGTACAACCTCTATCTCAAGGTTATCACTGGAAGTTCCTAATTCCAGACAAGCCTTTGTAATGGCTTCATCAACAGTTTTTGCAGTAATCTCTCTGAACTCCATTGTCCTTCCCCCCTATTTTTTCTTGTTCTTCTCATCGAATTGTTTGACCATATTGGCTTTTGCCGCCAGACTTCCTGGCTTATAATTGGTATTCTGATAATATTCCGTAGATTTCTTTACTTTTTCAGCCTTCTCCTCCGCAGTTGTACCCTGTTTTTGAGGAGTCGTCTGAATATTTCTTACATTCATTCTTGCCTGCTGATTGATTTTATCCGGAGAAATACCTTTTTTCTCCATTTTCTTTTTTGCTTTTTCCTGATTCTTTTTGATGTACTCTTCCATGTCCATATTATCCATGGTCTTATTCAGGAATACCTGCTGAACACTTCGAATCACTGCACCGATAACCCAGTAAATACCAATACCTACAGGGAAAGAGAAACAGAAAACAGCAGACATAACCGGCATAATTGTATTCATGCTCTTCATGGAAGCTTCCATGGTACTTGGCTGACTGTCTTTTGATGTTTCCGGCTGTGGCATAAGCTTATAGTTCATCCACTGAGTAAACCATGCCAGAATAGGAATCAAAGCTGCTGCGATTACCATCAGCCATCCTGCCGTACCTCCCTGATCCATTCCGGACTTGATAATAGCCCATGGAGTATCAGAAATATTCAAATTCAAAAACTGATTGATATGACTTGCCTGCTGAGCTACTTTTTCAAAAGTATCTCCATGGGCACTCATTTCAGACAGTCCTGAGAACATTTCCATCTGAGAAGGGGATAATTTATATAAGAAATCAATTACTGTCTGTTTCGTAAATTCTGTATTGGCACTGATGCCATACATATTAATTTTATTATCAGTCAAAAATTTGCTGATAATATCACCATATCCATCTATGGATATAATCTTATCTGCAAGTCCGGAAAAAATATTTCCAACTCGTGTGATATATCCCGGGATATGATAAATAACCTGATACAAAGCCAGAAGAACCGGCATCTGAATCAACAGCTGTACACAGCTTCCTGTCGGGGAAACACCGTATTTTTGATAAACAGCATTCAGTTCCTCATTCTGCTTCATCATAGAGTCCTGATCGCTTTTCCCCTTGTATTTTTTCTGGATTTTCTGAATTTCAGGCTGCATGATACTATTCATTTTTGAAAATTTTTGCTGTTTGATCTGCAGCGGCATCATTGCCATATAGACAACAAACGTAAACAGAATGATGGCAATACCAATATTTGGAATTCCAATAATATCCAGAAGTGTATAAATTCCATTGATAACCCATCCAAGAATGCTACAAATCCACCCAATGATAGGGGTTGTAACCTTCGTCATCATTACAATATTCAATTAAATTTCCTCCTTAAACGTACCCGTCTGTTATTCACGGTACCGGGTCAAATCCTCCTTTTGAAAAAGGATTGCACCTCAATATCCTCCATGCGGCCATCAGACCGCCCTTCAATGCCCCATATTTCTGAATAGCTTCCAATCCGTACTGAGAACAGCAGGGAATGTATGGGCATTTGGTGCTCTTTAAAGGAGATAAATACTTTTGATAAAATCTAATTGCTTTGATCAACGCTTTCTTCATTCTGATTTTTCTCCACAATCTTATGCAGCCTGCCAAGGTGTAGGAATGCACTCTCAATCTCACGAAACGTTCTCTCTTTTGCACTCACGCGGGCTACTACAACAATATCCAACCCTCTACGAAATAAATTCTCATGCAGACGATAGCTCTCTCTCACCAGTCTGCAAAGCCTATGGCGCACTACACTGTTGCCCACTTTTTTACTAACGGAGATTCCGATTCTGTTTTTTTCCAACTGATTTTCCCTTACATACATGACTAAATATTTATTTGCGTAAGATGTTCCTGTTTTATATACCAGTTGAAAATCTCTGTTTTTTTTCAAGCTCTCTGAATATTCCATAGAAATCTTCCTTTAAAGAATCTTAAATTTTTTATAAAGAGAAGAAAAGACCACAAATCTGCGGTCTTATGCTGATAATTTTTTTCTTCCTTTTAATCTTCTGGCTGCTAATACTTTTCTGCCGCCTTTTGTACTCATTCTTGCTCTGAATCCGTGAACTTTTGCTCTGGATCTCTTTTTAGGCTGAAATGTCATTTTCATATTAAAGGCACCTCCTTCAAAACCAAATATTCGGTTATATTATCTTCATGTATGTCAGAAAACATCATTTCAATTATATTCATAAATAATTGTCAAGTCAAGTAAAATCGGGGTTTTTTTCATTTTTTTGGTTACCCACAATTTGTACACATAGTTTACGTAAGTTTTCCACATAATGTGGATAATTTGTGGATAACTCACTTTTTTGATGTGTATAGAATCTGCATATTTTTCAAAATTCCCTATTTTCTAAGGTTTTTCGATGTGTATAACTATTATTCCCTATTTTTCATTTTCTGGATAACTTATGTACACCTACATATTTTATCAACTTATCCACAATTAAGCATTGATTAAATTTTGAATTTATTATAAGATATAGTAGAGATATTATCTGTATAAATGCCAGCTTCAAAAGAAACATGTATATCAGGTTTCTTTTTTTGGGCAGAGAAAAACCTTTCAATTACTAACGGAGGAAATCATGAACATCATTTACGAAAAATGGGACGAAATATTAGAAACAGTAAAAAAGGAGCATGAATTATCTGATGTTTCCTTTAAAACATGGCTTAAACCATTGAAAATCCATAAAATTGAAGATCTGGTGGTCATCATACTGGTTCCTTCCCAGCAGGTAGGATTGAATTATATCAGTAAAAAATATGCTCTGCCCCTGAAAGTAACAATTTCTGAACTTACCGGAGAAGATTATGACATAAAGTTTGTTCTGCCTGAAGATATTCAAAATGAAGAAAAAGAAAAGGCAGCAATCGCAAATTATAATCTTACGAAAGAGCTGGCAAACCTGAATCCCAAATACACCTTTGACACTTTTGTAGTAGGAAGCAATAACAAATTTGCACACGCTGCATCTCTGGCTGTAGCTGAGTCTCCGGGAGAAATATATAATCCTTTGTTTTTATATGGAGGAGTTGGACTTGGAAAAACTCATTTGATGCACTCCATCGCACACTTTATTTTGGACAAAAATCCTGAGACAAAAATACTTTATACTACAAGTGAAGCCTTTACCAATGAACTGATCGAGGCCATCCGAAACGGAAACAACACGGCAATGACCAAGTTCAGAGAAAAATACAGAAACATTGATGTTCTTCTGATTGATGATATCCAGTTTATTATAGGAAAGGAATCCACTCAGGAAGAATTTTTCCATACTTTCAATGCACTTCACAGTGCAAAGAAACAGATCATTATCTCCAGTGATAAACCTCCGAAAGATATGGAAATTTTGGAAGACCGTATCCGTTCCCGTTTCGAATGGGGACTTTTGGCGGATATTTCTTCCCCTGATTATGAAACCAGAGTGGCAATTCTTCGAAAAAAAGAAGAAATGGATGGTTACAATCTGGACGATGCCATCATTGAATATATTGCTAAAAATATAAAATCAAATATTCGTGAGCTTGAAGGTTCTCTGAACAAAATCATCGCTTATGCACACCTTGAAAAACGTGAAATTACAATGGAACTTGCTGAAACTGTACTGCAGGATATTATTTCTCCAAATGAGAAAAAAATAATCACCCCGGAATATATCGTAAACACAGTAGCAGAACATTTTGACATTACTCCCGAAGATATTGCCGGATCAAAACGTAATAGTAAAATTGTTTATCCACGTCAAATTGCCATGTATCTTTGCAGAGAGCTGACAAATATCCCATTAAAATCCATTGGAAAATGTCTTGGAAACCGGGATCATACCACGATTATGCACGGTTGTGAAAAAATTGAACAGGAACTTCAAACCACACCGTCCACACAAAAGACAATCGATATTCTGAAAAAGAAACTTCAGCCTGGTAACTAATTATCCACATCAATGATGTGAATTGTATGTGTACAAATTGTGGACAACTTAAACAAAAAAATGAATCCACATTCCATTCACATTATTCTTCTACTGGATGCACAAAGTTATCCATAATGAAAAACATGATATTTAAAGGGCTCAACCAGGTTTTACACATTTTCACAGCCCCTACTACGAATACTACGGATTTCTTATTATGATTAGATTTATGAACCCCCGGGTTCAAGGAAGGGAGTTATTCACATTATGAAATTAATCTGTTCCAAAAATGAATTATTAAAAAGCGTCAACATTTCACTCAAAGCTGTACCATCTAAAACTACTATGCCAATTTTAGAATGTATCTTAATAGACGCTTCTGCTTCAGAAATTAAATTTACTACTAATGACATGGAGCTTGGAATTGAAACAAAAGTCAAAGGTATTATTGAAGAAAAAGGTATTATTGCCCTGGATGCCAAAATATTTTCTGATATTATCCGTAAACTTCCGGATAATGATGTGGTTATTCAGACAGATGCAAACCTGAATACTACAATTACCTGTGAAAAAGCAAAGTTTACGATTCCCGGAAAAGAAGGGGATGATTTTGCTTATTTGCCTGTAATAGAAAAAAATGAAGGCATTGAATTATCTCAGTTTACATTAAAGGAAGTTATCAGACAGACAATTTTTTCTATTGCTGCCAACGAAAATAATAAATTGATGACAGGGGAACTCTTTGAAATTAAAAATAATATTCTCAAAGTTGTTTCTTTGGACGGACACAGAATTGCAATCCGTAAAATTGAACTGAAAGAAAGCTACTCTGACAAAAAGGTTGTAGTTCCCGGAAAAACATTGAACGAAATCAGCAAAATTCTTTCGGGTGAAGTAGAAGATCTTGTTCAGATTTTCTTCACGGATAATCACATTGTCTTCGAATTTGACGACACAATAGTTGTATCAAGATTGATAGAAGGAGAATACTTCCGCATAGATCAAATGCTTTCCAGCGATTATGAAACAAAAGTGTGTATTAACAAAAGAGAATTTTTAGATTGCATTGACCGTGCTACATTGTTCGTAAAGGAAAGCGACAAAAAACCAATTATTATCAATATCGAAGATGAAAGTATGCAGCTGAGTATCAATTCACAGATTGGTTCTATGAAAGAAGATATTGATATTGAAAAAGAAGGAAAAGATATTATGATCGGATTCAATCCGAAATTCCTGATCGATGCACTGAAGGTTATTGATGATGAACAAATTTCCATCTTTTTGGTAAATCCAAAAGCTCCCTGTTTTATCAAAGATGAAAATGAATCTTATATTTATCTGATTCTTCCTGTAAATTTTAATACTGCACGGTAAGAAAGTGAGAAAAAATGGAAATTATTAAATTAAGAGATGAATTTATCAAACTGGGACAGGCACTGAAAGCGGCTAATCTGGTAGAAGACGGAGTAGAAGCAAAACTGGTGATTCAGGACGGTTTAGTAAAAGTAAACAATGAAGTGGATACCAGAAGAGGGCGCAAGTTATATGACGGAGATATTGTTTCATTTGAAGGACAGGAAATTAAAATTGTAAAATAAGCTGGTTGGTGAAACATGTATATTGAATCTCTGGAACTAAAAAATTACAGAAATTATGAATATTTATGCATAAATTTTGACTCCGGCACAAACATTTTTTACGGCGATAATGCCCAGGGAAAAACAAATGCGTTGGAAGCTGTGTATTTGTGCGGAACGACCAAATCCCACAGGGGAAGCAAAGACAGAGAAATTATTCGGTTTGAACAGGAAGAATCCCACATTCGAATGATGGTGAAAAAAGATGGTATTTCTCATAAAATCGATATGCATCTGAAAAAAAGCAAATCAAAAGGAATTGCAATTGATGGAATTCCTATAAAGAAAGCATCAGAATTGTTTGGAATTGTCAATCTCGTTTTTTTTTCACCGGAAGATTTGAATATTATTAAAAACGGACCTTCTGAAAGAAGACGTTTTCTTGATTCGGAACTTTGTCAGCTTCATAGAATTTATTTGCAGGATTTGTCGAATTATAATAAAATTTTAAATCAAAGAAATAAATTGCTGAAGGACATAAGCTTTTCTCCGGGACTGGTGGAAACCCTTGATGTATGGGATCTGCAGCTTTCTGCGTATGGAAAAAAAATCATCACACTACGAGAAAGATTTATGCAGGAATTAAATGAGATTATAAAAGAGATACACACAAATCTGACCGGCGGGAAGGAAGAAATTGCTCTGGAATATGAGCCGAATGTGAGGTCAGAGGAGTTTGAAAACCAATTAGAAAAGGCAAGAGAGAAAGATCTGAAGTTAAAAATGTCATCTGTGGGACCGCACAGAGATGATTTTTGTGTGAGAGTGAATGGGATAGATATCAGAAAATTCGGTTCCCAGGGACAGCAGAGGACAGCTGCATTGTCATTAAAACTTTCAGAAATTCATCTGGTTGAAAAAATTATTAAGGATAAGCCGGTTCTTTTGCTGGATGATGTATTGTCTGAACTGGACAATAAAAGGCAAAACTATTTATTGAAAAGTATAAGTGGTATCCAGACAATGATAACATGTACAGGTTTGGATGAATTTATACAGAACCAATTTTCTATCAACAGGGTTTTTCGGGTGGTAGATGGAAAGATAAGAGAAAATACTGAATGTTAAAAAACAGATCTAATTAGGAGGATTAGGATGAGTACAGAATACGGAGCAGATCAGATCCAGATATTGGAAGGTTTGGAAGCAGTCAGAAAGCGTCCCGGTATGTATATCGGAAGTACATCAATCCGAGGACTTCATCACCTGGTTTACGAGATTGTTGACAATGCGGTGGATGAAGCACTGGCAGGATTTTGTGATGTAATTGATGTGACGATTCACAAAGACAATTCCATTACTGTCATTGATAACGGAAGGGGTATTCCTGTTGGTATCAATCATAAGGCAGGGATTCCGGCCGTTGAAGTAGTATTCACAATTCTCCATGCGGGAGGAAAATTCGGCGGCGGAGGATACAAGGTATCAGGCGGCCTTCATGGAGTAGGTGCATCCGTTGTAAATGCACTTTCTGAGTGGCTGGAGGTAACAATTTTTCATGAGGGAAAAATGTATCGCCAGAGATATGAAAGAGGAAAAACTATTTATAAATTAAAAGTAGTAGGTGACTGTGATCCGGAGAAGACCGGAACTATGGTTACTTTTTTGCCGGACAAAGAGATATTTGAAGAGACAGTATTTGATTTTGATACATTAAAACAGAGATTCCGTGAGATGGCATTTTTGACAAAAGGTCTGAAAATACGACTTACGGATGAAAGAGAAGAAAAAAATCTGGTAAAAGAATTCCATTATGAAGGTGGAATTAAGGAATTTGTCACATACTTGAATAAGAGTAAGACGGCTCTTTATCCGGAAATTATATATTGTGAGGGAGAAAAAGATGGTGTTGTTGTGGAAGTGGCCATGCAGCATAATGATTCCTACAATGAGACTACCTATGGTTTTGTAAATAATATTACAACTCCGGAAGGTGGAACTCATATTGTCGGCTTTAGAAACGCCCTTACCAAAACATTTAATGAATACGGAAAGAAGAATAAATTATTAAAAGATACAGAGAAACTGGCAGGAGAGGATATTCGTGAAGGTTTGACAGCTATTGTCAGCGTAAAAATAGAGGAACCGCAGTTTGAAGGACAGACAAAGCAGAAACTGGGCAACAGTGAGGCAAGAGGTGCCGTAGATAATGTGGTGAGCAATGTTCTGGAGATTTTTCTGGAGCAGAATCCTTCTGTTGCAAAGATTATTATTGAAAAATCTATCTTGTCCCAGAGGGCAAGAGATGCTGCAAGAAAGGCAAGGGATCTTACCAGAAGAAAATCTGCCCTTGAGGGACTTTCACTTCCGGGAAAACTGGCTGACTGTACAGACAAAAATCCGGAGAATTGTGAAATCTATATTGTAGAGGGAGATTCTGCCGGTGGTTCAGCCAAAACAGCCAGAAGCCGTGCGACGCAGGCGATTCTTCCGCTGCGTGGAAAAATTCTGAATGTGGAGAAAGCAAGACTCGACAGAATCTATGGAAATGCTGAAATAAAAGCAATGATCACGGCATTTGGAACAGGAATTCATGAGGATTTTGATATAACTAAGCTGCGTTATCATAAAATCATTATTATGACCGATGCCGATGTGGATGGAGCACATATTGCAACGCTAATGCTTACTTTCCTGTACCGTTTTATGCCGGAACTGATCAAGCAGGGATATGTTTATCTGGCACAGCCGCCTCTTTATAAAATTGAGAAGAACAAAAAAGTATGGTATGCATACAGTGACATTGAATTAAATAATATTCTTACGGAAATCGGCCGTGATGGAAATAATAAGATACAGCGTTATAAAGGTCTGGGAGAGATGGATGCAGATCAGCTCTGGGAGACTACTATGGATCCGGAGAGAAGAATTCTTCTTCGTGTGACGATGGATGAGGAAACTTCTTCTGAGCTTGATCTTACATTTACCACCCTGATGGGAGATAAAGTGGAACCCCGCCGGGAATTTATTGAAGAAAATGCATTGAAAGTAAAGAACCTTGATATCTGATGGATGCGGAATAAGGAGAAAAAATGGAAGATAATATTTTTGATAAAGTCCAGGAAGTGGATTTGAAAAAGACGATGGAGGAGTCCTATATTGATTATGCCATGAGTGTTATCGCATCAAGGGCTTTGCCGGATGTCAGAGATGGTTTAAAACCGGTACAGAGAAGAGTTCTTTTTTCCATGATTGAACTTAATAACGGTCCGGATAAGCCACACAGAAAATGTGCCCGTATCGTCGGTGATACTATGGGTAAATATCACCCTCACGGTGACAGCTCTATCTATGGAGCGTTGGTAAATATGGCTCAGGAATGGTCCACCCGTTATCCTCTGGTGGATGGTCACGGTAATTTTGGTTCTGTAGATGGTGACGGTGCTGCAGCTATGCGATATACAGAAGCACGTCTGAGTAAGATTTCCATGGAAATGCTGGCTGATATCAATAAAAATACGGTTGACTTTGTGCCGAATTTTGATGAGACAGAAAAAGAACCTACAGTACTACCTTCCAGATATCCGAATCTTCTTGTAAATGGTACTTCCGGTATCGCAGTAGGTATGGCTACCAATATACCTCCTCATAATCTTCGTGAAGTTGTCAGCGCTGTTGTGAAAATTATAGATAATATTATAGAGGAAAACAGAGAGACTGATATTGATGAAATTTTAAAGATTGTAAAAGGTCCTGATTTTCCTACCGGAGCAACCATTCTTGGAACAAGAGGAATTGAAGAGGCATATCGTACCGGCCGTGGTAAAATCCGTGTTCGGGCTGTAACAAATATTGAAACTTTGCCGAATGGAAAGAGTCAGATCATAGTAACTGAACTTCCTTATCTGGTAAATAAAGCACGTTTGATTGAAAAAATTGCCGATCTTGTAAAAGAAAAGAAAATTGAAGGAATTACGGATCTGAATGATCACTCCAGCAGAGAAGGTATGCGGATTTGTATTGAACTTCGAAGAGACGTAAATGCAAATGTTGTATTAAATAAATTGTATAAGCACACACAGCTTCAGGATACGTTCGGTGTGATTATGCTTGCACTGGTTAATAATCAGCCGAAGGTTATGAATCTTCTGGAAATATTAAAACATTATCTGGCACATCAGGAAGATGTGGTGACCAGAAGAACAAAATATGATTTGAATAAGGCACAGGAACGTGCTCATATTTTGGAGGGTCTTCTGAAAGCACTTGATAATATTGACAGAGTTATCCAGATCATCCGTGGTTCCAGAAATACGCAGATTGCAAAAGAAGGTCTGATGCAGGAATTTGAACTTTCTGATGTTCAGGCACAGGCAATTGTTGATATGCGTCTGAGGACTCTTACAGGTTTGGAAAGAGAAAAGCTGGAAGGAGAATATAAAGAACTTCTTGAAAAAATTAAAAAACTGCAGGCAATTCTTGCAGACAGAAATATGCTTCTTCGTGTAATTCGTGAAGAAATTCTTGTTATTGCAGACCGATATGGAGATGAAAGAAAAACTTCGATAGGATTTGATGATTATGATATTTCCATGGAAGATATGATTCCAAATGAAAATACTGTAATTACTATGACAAAGCTGGGATATATCAAACGAATGACAGTAGATAATTTCAGAAACCAGAATCGGGGCGGAAAAGGAATCAAAGGTATGCAGACTTTACAGGATGACTACATAGATGAACTTTTGATGACTACCACTCACCATTATCTTATGTTCTTTACAAATCTTGGAAAAGTATATCGTTTGAAAGTGTATGAGATACCGGAGGCGGGAAGAACTGCCAGAGGAACAGCAATTATCAATCTTCTTCAGCTCCAGGCAGGCGAAAAGATAACTGCAGTCATTCCAATCAGTGAATATAAGTCAGATCAGTATCTGCTGATGGCAACAAAATGTGGACTTGTGAAAAAAACATCAATCAAGGAATATGAAAATGTAAGAAAAACAGGTCTTGCAGCTATTGCTTTGAAAGATGATGATGAGCTGATTGAGGTTAAAATTACAGATAACAGGAAAGATGTAATTCTTGTAACCAAATACGGTCAGTGTATCCGGTTTAATGATACAGATGTGAGAAGTACAGGAAGAGTATCCATGGGTGTGAGAGGAATTAATCTGAGCGATGGCGATGAAATTATCGGTATGCAGCTGAATACTCAGGGAGATTATCTTTTGATTGTATCTGAAAAAGGAATGGGTAAACGGACTTCCATCGGTGAATTCACGCCGCAGAATCGAGGCGGAAAAGGTGTAAAATGCTATAAAATTACAGAAAAGACAGGAAATGTTGTAGGTGTAAAAGCAGTCAATGAAGATAATGAAGTGATGATGATCACCACAGAGGGAATTATTATAAGAATTTCCTGTTCTGATATATCTATTCTTGGCAGAATTACATCGGGTGTTAAATTAATGAATCTTGATGAGAATGTATCAATTGCAAGTATAGCAAAAGTAAGAGAGAAAAAGGAAAATTCTGAAGGTAACACAGAAGAAGAGATAGAAAAATCATGAAAAGAATATTATTAATGGTGCTTAGAAATCTGTTGTTTGTACCATATGGGTGGATAAAACTTTGTTATACAGCCAGTCATGTGGATAAGTATACAGAAGAGGAAAGGTATGCCGTTCTTAAAATGATTGACAGAAGAGCCAACTGGGGCGGCAGAATTACAATTGATGCTCATGGAGTGGAAAATATACCGGAAGAAGATGGATTCATCTTCTTCCCTAACCACCAGGGGCTATATGACGTTCTTGCAATTCTTGATGCATGTCCACGTCCGTTTTCCGTGGTTATGAAGAAAGAAGTTGCCAATATTCCTTTCTTAAAACAGGTATTTGCCTGTATGAAAGCAATTCCTCTGGATAGATCTGATATCAGACAGGGAATGAAAGTAATTCTGCAGGTAGCGGAAGAAGTAAAGAACGGAAGAAATTATCTGATTTTTGCAGAGGGAACAAGAAGTAAAAATCAGAATCATCTGCTGGATTTCAAAGGAGGAAGCTTTAAAAGTGCTGTTAAGGCAAAATGTCCGATTGTACCTATTGCGTTAATAGATTCTTATAAATCTTTTGATACAAATTCTATTGAAAAATTAACAGTACAGGTTCATTTTTTGACGCCGATTATTTATGATGAATATAAAGAAATGAAAACGACGGAAATTGCAGCAATGGTGAAGAGCAGGATTGAAGATACAATTGAAAAATACGATAAGTAAAATGATATGGGATAAGAAACAAAATATATGTCGGGCAAATCATGATGTAAAAAAAGGTCACTTGTAAAAGTTAATTC
>JBJFCH010000077.1:0-17120 GCA_051888835.1 Oliverpabstia sp. | reverse complement strand
CACACATCCCACGAATCAAAAAGTATATATTTTTATTGCGATATATGTGATATCATGGGATTTATAATAACTTAGAAAGAAGATTTGTGGATGAAAAAAGAACTGGAATTATATATTCATATCCCGTTTTGTGTGAAAAAGTGTGATTATTGTGATTTTCTGTCAGGCCCTGCAGGGACAGAAAGGCAGCGGAATTATGTGGAAGCATTAATAAAGGAAATTAATCATTGTGGAGATTTTTCAAACTATCAGATTTCTTCTGTTTTTATTGGAGGCGGGACTCCGTCAGTTTTGCCGGGAGTGTGGATCGAAGAGATTCTGGATAGTGTGTACGGAAAATTTGAGCTGAGTTCTGATGTGGAAATCTCGATGGAAGCCAATCCGGGAACTGTTGATCAGAAAAAACTGGAGATTTATCGTAATAGTGGGATTAACCGGATCAGCTTTGGGTGTCAGTCTGCGAACAATCGGGAATTAAAGTTACTGGGGAGGATTCATACCTGGGAAGAGTTTCTGGAAAGTTATCAGATGGCAAGAAATGCCGGTTTTGATAATATCAATGTGGATCTGATGTCGGGGCTCCCGGGACAAAATCTGGCTTCATGGGAGGCAACGCTGTTGAAAACTGTACAGCTGCATCCGGAACATATATCGGCATACAGTCTGATCATTGAAGAGGGTACACCTTTTGCTGAAAGAGAATTGGAGCTTCCCGATGAAGACGAAGAGAGAGCTATGTATGAATATACACGGGATGTTTTGTCTTCTTATGGATATCATCAGTATGAAATTTCTAATTATGCAAAAAAAGGAAGAGAATGCAGGCATAATCTGGGATATTGGAAAAGGACGGAGTATCTGGGACTGGGACTGGGAAGTGCATCTTTGCTGAATGATATAAGATTTTCCAATTTTTCTGAAATGGATAAATACTTACAAAACTGTGAACATCCCGAAGTAATCCGTGAACAGACAGAAAAACTGGAATTGAAAGACAGGATGGCAGAATATATGATTCTGGGACTTCGAATGACAGAGGGAGTTTCAGTGACAGGATTCAGAAAGAATTTCGGACAAGAATTGTATGAAATATATGGGGATGTAATTGAAAAATACAGGACGATGGAATTACTGGAGCAGAATGGAGATTATCTGCGATTTACCCGTAGGGGAATCAGTGTGAGTAATCCGATTCTTGCTGATTTTCTTCCTTGACAAGAACGTACGTTTGCTATATTCTAGCAGTATACCGTTTTTAAGGAGAAAAAGCATATGTCAGTACAAAAATCTGAAAAACAATATATAAAGATCCGAGGGGCTAATGAAAATAATCTGAAGAATCTGAATGTAGACATCCCCCGGAATGAATTTGTGGTTTTTACGGGCTTATCCGGTTCCGGAAAGAGCTCGCTTGCTTTTGATACCATTTACGCGGAAGGTCAGCGTCGATATATGGAAAGTCTGTCATCTTATGCCCGGCAGTTTTTGGGACAGATGGAAAAACCGAATGTGGAAAGTATTGAAGGACTTTCCCCGGCTATATCTATTGACCAGAAATCAACGAACAGAAATCCTCGTTCGACTGTGGGAACTGTTACAGAGATTTACGATTATTTTCGTCTGCTTTATGCTCGGATTGGTATTCCTCATTGTCCAAAGTGTGGAAAAACCATCGAAAAACAGACGGTTGATCAGATGGTGGATCAGATTATGGCCCTGCCGGAACGAACGAGAATACAGCTTCTTGCTCCGGTAGTACGGGGAAGAAAAGGACGGCATGAAAAAGTTCTGGAACAGGCAAGAAAAAGCGGATATGTCCGGGTGGCTATTGACGGTAATATGTATGAACTTTCGGAAGAAATCAAATTGGATAAGAATATCAAACATACCATTGCGATTATTGTGGATCGTCTGGCAGTTAAACCCGGGATTGAAAAGCGCCTTACGGATTCGATTGAAAGTGTGTTGTCTCTTTCGGATGGACTTCTCGTGGTGGATACGATGGACGGAAAGTATCTGAATTTCAGTCAGAGCTTTTCTTGCCCGGATTGTGGGATCAGTGTGGATGAGATTGAGCCGAGAAGTTTTTCTTTTAATAATCCTTTCGGAGCATGCCCGGACTGTCTGGGGCTTGGTTATAAGATGGAATTTGATGAGCGCCTGATGATACCGGATCCTTCCCTTTCGATAGAAGAGGGTGCTATTGCCGTGTTGGGATGGCAGTCCTGTACTTCAAAGGGCAGCTTTACACGGGCGATATTGGATGCGTTATGTGAGGAGTATCATTTTGATCTGTCCACACCATTTCAGGATTATCCGCAAGAAATCCATGATATTTTGATTTATGGAACCAATGGGCATTCTGTGAAAGTACATTATAAAGGACAGCGTGGAGAAGGCGTCTATGATGTGGCTTTTGAAGGACTGATCAAGAATGTGGAGCGTAGATACCGTGAGACCGGATCGGAATCTTCCAAACAGGAATTTGAGACCTTTATGCAGATCACCCCATGTCATACCTGCCGGGGACAAAGGCTGAAACCGGAGGCACTTGCAGTGACTGTAGGTGATAAAAATATTTATGAAATTACTTCAATGTCCATTGCAAAACTTACGGATTTTATGAAAAATCTGAAATTGACTGAGACGCAGCAGCTGATCGGCAATCAAGTATTAAAAGAGATCAAAGCGCGTATCAGTTTTCTTATGGATGTAGGTCTGGAGTATCTTACACTTGCCCGTGCTACCAGTACGCTGTCTGGAGGCGAAGCTCAGAGAATCCGTCTGGCGACTCAGATTGGGTCCGGTCTGGTAGGAGTGGCTTATATTCTGGACGAGCCAAGTATAGGTCTTCACCAGAGAGATAACGACAAGCTGCTCAAGACTTTATGCCATCTGCGGGATTTGGGCAATACACTGATTGTGGTGGAACATGATGAGGATACCATGTTGGCGGCGGACTGTATTGTAGATATCGGTCCCGGTGCAGGGGAACATGGCGGTGAACTGGTGGGCATCGGTACAGCTCAGGATTTGATGAATAATAAAAATTCCATTACAGGGGCGTATCTGAGCGGCAGGATAAAAATCCCTGTGCCTGCCCAAAGAAAAGAACCAACCGGTTGGATTACAGTCAGGGGAGCAAAGCAGAATAATCTGAAAAATATTGACGTGAAATTCCCTCTGGGGGTATTTACCTGTGTGACCGGTGTGTCCGGTTCGGGAAAAAGTTCTCTTGTCAATGAGATTCTGTATAAAAGTCTGGCGAAAAAGCTGAACCGGGCACGTACAATTCCGGGAGAGCACAAATGCATAGAAGGAATCGAAGCGCTGGATAAGGTGATCAATATTGATCAGTCACCAATCGGAAGAACTCCGAGATCTAATCCGGCAACGTATACAGGGGTTTTTGATCAGATACGGGATCTTTTTGCAGCTACAGCCGACGCTAGAGCAAGAGGATATAAAAAAGGAAGATTCAGTTTCAACGTAAAAGGTGGAAGATGTGAAGCCTGTAGTGGAGACGGAATTATCAAGATTGAGATGCATTTTCTTCCGGATGTGTACGTACCATGTGAAGTGTGTCAGGGGAAGCGGTATAACAGGGAGACGCTGGAAGTAAAATACAAAGGAAAAAGTATTTATGATGTGCTGAACATGACCGTAGAAGAAGCGGTGAAATTTTTTGAAAATGTCCCGTCCATCAGCAGAAAGATTGAAACATTGAATGATGTAGGACTTTCTTATATTCGGTTGGGACAACCTTCTACAACGCTTTCCGGAGGGGAAGCACAGCGTGTAAAACTGGCAACAGAGCTTTCCAGAAGAAGTACGGGAAAAACGATTTATATTCTGGATGAGCCAACTACAGGACTGCATTTTGCTGATGTGCACAAGCTGATTGATATTCTTAAGCGGCTTGCGGAGGGCGGTAATACGGTAATTGTAATTGAACATAATCTGGATGTAATCAAAACTGCAGATTATATTATAGATATCGGACCGGAAGGCGGAGATAAAGGCGGAACTGTGATTGCCCAGGGTACACCGGAAGAGGTGGCAAAGAATCCGATTTCTTATACTGGAAAGTATGTCGAAAAATACCTCTAAAAAACGCTTTCCATTTAACAGGGAATTGTTTATAATATGGTTGCGGCTCTGTTTCCGTAAAATGGGAACGGACCGGTAAGAGCATTGGAAAGTGAAACATTCTGAAATTGAAAGGGGACTAATATGGCATCAGCAGATATAGGAATTGATCTGGGAACTTCCAGTATTCTTGTTTATACAAAAGGCAAAGGGATTGTTTTGAAAGAACCATCTGTAGTTGCTTATGATAAAGATGCGGACAAGGTAAAGGCAATCGGCGAAGAAGCTCGTCAGATGATCGGAAGAACACCGGGTAATATCATGGCGATTCGTCCGCTGCGCCAGGGAGTTATCTCAGATTATACTATTACAGAAAAGATGCTGAAGCATTTTATACAGAAAGCCATGGGGAGAAAGGCATTTCGGAAGCCAAGAATCAGCATCTGTGTACCCAGTGGAGTGACAGAAGTTGAGCGTAAGGCAGTGGAGGAAGCAACCTATCAGGCAGGAGCCCGGGAGGTTTACATCATTGAAGAGCCTATCGCTGCAGCCATTGGTGCAGGAATTGATATTACAAAGCCATTTGGCAATCTGATTGTGGATATAGGAGGCGGTACTACAGATATTGCTGTTATTTCTCTTGGAGGAATTGTGGTATCATCATCTATTAAGGTGGCTGGAAATGATTTTGATGAGGCGATTATTCGCCATGTACGGAAAGCACACAATCTGTTTATTGGTGAACAGACTGCGGAGGCCATAAAAATAAAAATCGGGACAGCGTGTAAACGGCCGCAGATTGTCACGATGGAAGTGAAAGGCCGTAATGTGATTACAGGTCTTCCAAAAACCGTGACTGTTACATCTGAAGAGATCCGCGAGGCACTGCAGGAATCCACCACAAAGATTGTGGAGGCAGTCCATGGGGTGTTGGAAAAAACACCGCCGGAACTGGCAGCGGATATTGTGGAAAGAGGTATCGTGCTGACCGGAGGGGGTGCTCTTCTGGATGGATTGGAGGAAATCCTAACAGAACGGACAGGGATCAATGCTATGACAGCAGAGAACCCAGCCTGTGTGGTGGCGGAAGGCACCGGTCTGTATGCGGAAGTGATGGCAAAACTGGGCAAATAGTGAGAAAAGGATAATATGTATGCAAGGTACGGTGGAAGGATATGTAGATCATATCATTTTTCGCAATGAGGATAACGGATACACCGTTCTGAATCTGATGGTGGATGGTTCAGAACTTACCTGTGTAGGCGTGTTTGAATATATCGGTGAGGGCGAACTTCTGGAACTTACCGGGACTTATGTGGAACATTCGACTTATGGTCAGCAGTTCAAAGTTGAGTCTTATGAGACAAAGATTCCTGAAGATACCATTGCTATAGAGAGATATCTGGGCTCCGGCGCTATCAAAGGCGTGGGAGCCGCTTTGGCTGCACGGATTGTAAGAAGGTTCGGGGAAGACACAATGCGTATCCTGGATGAAGAACCGGAGCGCCTTTCGGAAGTGAAGGGAATCAGCGAAAAAAAAGCCCGGGAAATTGCACAACAGGTGGCAGAAAAGTCTGAGATGAGAAGTGCTATGATGTTTTTACAGCAGTATGGCATTTCCGTTGCACTGGGAGTGAAAATCTACGGGAAATACGGTTCAAGGGTATACAATGTGCTGAGAGAAAATCCTTATCAGCTGGCAGACGATATTCAGGGAATTGGTTTTCGGATCGCAGATGAGATTGCAGGCAGGATCGGCATTCACACGGATTCTGACTATCGGATCAAAAGTGGGCTTTTTTATACACTGACTTTGGCAGCGGCAGAAGGACATGTATACCTGCCACAGGAGGTCTTACTATCCCGGACGGCAGAACTTTTGAATGTTGAGCCTCAGTATATGGAAAAACATATCATGGATCTGGCTATGGATCGAAAAGTGGTGATCAAAGAGATTCCCTTCAGAGAGAAAACACAGAAAATCATATATTCCAGCCAATATTATTATCTGGAACTGGATACTGCAAGACGGCTGAAGGAATTGGCTATTTCAAATAAAGAAAACGAAGAGAACATTCGTAAGAGGCTGGAATTCATAGAGAATAAAAAAGAGATGGAATTAGAAGAATTGCAGCGTCAGGCAGTAGTAGAGGCGGTAAAGAATGGAGTTCTGGTGATCACGGGAGGTCCGGGTACCGGAAAAACCACCACGATCAATGCGATTATCCAATATTTTGAATTGGAGGGGCTTGATATTTATCTGGCAGCACCTACGGGGCGCGCAGCAAAGCGTATGACAGAAGCTACCGGTTATGAAGCTTCCACGATTCACCGTCTTCTGGAATTGTCAGGAATGATGGAAGAGTCGTCGGCAGCAGCTCATTTTGAAAGAAATGAAGAGAATCCGCTGGAGGCGGATGTGATTATTATTGATGAGATGTCTATGGTGGATATTTCTCTGATGCATGCACTGTTGTCGGCAGTACAGGTGGGAACGAGGCTGATCCTGGTGGGAGATGTGAATCAGCTCCCAAGCGTGGGACCGGGAAGTGTCCTGAAGGATATTATTGATTCACGTGCGTTTTGTGTTGTAAAACTGAACAAGATTTTTCGGCAGGCTACCGAGAGTGATATTGTGGTTAACGCTCATAAGATCAATGCGGGAGAAGAAGTTGCTATTGATAATAAAAGTAAAGATTTTTTCTTCCTGAAAAGGTATGATGCGGATGTGATTGTGGCATCCATTGTTTACCTGGTGCAGAAAAAGCTTCCGCCGTATGTCCAGGCAAGACCGCTGGATATACAGGTACTGACACCCATGCGAAAAGGGCTGCTGGGAGTGGAAAGACTGAATGAGGTACTACAGAAGTATCTAAATCCTCCGGATAAGAAAAAAAGAGAAAAAGAATTTGGAAACAGACTTTTCCGCGAGGGTGATAAAGTCATGCAGATTCGCAATGATTATCAGTTGGAATGGGAGATAAGAGGAAAGTATGGTATTCCTGTGGAAAAGGGTGTGGGTGTATTCAACGGTGATATGGGAATCGTAGAAGAGATTAACACATTTGCTGAAATTATGACCGTTATATATGAAGAAAATCGTTATGTGGAATATAGCTTTAAGCAGCTGGAAGAGTTGGAACTGGCTTATGCAGTGACGATTCACAAGTCTCAGGGCAGCGAATATCCCGCAGTGATTCTGCCGCTTTTGGGTGGTCCTAAGATGCTGTTGAGCAGAAATTTGTTGTATACTGCGGTCACGAGAGCAAGAAAATGTGTGACAGTGGTGGGGAGCGAAGTGACATTCAATGAAATGATACATAATAAGCAGGAAAAAGGGCGTTATACCAGTTTGTGTCTTCGGATACAGGAACTGTACCAGATGGGAGGTGAGCAGATATGAGATTCAATAGAATCCGGAAAAAGATGACAGGATATCTGCTCGATTGGATTTTTCCGAAAAGATGTGTGTTCTGCGATGGGCTGCTGGGGAGAAGAGAAATATATCTTTGCAGCAAATGCAGATCACGCATGCCGGCTCCTATACGGGAACCCAGATGTCAGCGATGTGGAAAACCACTTTCGGTAAATGAACAGGAATATTGTTATGATTGTGTGGAATATGAACAGAAATATGACAGGGGAATCGGGATCTTTGTTTATCAGGATCCCATGAAACAGGCTCTGATGAGGCTTAAGTTCAAAGGGAGAAAAGAATATGGAGATTTCATGGGACGGCTTATGTGTCTGTACGGGGAAGAATTTATAAAGAAGATACAACCGCAGATCATTCTTCCGGTGCCTGTCCACAGAAAAAAACGATGTGTCAGAGGATATAATCAGGCGGAAGTACTGGCACGTGTCATCAGCAGAGGGTTTTCTATACCCATTCGCACCGATCTGGTGCTGCGCAGAAAATTCACGAAAGCACAGAAAGAATTAAACAGAATAGAAAGAAAAAGGAATCTGGAACAGGCCTTTTGGGTAAAACACGAGGTGGGAACGTATAAAAAAGTTCTGCTTGTGGATGATATTTATACTACGGGTAGTACAATCAATGCGATCGCCGGAAAATTGAAACAAGAAGGCGTAAACGAAGTGTATTTTTTATGTTTTTGTATAGGAAAAGGATTTTAAAAACTGCTTTCAATAGAGGAAAAGATATGTTACAATAAGTTATGTATGTGAAAAAAAGAAAACCGGGTGAGCGTATGTTAAATGAAAAAAAAATCCGATTGATGACGGAATTGGCCAGATATGAAGAGGGACAAGGGAAAGAGGAGATGCGCATTGCGAGGTATTTTCGCAGTGATTATCTTGGAATCGCTTTGTTTAAAAATTTTTTTCTTGCAAGTATTGGATATGTGGTTGTACTTCTTCTGATTGCCGCATATTTTTCAGAGTATTTGTTGAACAATGTTCATAAGATGAATCTGATCCTGCTGGCAGTTGTGCTTATCGGTGGTTATATTATTACCATAACTGTATATTCCGTTATCACATATATATTTTATTCGTTGAAATATTCCAGAGCGAAAAGGGGAGTAGAGGCTTATGACCGGAAATTGGAAAAGCTGGAGGCTCTTTATAAAAGAGAGGATGCGATTAAGAATCAAAAACAGGAGAACAGGAGGAAGAATTTATGACCCTTCTTTTGGAATTTAAGGAAAAACTGAAACAGGTTTATGCAAAATACAGTACTTTTTTGCTTCCTGTATTTAAGTTTATTCTGGCAATGGTGGTATTTAAGAGTATCAATATGAGCCTTGATTTTGTAGAACAGCTTGACAGTATATTTATCCTGCTGATTCTTTCGTTGATTTGTTCAATTATGCCTTTGAATACTATGGTCATTTTTGGAATTCTTCTGATCGTGGCTCAGTGCTATGGTATTGGAATAGAAGTGGCAGGATTTGCTCTTGCCCTGATTTTGATTATGGTGATTTTGTATATCAGGTTTACACCACAGGATGCGTTGATTCTGATTCTGACTCCGATTGCATTTTCCATGAAGATTCCATGTGTGATTCCCATTGGATGTGGACTGATACGTACACCTTCATCAGCGATTTCTGCGGGATTTGGTGTTATTATCTATTATTTTATGGAACTTGTGAATCAGAAGGCAAGTGTCTTACAGGGGGCTGATACAAAAGAAATAGCCATGAATCTGAAGATACTTCTCGATGGTCTTCTAAAAAATCAGGATATGATGATGAGTATTATTGCCTTTGCAGCTGTTGTGTTGATTGTAAATGTGATCCGCAGACTGTCGGTTGATTATGCATGGCAGATTGCTATATTTGCAGGAGCAATTTCATATATTATAATTATGATTGCAGGTGGTTTATTCATTGATGTGAAATGTTCGGTGATTCCGCTGGTGGCAGGCACTATAGGCGCTGTTATTCTGTCTGTAATTCTGGAGTTCTTTTTGTTTAATGTGGATTACAGTCGAACAGAAATGATGCAATTTGAGGATGATGAATATTATTATTATGTAAAAGCTATACCGAAAATGAGTATCTCAAATAAAGATGTGACAATTAAGAAGATAGAAGATGAAGTACAGGAGCAGGTTCCGTACGTGAATCCGAATTCACGGTATGATATTCATCCGTATCAGGCAGGTCCGGTACCACAGGAGACGATTACTTTTGCCGGTATTGACCGGAAAATGGAAGATGTGCCGAAGGATACGGGAGCGCCTGTAGAACATCCCGAAGAATTATCGGTAGAGGATGTAGATTTTGAGTCAAAACTGGAAGAATCCCTGAAAGAATTATAGTGATTTCAGAGACAAGGGACAGCAATGTCGTCTTGAATTCAGAATATGATGGAGAGGAAGTGAAAGTGTGGAAAATATAATTGCATATTTAAAGTTTCGGTTTTCGTCAGTTTCATTGCCTGTATCCATTGGTGTAATTGATATTGTTCAGATTTTACTGATTGCCATTTTTGTATATTATCTTGTAGTCTGGGTGAAAAATACACGGGCTTATATGTTGCTGCAGGGAGTACTTTTGGTAGTCCTGTTTCTTGTTGCAGCGGCAATTTTCCGGATGGATACGATTCTGTGGATTTTTAAACAGATGAGTGTGGTAGCAATCACAGGAGTTATCGTTATTTTCCAGCCTGAGCTTCGAAGAGTACTGGAACAGTTGGGGGAAAAGCAGATGTTGTCCACACTGATTCCATTTGACAGCAGTAAATCGACGGATGAAAGAATCAGTGATCGAACGATTGGAGAACTGATTCATGCAGCTTATGCCATGGGAGAGGTAAAGACGGGAGCGCTGATTGTTGTAGAACAGAATATTATTTTAAAAGAATATGAAAAAACCGGTATTGCTATGGATTCTCTCATAAGCAGCCAGCTTTTGATCAATATTTTTGAGCATAATACGCCGCTTCATGACGGAGCAGTGATTATACGTAATAATCGTATTGTGGCAGCTACATGTTATCTGCCTCTGTCAGAAAATCTGGGACTGAACAAGAGTCTCGGTACACGACATCGAGCAGGTGTTGGTATCAGTGAAGTGAGTGATTCTCTTACAATTATTGTATCAGAAGAGACAGGTAAGATTTCCTATGCGATGGGAGGCAGGATTTATACGGGAGTGACTCCAGGTGAACTCCGTGAACAACTAAATAAGCTGAAGGTAAAATCAAATTCGAAAGATGATAATGGAAAGTTCAGAAAATGGAAAGGGCGGAATAGACATGAAGAAAAGGCTGACCAATAATCTTTCCCTGAAAATCATTTCGGTTGTGATCGCCGTATGTATCTGGCTGTTTGCCAGTAATGCTAATGATCCCGTGGATATCAAGTCTTATGCGGTGAAAGTAAATGTAATCAATGATGATTACATTTATAATTCTGGTCAAACTTACCAGATTGCAGATGAAGACCGGACGGTTATGGTGTATATTACCGGAAAATCTTCTGTTGTATCGAACCGTACGGATATTACAGTGGAAGCTGATATGACACAGATTGTGGATAAAAGTACCAATCCGGCTTATGTTCCGGTTCAATTTAAGACAGTATCCGGGATTTCGGCGGAAGATGTCAATATTATACCAAAAACGATTCCTGTGTATATAGAAGACGTAAAAACGAAGGATTTTATGGTTACAGTAAATACAACAGGAAAACAGGGAAGTGGATATGAGATCGGCGAATGTACGCCGGCACTGGAAAAAATCAGTATCAGGGGTCCGAAATCCACGATCAATAAGATTAAGAGTGTGGTTGCATCTGTCAATGTAACAGGTATGATGACGGACGAAATAAAGAAAGCAGATCTGAAAATATATGATCAGAATGGGACAGAACTTACATCAGACCAGCTGGAATATTTGACGTTGTTTAATATTGGTGAGGACAGAACGATAGATGTGTCTGTAAAACTGTGGAGAATCGTTGACAACATTAAAGTTAAAGCAAGCTACAGCGGTACACCGGCTTATGGTTATCAGGTCGATAAAGTAACTACAACACCAGAGACAATTTCTGTAGCGGGAAGTGAAGAAGCCCTAAAGAGATTGAAAGAAAATAATAATACCATTGAGATTCCATCCAATCTGATTGATGTTAGTGGCCTAAGTCAGGACGTGGACGCCAGTATTAAGTTGAATTCTCTGCTGAAAGAGGAGGACGGATACAAAATTCCGGAAGAATTGACTCAGTCTGTTATGGTCAAGGTGAGTATATTGCCATATGGAAGTAAAGAATTCGAAGTGAAAACCAGTGATATTGAAGTCAATGACCTGGGAGAAAATCTAAGAGTTGGATTCAATCAGGATACGGTTACAGTTCGTGTAAAAGCAACACAGACAGAATTGTCAGCACTGACAGCGGATCAGATTAAGGTGTCCATCGACCTGAAAGATAAACTGGCGGGGGAATATACATTGCCTGTGACAGTAACACTGCCGGATGGATATGAACAGGTGGAAACTACTGTGACTACAATACAGCTTACAAAGGTGGAAAATACAGTCGGATAGAAACAAAACGTCAGGAAAGATAAAATTCCCGGGGATTAAATCCCCGGGATTGTTTTTAAAACTATCAGGTTATTGATTTCTCAATGAAATGTCATCAATGGTCTGAATCGTTTCAAAGGTTGCCGGATTCTTTAGATGGAGTGTAAACCGGGCAGAAGTGATTTCATTGATCTGACAGTCATCCAGATCACTTTGAAATACAGTCATGGAACTTACAGCTTTTTTGCCGACCGGAACAGTCGCAGAAAAAATCACATCCATAGTATGATCGTTTAGTGTGACATTCGGTGAATAAATGCATAAATCCTGGTCAGTATCATTGGAAATATATATTTTCCAGAGTTTCCCCCATTCCGGATCATCGACAAATCCTTTGGAAATCAGTTTTAATCCCTCCTGATCGTACAAAATGTCACCGGATTCGTCAAAAACTTGCTGTCTGTCAGGATCACCCGTCTGAATTGTGATATAATCTGAAGTATATATGGTATCAAAAGATACAGAATCTAACAGTAAAATCTTTGTTTGAATCTGTGTGGCTTCTTCGATACCACAGGAATCAAAATCGTCAAGTGAAAATTCTGCACTGTTTTCAGCCTGAGCGTCAGCTTTTACGTTCATGTTGAAGTTTGGTTCGATCATATAATCGTTAACAGAAGTGTTTGAAAACTGGATTATGTAATCTTGCTGAGAAGAATTTTGTGCCTGAATTTCCAGGTTTGCGGTATCCGGATCCCATGACAGTGCTTTCAGGGAAAGTCCTTCATATTCCAAAAGTGTCTGTTCTTCCATGAATGCTGCAGATACCTCAGAAGTAATAGGGGCATCTGTTTCTGTTGAAGCATTGTTGTCTTCTGCCGAAACAGAAGCATCTGAAATATCTGAATTCGAATCGGTTTCTGCACTGTCCTCAAGAGTTATCTCTTTTTGTGCGGTCGTTTGAGCGGATCGAGCCTGACATGAGGTTGCCATAATAGTAAATAAAACGAATAATGTTGTAAAGATATACTTATTTTTCATAGATATCCTCCCCTTTTTATTTTATTATAAAGGTTATGAGAGGAAATGTAAAATGGAGATTAAAAAAATGAAAGAAATAGAAATGGAAAAGATAAAAAAATGTCCTTATGAAGGAAAATGCGGCGGCTGCCAGTATCAAGGAACTGACTATAGCGTACAGTTGAAGGAAAAACAGATTTATGTGCAAAAATTGTTGAAAAACTATGGGAAACCGGAACCGATTCTGGGAATGAATAATCCATATTATTATCGGAATAAAGTTCATGCTGTATATAAGCATCAGAGAAACGGTGAAGTTATGTCAGGGATATATGAGGAAGGAACACATAAAGTGGTTCCGGTCGAATCCTGTCAAATAGAAAATCAGGAAGCTGACAGGGTGATTCTTACAATAAGAAAACTGGCAAAATCATTTAAAATAAAAATCTATAATGAAGATAGTGGTTATGGGCTTTTGAGACATGTTTTAATACGATGTGGGAAATCAACAGGAGAAATGATGGTAGTTCTGGTGGCGGCATCGCCTATATTTCCCTCAAAAAACAATTTTGTGAAAGCATTGAGGAAAGAACATCCATGTATTACCACAGTTGTTCTCAATATAAATGACAGATCCACAAGTATGGTACTGGGCGACAGAAATATTGTCCTGTATGGAAAAGGATACATTGAAGATGAACTGTGTGGATGCAGATTTCGAATATCTCCGAATTCGTTTTATCAGGTAAATCCGGTTCAGACAGAGGTTTTGTACAAAAAAGCAATTGCTTTGGCAGGTCTGAATGGAAAAGAAAAAGTGATAGATGCATATTGCGGAATCGGTACGATAGGTTTGATTGCAGCGTCACATTGCGGGGAAGTGATCGGAATCGAATTGAACTGCGAGGCAGTGAAAGATGCAGTAGGAAATGCAAAAAGAAACGGCATCAAAAACACACGATTTTATCAGGGAGATGCCGGTGAATTCCTTTTAAATATGGCACAAAATGGGGAACGGGCGGATGTGGTATTTATGGATCCTCCCCGTGCCGGAAGTGATGAGAAATTCATGGCATCCGCAGTCAAAATGGGACCGGAAAAGATTGTATATATATCATGTAATCCGGAGACGCTGAAACGTGATCTCCAATATCTTACCGGGAAAGGCTATAGAGTGAAAAAAATCTGTCCGGTTGACATGTTTCCTTTCACCGCCCATGTGGAAGTAATTTGTCTGATTGAGAAAAAGTAAGTATATTCAACGGGAATGCACGGGATTCGGATATGCAATCTGTCAGTTAAATAGAACCGAATCCCGTGCAGGACTCGTTAAGCGAGTCTTTTATCAGGGAATATTTTCCAGTATTCTTTTCTTCCTCATATCATTTTAATCCATATTTCATCAAAACTATTCCTTAGAATCTGATTTGAGTTCCCAATACAATATATCGATGAATTCCCCTACAGTGGGCGGTTTTTCCAGTGGATACGGTGCCATTGACTGGAGGATTTCACGACAGGGTGAGTTCCAGCAATTGTGGATAACGGTGCGTATGTTTCGTTCGACACAGTAAACGTTGGTGTGGTACTTTCGCGCAACAGTTGGAAAAATGTATTTTGTGATGTAAAGAAGATTGGTTTCATCCTCTAAAGCAAGTTCAAGACAGGCAACCAGAAAATGGTATCCTTTATAGGTTCTGTGTATACCCAGTCTTAATGGTAACTCTTTTAAATTCTTCATCTTATGTCTCCTTTCCTGGAAATTATTCCCATATATTTATTCGAGAAATTAGACATAATATGTCGAAAAAAACACAAAAAAGTAAAAAAACAAGAAAAGAAAACCGATTCATTTGGAATCGGTCTGTTTTGATAAAGAATCTCTATATGGAATGTAAGATGTGTCAAAAAGACAAAGTTCATCGAGATTATCGAATTCTCGAATAATACCATCCGGATACTTACGTATATACAGTGTCAGTTTATCCAGATGTCTGATGTAGATACCTTCCCAATACATATCTTTGGTCTGAGGCAGATCATACTCTGCTTCAAGGAGGTCGACAAAACGCTTAGAAAAGCTTCTGTCCCAATAGGAATGTCCCATCATACACCAGGAATCGGAACCTCCGATTTTAACATGAGTGATTCGCCCATTAAAATTGGTGGACAGACAATATTCCCTGGTTGGACCGCTGATATATATGGCAGAATAATAAGGCTCATATACATAAGGTTCAAAAACATTTTCCATAAAATAATTATCTGCAGAACAAATAAAAGAATTGCCCAAATATTCTTTTGCTGCATAGATAGAGGAATGATTATTCCTGGAAGCGTAATCCGGATTTTCTATGATGTGAACACCATACTTATCGGAAAGATAATAGAACATTTCCTTCTTATGACCCACAACCACATAGATTTCCGGGATTCCAGCCTCAATCAGCTGACGTATCTGACGTTCAATCATAATCTCCCCTTTAACTTTCAGCAAAGCTTTGGGAGTAGTGTCGGAAAGAGGTGCAAACCTGGAAGAAAAACCGGCAGCCATAATGATGGCATTATCTACTTTATATTGAGAAATCGCTTCATAATCCCCATTCTGATAGTGGGCCTCAAAATCGCTTTTAAACATGTGAAGCCTCCTGTATATATTATTTTTTGATTTTAGTGTAGTTACAGAAGAATGTCAAGTAGGGAGAAAAGAAAAAGAAAATTGTAATAAAAAAGTTACCATATATTGATTGAAAAAATTTGAGCTTTGTACTACAATAACTTTGTATGAATGATTTTGAAGGAGGAACAAAAATGAGGGTAAGACGAAGTCTGTTGATGGGACTTGGTATCATGATAGCGTTATCTGTCGGTGCGCCGGTAGCGGCAACTGAGATAGATCCTGATCAAGTTGTTAGTACGGTTGAGCAAATCGATGAATCACCATATAAATGGACTTATGATGAAGAAAATGGTACATGGAGTCTGGTAAAGAAAGAAGATGACACTTCTGTAACAGTTGATGGAGTTTATAAGTGGAATGGTGATTATTATTTCATTGAAGGTGGTTTGCTGGTAACGAAAGGTACTGTAGATGTTACAGAGGAAGATCTTGAAACTCTGGATGAAGATGATACCGGTATTACGGAAGGAAGCTATTCGGTTGCAGTATATTCGGAAGAAGTAAATTCTCCGGAAAAGGGACTTGGAAAATTGATCCTACCGAGTGCGGAGGCAGAAGATCCCGAATTAGTTGCAGGTTGGAAGAAAGTAGAAGATAAATGGGTCTATATAAATGAAGATGGTACCCAGGCATCTGATAAAACTGGCTGGCAGCTGATTGAAGAAACATATTATTTCCTGAATGAAGACGGAAGTGTAGATACATCCAAGAATGGTATATTAGAGTTCGAAGGAAAATATCTTGATGCAGCCAATGGGGAAGCGGTTCTGGCGACAGGTTTCCAGAAAATTGATGGTGCTACATATTATCTGAACAGTGATGGAATTATTCAGGAATATACCGGCTGGGTGACAATTGAAGGAAAAGCATATTATTTTAATGAAAAGCATCAGATTGCTTCCCAGAATATTAATGGATGGAAAAAGATTGACGGTAATTGGTACTGGTTTGAAAATGGTAAGACAGCTACAGGATGGAGAAGTATCGGTGGTAAATGGTACTATATGGATCCACAGAATGGTATTATGAAGACGGGATTCTTTACAGATACTGCCGGAAATAAGTATTATTGTGATGCCAGCGGAGCCATGCTTGGCGGTGGATGGCATAAGCTGGGAAATAGCTGGTACTGGATGCGTAACAGCGGAGCGATCGCTGTTGGATGGCTGAAACAGGGAAATACCTGGTATTATCTGGATCCTGCTACTGGTGCTATGAAGACTGGCTGGTATCAGGATGGAAGTACTTGGTACTATTCTAATGCCAGCGGAG
This sequence comes from Oliverpabstia sp., assembly GCA_051888835.1. Classification (GTDB taxonomy): domain Bacteria; phylum Bacillota; class Clostridia; order Lachnospirales; family Lachnospiraceae; genus Oliverpabstia. Next base: position 64 of record JBJFCH010000077.1, on the reverse strand, counting down.
CGATGCAGACCGGATGGCTGAAACAGGGAAATACTTGGTACTATCTTAGTGGAAGCGGAGCAAT
>JBJFCH010000076.1:2565-17356 GCA_051888835.1 Oliverpabstia sp. | reverse complement strand
TTTTAACATAGATGGGAGAATTATTCCATCGGTTTCGAAGAAAAATTTATTTTGTATTGGTCTTTGCACACTCCGATACTTGCTTTTTGGCTTGCCAGCTACTATAATATCTATGGATTTCCTAACGTGAACAAAATAAAAACCAGGAAGGATATTGGCAATATGTTAAAGGGAAAAACGGTAGTTTTGGCTGTGACCGGAAGTATCGCAGCATATAAGATTGCATCATTGGCAAGCAGTCTTGTCAAACTTCATGCGGATGTGCAGGTGATGATGACAAAAAATGCCACGAATTTTATTAATCCGATCACTTTTGAGACGTTGACCGGTAATAAATGTCTTGTAGATACCTTTGATCGAAATTTTGAATTCAGCGTGGAGCATGTATCTCTGGCAAAGAGAGCAGATGTTGTGATGATAGCTCCGGCCTCCGCAAATGTGATTGGAAAACTGGCTCATGGGATTGCGGATGATATGTTGACAACCACCATACTGGCTTGTAAATGCAAAAAAATTATTTCGCCTGCCATGAATACAAATATGTATGAAAATCCTATTGTTCAGGACAATCTTAAGATCCTTGCAAAATACGGATTTGAGGTGATACAACCGGCTGTAGGAATGTTAGCCTGTAAGGATATTGGGGCAGGAAAGATGCCGGAGCCGGAAGTGCTTTTGGAATATATATTGAGAGAGATTGCATATGAGAAAGATCTGACCGGAAAAAAAATACTTGTGACAGCCGGACCGACCCAGGAGCCTGTGGATCCGGTGAGATATTTGACTAATCATTCTACAGGAAAGATGGGGTATGCAATTGCGAGGGTTTGCAGCTTCCGAGGGGCGGATGTGACTCTGGTGACCGGAAAAACGAGTCTTTCGAGACCGTTGTTTATGAATATTGTAGAAATAACGACCGCCAGAGAGATGTTTGAGGCAGTTACAGAAAAATTTGCAGAGCAGGATATTGTGATCAAAGCTGCTGCTGTGGCGGATTATCGCCCCAGACAGGTAAGTGCGGAAAAAGTAAAAAAGTCGGATGATGCTCTTTTTATGGAATTGGAGCGTACGGATGATATCCTGAAGTATTTGGGAGAGCATAAACGGTCAGATCAGTTTTTATGTGGATTCTCAATGGAGACAGAAAATATGTTGGGTAATTCCAGAGCAAAATTGGCGAAAAAGAACCTGGATATGATCGTGGCAAATAACCTGAGAGTACCGGGAGCCGGGTTTGCCGGTGACACCAATGTGGTGACTCTGATTACAAGAGATGAGGAAACAGAACTTCCATTGCTGAGCAAGGAAGAGACTGCAGTACAGATTCTCGATAAAATCTGCTGTTTGCTTGATGAACAGTAACTGTTACATGTAAACCGGGCAATATGCCCATCTATGTATTGTATCTCGTAGAAATGAAATTCTGACGGGAATAATAACAAGGAGAAAAAATATGAAAACACAATCTAAAACAACGCAGCTTGCAATCCTCGGGCTTATGACAGGAGTTTTGCTTCTTATGGCCTATACACCGTTAGGGTATCTGAATATCGGTCCCCTGGCAATTACTTTTAATATGATTCCGGTGGCAATTTGTGCAATTACTCTGGGACCGGCAGGCGGTGCAATCGCCGGAGCTGTGTTTGGACTTACCAGTTTTCTGCAGTGCATCGGAGTAGGCGGAACCAGTGCAATGGGAGCTATATTATTTGAAATCAATCCGATTCTGGCATTTATACAGAGATTTGTACCACGTGTTCTTGACGGGTTTTTATTAGGATACATTTTCCAGGCGGTGAGAAAATGGAAAAATTCCTATCTGGCCTGCACGGTTACCGGATTCTTCTCAGCATTTTTAAATACGGTATTTTTTATGGCAGCCCTGATTTTGCTCTATGGAAATACGGAATATGTACAGGGACTGATGGGCGGGAAAAACGTAATTGTTTTTGTATGTACCTTTGTCGGTATCAATGCAGTATGTGAAATGGTTTCTTCTACTATCATCACAGGTGCGGTAGGAGCTGCTCTGGTAAAGGCACGTCTTGTTCCGTCAATTCAGAAGAAACCTTAGGCTGATAAAGAAAAATAAGGACACAGAAAGAGAGTTTGGGCATGATTTTAGCAATTGATATTGGAAATACAAATATTGTGGTCGGATGTATAGATCACGAAAAAACATATTTTATAGAGCGTCTGTCTACAGACAGAAGCAAGACAGAGCTGGAATATGCGATTATGATAAAAAATGTTCTGGATATTTATCAGATTGAAGTTGAAAGGCTGAGCGGTGGAATTGTGTGTTCCGTTGTTCCACAGATTACGCAGATTGTTCGTATTGCCGCGGAAAAGATTCTGCACCGTGAAGTGATGGTGCTTGGACCGGGAATTAAAACAGGCATGAATATTCTCATGGATAACCCGGCACAGGTAGGAAGTGATCTCATCGCAGATGCAGTAGGAGCGATTGCGGAATATCCGACCCCATTGATAATATTTGACATGGGAACGGCAACTACGGTCTGTGTGGTGGATGAAAAGAAAAATTACATCGGAGGAATGATCCTTCCGGGTGTGCGGACTGCTTTGGATGCGTTAACGGCAAAGGCTGCACAGCTTTCCGGGATTGATCTGTTACCGCCGAAGCGTACGATTGGTAAAAATACCATTGAATGTATGAAGAGCGGGGTAATCAACAGTAATGCAGCCAGTGTTGACGGACTGATTGTCAGAATAGAAGAAGAACTGGGCTGTAAAGCAACGGTTGTGGCAACAGGCGGACTGGCAAAAAGTATTATTCCTCATTGCAGAGAAAAGGTAATCCTTGATGATGATCTTCTATTGAAAGGTCTTCAGGTTATTTACGAAAAGAACAGATAATATGTACGTATCTAAAACGTATAAAAATAAAAAGAAAAGAGGATACATTATGGCATTGAAAAGAGATTCTATCTGTGTACAGGGTGGCTGGGAACCAAAGAATGGAGAACCCCGTGTGCTGCCGATTTATCAAAGTACTACATTTCGTTATGAAACCAGTGAGGAAATGGGAAAGTTATTTGACCTGGAGGCTGACGGATATTTTTATTCACGGCTGCAGAATCCCACCTGTGATCTGGTAGCAAAAAAGATCTGTGATCTGGAAGGCGGTGTCGCTGCGATGCTTACTTCCTCCGGTCAGGCGGCTACGATGCTGGCAGTGACCAATATCTGTGAAGCAGGAGATCATGTAATCTGCGCGTCTAAAGTATATGGGGGAACATCTAATCTTCTTTCGGTAACATTAAAGAGATTTGGAATTGAAACTTCTCTGGTGGATCAGGAACTTCCGGAAGAAGAGCTGGAGAAATATTTCAAACCAAATACAAAGGTTGTTTTCGCTGAGACAGTATCCAATCCGGCAGGAGTTGTGCTGGATATTGATAAGTTTGTAAAGCTGGCACATAGCCATGGAGTTCCTCTGATCTGTGACAATACATTTGCTACACCGATCAACTGTCGTCCTTTTGAATTTGGAGCGGATATTGTAACCCATTCTACAACGAAATATATGGATGGACATGCCACTTCTGTAGGCGGTTGTATCGTGGATAGTGGAAATTTTGACTGGGATGCACATGCAGATAAGTATCCGGGTCTGACTACACCGGACGAATCTTATCATGGAATCATTTATACACAGCGTTTTGGAAAAGGGGCTTACATTACCAAAGCTACCGTTCAGCTTATGAGAGATATGGGAGCATGTCAGTCCCCACAGAATGCTTTTCTTACAAACCTGGGACTGGAAACACTTCATCTGAGAGTTCAGCGCCATTGTGAGAATGCGCTGAAAGTTGCAAAGTTTTTGGAAAATCATGAAAAAGTTGCATGGGTTGAGTATGCCGGACTGGAAAGCAGTAAGTATTATCCTTTGGCACAGAAATATATGCCAAACGGAGTCTGTGGAGTGCTCTGTTTCGGACCGAAAGGCGGAAAAGAAGGAGCAATGCGTTTTACCAATGCTCTGAAAATGGTTGAAATCGTTACACATGTGGCGGATGCCCGTTCCTGTGTTCTGCATCCTGCCAGCCACACACATCGTCAGCTGAATGAACAGCAGCTTCTGGAAGCAGGAGTATTGCCGGATCTGATCCGTCTGTCTGTGGGAATTGAAGATGTGGATGATATTATTGCAGATCTGGATCAGGCTCTTGCAGCTGTATAAACGATTATTTGGAGGTTTGAAAGATGAAGTCAATAATGGAAGAACTGCATCTGGATGCTATGGTGATTGCCGATCCTTATAATATGCGGCATATAAGTGGCTTCCGGGGCGGAGAAGGTATTTTGTATATTTCGGAAAGCCGGAAAGTGTTGATTACAGATTCCCGTTATACGGAACAGGCTGAAAAAGAAAGTGATTTTACTGTCATTGAGGAAAATGCAAAACATAAAAGGGAAGTAATTCTCAGTGAATGCATTGCCGCGGAAGATAAAACCGGTGAATTTACTATGGGTTATGAAAATGAATCCTTGCTTTGCGCACAGTTTGATAAATTGAAAGAGGCGCTGAAGGTGGATGTGTGGGTTCCCATGGGAGGACGTGTAGATGCACTTCGTCGAATCAAGACAGAAGAAGAACTGAGCTATCTGCAAAAAGCAGAAGAAATCGGAGATAAAGCATTTGAAAAAATTCTTACCCTGTTAAAACCGGGGATGACAGAGTTGGAAGTTGCGGCCGAACTGGAGTATCTGATGAAAAAAGAAGGGGCAGAAAATACAAGTTTTGATACGATAATTGCTTCCGGACTGAATTCTTCTATGCCCCATGCAATTCCGGGTGAGAAAAAACTGGAAGAGGGCGATTTTGTCACAATGGATTTTGGATGCAAATACAAAGGATACTGTTCTGACATGACAAGAACGGTCGTTTTGGGAAAGGCCAGTGAAAAGCAAAAAGAAATCTACAATACAGTACTGAAAGCACAGTTGGCTGCACTGGCTGCTCTGAAAGCCGGTGTGACCGGGAAAAGTGTGGATAAGGTGGCAAGAGATATCATCACACAGGCAGGCTATGGAGAGTGTTTCGGCCATGGATTGGGTCACGGCGTAGGGCTGTTTATTCATGAAAATCCACGCCTGTCACCGTCAGATGAAACCGTTTTGCAGGCCGGAATGGTGGAAACTGTTGAGCCGGGAATTTATGTTCCGGGATTCGGCGGAGTCCGGATTGAGGATATGGTAGTGGTGACAGAGGATGGATATCGTAATCTGGCACACTCGCCGAAAGAATTGATTGAAGTTCCGGTAAAATAAATGTTCAGTTTGTAAAAACTATCTGTTGATTTTTGGCTAATAACACAAAAATTTTCAGATAGTTTTTTTATATCAAAATACAACTTGTAAAGATGTGCATACAAGTTGTAAAATAGTTTTCAGATAAAGGAATGATGCGGCTATTTTGTAGAAAGGGGGAGTGGATTTGTGCAGGACAGTGGGAAATCAAAATACATGGCACTGATGGAAGAGCTAAAAGGAAAGATGCTGTCCGGAGAGATTCGACCGGGCGATCGCCTGCCTTCGGAGAATGAATTATCGGTCGGATACGGTATCAGCAGACATACGGTAAGAAAAGCCCTGGCGATACTGGAAAATGAGGGATACGTGACTGCTGAGCATGGTCGTGGAACTTTTTGTTCGGAGAGAATGCGTCACAGGAAAAATTCTAAAAACATTGCGGTGATTACTACCTACATTTCTGATTACATATTTCCCAGATTGATTCAGGGAATAGACAGAGTACTGACAGAACAAGGGTATAGTATTATTCTGAAAAATACGGGAAACAGCAGGCGAAAAGAGGCACAGTGCCTGGAAGATGTTTTGACTAAAGATGTGGATGGGTTAATTATTGAACCGAGTAAAAGTCAGATTCTTTGCCGCAATATGCACCTGTATAAAAAATTGGATGAATACAGGATCCCCTATATTTTTATTCAGGGATGCTATCCACAGATGAAGGAAAAACCCGCAATTCGAATGGATGATGCTAAAGGCGGTTATCTGATCACAAAGTATCTGATTGATATAGGACACAAAGATATTCTGGGCATTTTCAAGGCAGATGACAGTCAGGGAGCAGAGCGGCACAAAGGCTATGCGAGAGCACTGCAGGAAGCCGGGATGCCTTATCTTCCGGAACGGGTGATATGGTTTCACACGGAAGACAGGAAAGTTAAGCCGGCAGTAATGGTAAAAATGATGCTTGAACAGGGCATTTCTATGGACGCAGTTGTATGCTACAATGATCAGATTGCCGTGGAAGTGATAGAAAAACTGAAAGAAATGGGAATGAAAGTCCCGGAAGATGTTTCTGTCACCGGATATGACAATTCGTTCTATGCACAGTCAGGTCCGCTTGGTCTTACTACGATTGCACATCCTCAGGAAAAACTGGGTGAGATGGCCGCGGTACTTTTGCTGGAACAGATTCGTGGAGTATCGGAGGAAGAAAGTAAGGTACAAAGGTTGATGGAACCGGAACTGATCATACGGAATTCCTGCAAAAAACGCAGATAAAATAATAAACGGGAGGATTAAATCATGAAAGAAATGAAAAACTACAAATTTTGGTTTGCCACAGGTTCTCAGGATTTATATGGAGATGAATGCCTGAGAAAGGTGGCAGAGCATTCACGCATTATTGTGGAAGAGCTGAACAAATCAGGAATTCTGCCTTATGAGGTGGTACTGAAACCTACTCTGATCACGAATGAAGTGATCCGGAAAACCTTCAATGAAGCCAATGCGGATGCGGAATGTGCAGGTGTGATCACGTGGATGCATACCTTTTCACCGGCTAAGTCGTGGATCCTGGGATTGCAGGAATACAGAAAACCATTACTGCACCTTCATACACAGTTTAATCAGGAAATTCCTTATGATACGATTGATATGGATTTTATGAATGAGAATCAGTCTGCACATGGAGACAGAGAATATGGACATATCGTTTCCAGAATGGGAATTGAACGCAAAGTGATCGTAGGACACTGGGCAGACAAAAAAGTACAGGAAAAGATCGCATCCTGGATGCGGACGGCAATTGGAATTATGGAGAGCAGCCATATTCGTGTGATGAGGATTGCGGACAACATGAGAAACGTTGCTGTTACCGAAGGAGATAAAGTGGAAGCACAGATCAAATTCGGATGGGAAGTGGATGCGTATCCGGTCAATGAAATAGCGGAAGCAGTTCAGGCAGTAGGTAAAGGCGATGTGGACGCCCTGGTGGAGGAATATTTCAGCAAATATGATATTCTTCTGGAAGGAAGAGATCCGGAGGAATTTAAACGCCATGTTGCAGTACAGGCGCAGATCGAGATTGGATTTGAGCGTTTTCTGGAAGAGAAAAACTATCAGGCAATTGTAACGCATTTTGGTGATCTTGGAGCGTTGGAACAGTTGCCGGGGCTGGCGATTCAGAGACTGATGGAAAAAGGATATGGATTTGGTGCGGAAGGTGACTGGAAAACGGCTGCCATGGTACGCCTCATGAAAATTATGACTGCAGGTATGCCTGATGCAAAGGGAACTTCTTTTATGGAAGATTACACTTATAATCTTGTTCCGGGTAAAGAAGGAATCCTGCAGGCCCATATGCTGGAGGTTTGTCCGACCATTTCGGAGGGACCGATTTCCATAAAAGTAAATCCTCTGACCATGGGTAACAGAGAGGATCCGGCAAGACTTGTATTTACATCGAAAACAGGACCGGCAATTGCCACATCTCTGATTGATCTTGGTAATCGCTTCCGCCTTATTATCAATGAGGTAGATTGTAAGAAAGTAGAAAAACCGATGCCCAAGCTTCCGGTGGCGACTGCATTCTGGACTCCGAAACCGGATCTGGCAACAGGAGCTGCGGCATGGATACTGGCAGGTGGGGCACATCATACAGCATTTTCATATGATCTGACTGCAGAACAGATGGGGGACTGGGCAGACGCTATGGGTATTGAAGCGGTATATATCGATAGCGATACCAAGATACGTGAGTTTAAGAATGAATTGAAATGGAATTCCATGTATTATAGATAGTAAGTAAATAAAATAGAATTGGGGGATTTTTATATGAGCAGAGAAAAAGAACAGATTGCTTCTGAAATTCAGGCAGGAAAAACCAGCCTCGGGATTGAGTTTGGGTCAACAAGAATTAAAGCTGTGCTGATCGGAGATGACCATGAGACCATAGCCTCAGGAAGTCATGAATGGGAGAACCAATATATAGACGGAATCTGGACCTACAGTCTGGAAGCTATATGGAAAGGACTGCAGGAAAGTTACAGGGATTTGACAGAGAATGTGAAAGAGCAGTACGGAGTTGTACTGGAATCGGTGGGAGCAATAGGATTCAGCGCCATGATGCATGGATATATGGCTTTTGATAAAGAAAATGAATTGCTGGTGCCGTTTCGTACCTGGAGAAATAATATTACAGAGCCTGCAACAAAGATTTTGACTCCACTTTTCGGACAGCAGATTCCGCAGAGATGGACCATCGCGCATCTGTACCAGGCAATCCTGAATGAAGAAAGTCATGTGGAGAAGCTGGATTTTGTGACGACCCTTGCCGGTTATATTCACTGGCAGCTTACAGGAGAAAAGATTCTGGGTGTAGGTGATGCCTCCGGTGTATTTCCTATTGATTCGGATGCAATGGATTATAATGAAGAAATGGTGGAAAAATTTGACGCATTGATTGCGGATAAAAAGTTTCCATGGAAGCTGAGAGATGTACTTCCTATTGTAAAAAATGCAGGAGAATCAGCAGGAAAACTGACAGAAAAGGGCGCAAAATTGTTAGATCCCACAGGAACTTTACGGGCGGATATTCCTGTGTGCCCACCGGAAGGTGATGCAGGGACCGGTATGGTTGCCACTAACAGTGTTGCAAAAAGAACCGGCAATGTGTCAGCGGGAACTTCCATTTTTGCTATGATTGTTCTGGAAAAGCCTCTTTCAAAAGTTTACGAAGAAATTGATCCGGTTACGACTCCGGACGGAAGCCCGGTGGCAATGGTGCATTCCCAGAACTGTACTTCCGATCTGAATGCATGGGTTGGTCTGATGAAGGAAACGCTGGAAAGCTTTGGGACGAAAGTGGATACTAATGAACTGTATGGTACCTTATACAGAAAAGCACTGGAAGGCGATGCAGACTGTGGAGGATTGCTCTCCTACTGCTATTATTCAGGAGAACATATTACGCATTTTGAAGAGGGAAGACCTCTCTTTGTCCGGAATCCGGAAAGTAAATTTAATCTGGCAAACTTCATGCGGACTCATCTGTACACCTGCATGGGTGCATTAAAAATTGGTATGGATATCCTTTTGAAGGAAGAAGGGGTAGTAGTGGACAAGCTTCTCGGTCATGGCGGATTATTTAAGACAAAAGGAGTGGGACAGAAGTTTATGGCAGGAGCCATGAATGCACCGGTGGCGGTTATGGAAACAGCCGGTGAGGGCGGTGCATGGGGTATTGCGCTTCTGGCAGCTTATATGAAAAACAGAGAAGAAAAAGAATCTTTGTCGGATTATCTGGAAAACAGAGTATTTTCGAAAGTGGAAAGCGAACAGATGTCTCCGGACCCGGAAGATGTAGAAGGATTCGAGAAATTTATGGAACGATATAAAAAAGGAATTGCCATTGAGCGAGCAGCGGTGGATAATCTTTAATGGAGAGAAAAATGGAGGTTCAAACATATGTTGGAAGAACTGAAACAGCAGGTTTATGAGGCAAATATGCTTTTGCCCAAACATGGTCTTGTCACTTTTACCTGGGGAAATGTAAGTCAGATTGACCGTGAGACAGGATATTTTGCAATCAAACCCAGTGGTGTGGATTATGATAAACTTACACCGGAAGATATGGTGATCATGGATCTGGATGGCAATAAAATAGAAGGAAAATACAACCCTTCTTCGGATACACCTACGCATTTGGAACTATACCGGGCATTTTCAAAAATAGGAGGAATCGTTCATACCCATTCTTCCTGGGCAACAAGCTGGGCACAGGCCGGAAGGGGAATTCCCTGTTATGGAACGACTCATGCGGATTACATTTACGGAGAAGTGCCATGCCTTCGTTGTCTGACAAAAGAGGAAATTGATACGGCCTATGAGAAAAATACAGGCCTTCTGATTGTCGATTACTTTAAAGAAAAAGATTATGAGGCGGTTCCGGCAGTATTATGCAAAAATCACGGACCGTTTACCTGGGGAAAAGATGGTCATGAAGCGGTACATAATGCGGTTGTTCTGGAAGAAGTAGCGAAAATGGCAGCCCGATGTGAAATGATTAATCCAAAGGTTCAGCCGGCACCTCAGGAACTTCAGGATAAGCATTATTACCGCAAACATGGAGAAAACGCATATTACGGTCAGAAATAAAGAGGGTGGAAGATATGATTCATGATGTGATTGCTATTAAAGTTGACTATGAAAAGGCAGGAGCTATACAGGATGGATATCAGCCAAAACTATATACATATGTTATGAAAGAATCGGAGGAACTGGCAACTTCCCATAAACGGCCGGCTGTTGTGATCTGTCCGGGAGGTGCATACCGATTTAAGTCTGACCGGGAAGCGGAGATTGTGGCGATGCGTTATCTGGCAGCAGGCGTTCAGGCATTTGTTCTGCAGTACAGTGTGGCGCCTTCCAGATATCCCAGTGCACTTCTGGAATTGGCTGCTTCCGTGGCATATGTAAGAAGTCATGCAAAAGAGTATTTTGTTGATCCGGAGAAAATTGTGATTGCCGGATTCTCTGCGGGAGGACATCTCTGTGCCTGTCTCGGAAATCTGTGGGATGAACCGCTACTGGAAACGGTATTGGGAAAAGAATATCCCACAGAAGGTGTGAAAAAAATGTGGAAGCCGGATGGTATGATCCTCAGCTATCCTGTTATAACTATGAGGGAATTTACTCATGAAGAATCCAGAGAACTGCTTCTCGGAAAAGATTTTACTGAAAAGCAGGCGGAAGAAGCTTCTATGGAAAAAAGAGTATCCGAAAAAACAATTCCGGCATTTTTATGGCATACACAGGAGGATCCTTCTGTTCCGGTAGAAAACTCTCTGCAGTTTGCAGTGGCTTTGAGAAAAAATAGAATTCCTTTTGAACTTCATATTTTTGAAAAAGGAGATCATGGCTTGTCTCTTTGCGATGATACGGTAACAAACGGTATGATGGAATTTCCGGATGGCAACTCTCTCTGGGTGGATTTGGCTTTGAAATGGCTGAAACGCCTGTAATGAAAAGGTAAGAAAAATGTAAAATAATCGACGACAGAATTTGACAAAAGCCGGTACAGGTGTTATCATTTTTTGAGTATGGTAAAAGTGAATGGAGGCTTGGCCCATGTCGAAAAAGAAAAAGGCCGGAATTGTCGTACTGGTTGTTCTTGCAATCATAGCCGTACTGGTTGGTACGGTATATTTTCTGGGACACAGATATTATGCAAAAACCAATTTTGTGTCAGATGAAGAAGCTGTGCAGCAGATTGAACAACAGAAAGCAGAAAGAGAAGCTGCCGAAGCAGAGAATAAAGTAGAGGAAGAAGAAGTGGAGGAAGAAGAGCCGGAAGAGGAAGAGTTGGATCCTGAACTTCTGGAAGCACAGGAGAATATGGCGCGTTATGCGTCTACGGAGCCGATTACAACCGATGGCAATGTCTATAATGTTGTTCTTGTAGGTTTGGATACCACACAAGAAAATTGGGTGGGCAATTCGGATTCCATGATTTTAATATCTATCAATTATCGACTTCATAAAATATCCATGATCTCCTTGATGAGAGATACCCGTGCTTTGATACCGGGAATAGGTTATAGGAAATTGAACGCGGCTTATCCCAATGGCGGTGGTCCTTTGCTGACACAGACGATAGAGGAAAATTTTAAAATAGATGTCGATCGATACGTTACGGTGGATTTTGGTAATATGATTGACATTGTAGATGAGATTGGTACGATCGAGATCACCTTTACGGAAAAAGAGGCGGAGAATGCCAATAAGAGTATCAAGCAGCAATGCCGGATTCTTGGGTTAAAGTCTAAAAAATATCTGATTCCCGGAGAGGGAACTTATGAATGTAACGGTATGCAGGCAGTAGCTTATGCACGAATCCGTAAAGTAGGGAATTCCGATTATCAGCGAACAGAGCGGCAGAGAGAGGTTTTGATGAAGCTTCTTGACAAAGTGAAGGCTATGGATTTGGAGGATATCGACAGACTTGCTACCAGACTTTTGCCTATGTTGACGCATAACATACCGGAAAGTGAATTCTGGGGTCTTCTTGCTAAGGCACCAACTTTGCTGAATTATAATATTGTACAGGACAGAATCCCGTATGACGGAATGTTCCAGAGCATTAACGGTAATCTGGTGCCGAATTCGGAACCTACAATACGCAGATTGAAAGAAACTATTTATGGTGAGGATGCGCTGGATGAAGAGGGAAATGTTGTGACACCGACGCCGACAACTGAGCCGGAAGAGGCAGAGACAGACACCACACAGTCGCAGGATACCGACGATGAGGTACAGGAGATCGAGGCAGAGATCGGCAATGGTGATCTTTCTTCCAGAATGGTGCAGGGGGTTGACCGTGACCAGAGTGTTATCATATCACTTCAGCCGGGAAAAAAGGCAGCGGTTGTGGCTGATAATGTGGAAGGTGTAACAGATGATACAAACGACACTGTCAATACAGGCTCAGGGGACGATGCAAAAGAACCGATTACGAATCCTTATATGAGTAAAGTCTTTGTCCTGAGAGTTCCGGATGCTCCGATTGAAAAAAATGTCAGTCTGGTCGATGGCGATTATCAGTGGAAAAAGCATATAATAAGTCAGGGAATATCAGAATAAATTGAGAAAGAAAAAGGTCAGTTGCGGCATGTTTATATGCCTGGAACTGACCTTTTTCTTTACAGGTTTTATAGTAGGTACGCCGAGGCGTGCCAGAAATCAGAAACGGATCGTGAAAGAAAAACGCATATCTTCATCAAACCACTGTTTAAAATTGGTTCCCCATCGATTGTTGTAAAGAAGGAAATAGAATCCCTGATTCAGATCGGGAAGTGTATTATCTGTGTTGTAGAGGTTGCGTCCTCCCGGAGATACCAGGGGTGCATCCTGAGATACAATCTCGAACTGTTCTGTTGGGGAATCATAATGAAGACTCTGAACTGCATGCAGCTTTCTATTTCCATTATGAACAACATTGTGCGGGCTGACCTGTGCACCGGATTTATTCATCATCCATTTTTCAGGTGAAGTTACCTGCGGATTGATATGGAACCAGATGGCTTCCGGGCTTCGCACGGCATCTTTGTTTTTCCAGAATACTTCTGCCTGAATGGTGTTGTTTTCCGGCTTATAAATAATTGTGAATTCTTTGGGGCAGCCGTAAGAGCAGCATGCTTCCTGTAAAAATGCGAGAGTTACATAGATTTCTTTGCCGGAGGAATAAATGTCTTTTACTGCCGGTTCAAAGCAATTATGAGTTAATTCCGTTGAATAACGAAGTCCTGGCTTGCCAAAGTCCGGTTCTGCCCAGAAAAAGTTTTCTTTCAGATCGCGTCCGTAATCGAAGTAGCAGTCATCAACTTCTTTTCCGCCAAAGGTTTCATATACGATTGTTCCCAGTCCCAGTTCTTTATCAACATGATTATTTTCATCTGTAAATCGCAGAATTTCACCGTGACATCCAATGGTCAATGTGCAGCTTCCGATTGTGATTGGTTCATAAACAGAATGACGGGCAGCCTTTTCCGGAATAGACGGATAAGCAAAGGCGAAGACATTCATAGCTTCTTTTCTCAGATCTTCAGGAAGTTGGGATAAAGCGGCAGTTATATAGTCCCTCTGTTCCTGGTGGGAACTTTCAAATATGGAATAAGAAGAATGAATCGTATCCCCATGATAGTGATGCAGTTCGGGCAACATACCGTTTAGAAGTCCCATATTGAAAATTCCATAGGAAGTTTCGTCTGTGATATCTTTTTGCCGTGCTGCAGTAAAAGATTTTTTGTCCCAGTTTGAAAAATCAAGAAGATATTTTTTTACATCCATACCCCAGGTATGCTCGACGATCAGGAGAAGATTTTCCATCATATTCCGGTATTCCTGACTGTCTTCTGTAAGTCTGCCTTCAGCGATCCATTTATCCTTTAATGACAGGAGACGGCGAAACCAGGATACTTTTAACGGATCGGTACCGGCGCCGTGGATCCATGTATCTCCCAATTCTTCTGTAATGACAGGAAAAGAATTCTGGATGGATATAGCACTTTTGGCAAAATCATCAAGAGTACCTGCTTCGATGTGGGCATTTGGATATTTTTCGGATAATTTAAGGAAAAGTTCATCGAGTTCTTCCGGGGTCGGCGGTGCGGCGTTATCGTGAGCATGATAAAATTCAAGGGCGGTTCCGTTTTCCAGTATGGCCGCATCCCCATAATCACCGGCATAGTTGACGATGATTTCTTTATCTTCGTATTTCCATACAAAAATAGAAGGAACGGAAGGAACACGGGAAGATGCATTGACTCCAAGGTGCAGGTAACGGATGCCGGCATCTGCCATTGCCGGAACAAGACCAATCGTATGTCCCGGGACATCGGTCATTTTTGCAGCAATTGTTTTCAGACCGAATTTTTCATCCAGAGACTGAGAAATTGACAGATCATAATCTAAAAGTTTTCGATCCATCAATTCTGTGTGGGTGGTACAGGCA
>JBJFCH010000076.1:0-2465 GCA_051888835.1 Oliverpabstia sp. | reverse complement strand
CAGATCATAATCTAAAAGTTTTCGATCCATCAATTCTGTGTGGGTGGTACAGGCAAGTCCATGCCAGCGGACATAGCCGAGACGAATAGCCTGAGCCAGACGTTCACAATCTTCATCAGCAGCGTGGTTAAAATAATAGTGAATCAGATAAGAACCAACCGTCCATACAAATTTCTTATGAGCCTGCGTATTCACACGGAAAGCAAGATCAACTGCAGCCGGAATGAAAGTGGTGCAATATTGATCAAGTACATCTTTGGCATAACCTGTAAAACCAATATCCAGATGAGTTTTGAAGACAACAACAACGTTTGTTACATTCTCGCAGTTCATGTAAATCTCCTTTCAATAACAGTATTTCATTTATTTTATACATAAACTATCATAAAAAATATGTTTTGTAAATCAGTGAGAATAAAATTTACTATTAGCACAAAATATATGGTTTTTAAAAGGGATATTGTACAAAATACGGAATAAAAAATATATTTAATAAAATGTGAAAATACTTGATTGATTTAAAAAACATATTTTATAATATTATATATAAAATGTAGTTTTCCGAATGAAAACGGATATAAGAAAATTCTGAAGAAGGTGTATCAATGGGAAAAGTGTTTTTGTATCAAAAGGTTCATGATTCTATTTTGAATGAAATTCGTGATGGTGAGTTTGAGGAAGGGAAAAAAATACCGGAGGATAAAGAATTGTGTGAACAGTACGGGGTAAGTATGATCACATTGAATAAAGCACTGTGTCTTCTGGCTGAGGAAGGATATGTGAAGCGTGTTCAGGGAAATGGCACCTATGTGAACAAAAAAACAAAAACAGAGAAAAAGACAGTAAAAAAAGGAAAAATAATCGGTGTAATCCTGGAACATATTTCTTCTCCTTTCGGACTTGAAATGATGTATCAGATGGATATACTGGCAATGCGTGCGGGATATTGTACAATTGTGCGCTTTTCTTATGGAGAACGTGAACAGGAGACAAAAGAAATTGATTTTCTGATGTCATTGGGAGTGGAAGGTCTGATAATCATGCCGAGTCATGGAAAACATTATAATCAGGCTATCCTAAGACTTTGTCTGAATGGTTTTCCCGTCGTGCTTGTTGATAAGAAGATGAAAGGAATACCGGTACCGTCTGTGAGGACAGATAACAGAGCAGCAGCAGCGACTTTGGTAAGAGCTTTGGCAGAAGAAGGTAATAGAAGAATTGCTTTTGTATCTACAGATGACCAGCAGGCAGATTCGGTGAAAGAGAGGAGAAATGGATTTATCGGTGAAATGGAAAAGCTGAGACTTGAGGAGGCTGGAATCTGTGCCGTTTCATCGGGTATCACCAGAGAGGAATATATGAATTATAACCCGAATTCCAAGGTAGTATATGAAATCAGAAAATTTCTGGAACGAAATAAAGAGGAAATGGATGCGGTGATAGCAAGTGAATATGGAATCGTTCCTGAGATTATACAGGCGATGAAACTGGAGGAGATAAAGCCGGAAGAAGAGATAAGGATTGCCTGTATAGATGAAGATTATATGGCTCCGGAAGGAACCAGATTTATGCATGTAAAACAGGATGAAAAAGAAATTGCGAAAAAAGCACTGGATATACTCTTTTCGCAGATAAGCGGAAATGGTGCAGAAGAAGATGATATCCTGATACCGGGAATATTCTGCAGATCCTGCTCTTTTTATTCCTGAAGAAAAGCCATCAGCTTAGCCAGCCGATAGTTCAGAACGAGTTCCTGTGGAAAACTGGTTTCTTCCAGTAATGCGATACCATATGGGAATTGTCCGACACGCTCGGGACCGTGACTGTCACTGGAAAGGATCACAGGATGACTGTAGTGACGGCACCAGGTAAGCATTTCTATATTGTTTGTCCGGGTGTCTCCCCGATATCCGCCGGGTGTGAGGGAAGCTTCGTTAAGCTCCAAAAGCACATGGTGCTCCTTTGCTCCGGCGACAAGTGTGCGGTAGTCAACCGGAAATTTCACATCGTCACAATGACCGATTACCTTTACTTTCGGATGTTTCATAGCAGCAAGGTATGCCTGTGTGTTTTCTTCACAGGTGCCGGGCTTCATGTTTTGAATATGCATGCTGGCAATAGCATAATCCAGATGGGATAAAATACTGTCATCAAGATCAATCGTGCCTTTATTATCCAGAATATTAACTTCTGCACCATACAGCAGGCGAATACCACAGCGGTAATGAGGAGCCATGAGCAGGCTGCGGAAGTAAGAAGGGGTTCCGGCTGACATGGTGGCGGGACCATGATCACTGATGCCAACCAAAGATAAACCGTTGGCAGCGGCAGACTTTGCCATATCAGCAATGGTACAGCTGGTACCATGACCGGATGCGATTGTATGTGTATGAATATCAAATTGCATAGTATTACCTCGTAAAATGTTGAGTTGCCCGACAAATGAGCCTTACATCGATTTTTTC
>JBJFCH010000075.1:0-17823 GCA_051888835.1 Oliverpabstia sp. | reverse complement strand
GAGAATAAAAAATGTGGTTCAGCTCCTGTACCTTTTCTTCCTGCATTCCCATTCCGTCATCTTTTACATGAATAAACAGATTTTTTTCACTGCTTTCCACTACAATCGTAACCATGCCCTCTCCCACCTTACATTCCAGTCCGTGGGAAATTGCATTCTCCACCAGCGGCTGTAGAAGGAGCTTGGGCATCCGTGCACTCATAAGCTCTTCACTTTCCAGTTCCACATTCAAATCCAGCTTATCTCCAAACCTGAATTTTTGAATGATAAAATAATTATCCACATTATCCAGTTCGTCTGAAAGTGTTACAAACCGCCGCACATCCGTGATTGTATACCGAAAAAAAGTTGCCAGAGCCTCTGTTGTATCGGCAATATTCTCACACCCGGCCACCAGGGCATCTGCCCGGATTGCCTCCAGCGTATTATAAAGGAAATGAGGATTGATCTGATTCTGCAGTGCCAGATATTCTGCCTGTTTCTGCTGAAGCTGTTCCTCAGGCATCCGTTCCAGAATCTGATCCAGATCTTTACAAAACAGGGCAAGCTCCGGATATCCGCTCCAGTCATCCTTCAGAATTTTTTCCAGATTCCGCTCACGGGCAAATTGTTTTAATTTTCTGCTGAAACGTAATTTTGACCATATACGCATAATTTACTCCATTTACTGATACAGTTTCTTATATTCCGAAGGGCTGATTCCTGTAGCTTTCTTAAACAATTTGGAAAAGTACTTCAAATCCTGATATCCTACTTCCTCCGCCACATCATTCACACTCAGATCACCCCGACATAACAACTGTTTTGCCTTGCTCATCCTGACTTCTGTCAGATAATCAAGAAAGCTTTTACCTGTCTCCTTCTTAAATACGGTAGAAAAATATGTGGCATTAAACCCGATGACCCGGCTTACCTCTTCCAGCTTCAAAGATTCTTTATAATGCTCCTGTATGTAGTTCTTCGCTTCCGTAATCGGCCGCATCTCTTTTTTCTCTTTCAATTCAATGCAGTTTTTAAATACCTTTCCTATATCATCCCTGAGAAGAGAAAAAACATCCGCCAGAGAACTGCACATATGATAATGACAAATAAGTTCCAGCTTAATTTCTTCTTCATTAATCTTCTCATTCTGTTTCAGACCGCCAAGACATGCATCCACCGTTTCCACAAAACATTCATATACCATTTGTCCGCTTAGCTTTGCAGAAGAGCAAATTTCCTTTTCCAGTTTTTCCAGTTCCCTGCAATATTTCCCGTAATCAAGATATTCTCCCATCTCATAAAAGCTTTTCCGCAGGGATGCCGGCATCCGATACTCCACCTCTTGGGAAATGCTTTCCACTTCACCTACTTCGATCCACTCGCCTTTTCCCGGAAGGATTCTGTCCTTTCCCCCTCTCATCACTTCTATTACCGCTTCCGGAAGTTCTTGTATACTTTTTCTGCATTTTCCGACGGTAATTGATACCCGGATTCCCCAGAATAAATCTCTCTGATTCTCTATTTCTTTCCGTATTTTTGTCAGGTACTTCTTTACCAGAACAGAATCATACGGTTCACTCTGCAGAATAAGAAAGATTCCTTCATTTTTTATGGCAGCCACTGCTTCACTTGAAAATTCTTTCATATATTTTTCAACAATTGAAAGCGCACGTTTCATCATGATTTTGTAGGTATCCGAGTTTTCCTGTATCTGAGGCAGATTCGGAGTAATCAAGATTACCTGATACACCCCTTCTTCGAATTGACATCCGTATTCCTGATTTATGGTATCCCGATCCGGAAAATCTGTTTGTCTTTCTTTTCCGCTTACCAGTGTTCCGATCAGCCGTTCTCTGTTTCTCTGGGTATCCTTTTGAATTTTTTGACTGATGTTCTCTTTCCATTCTTCCATTTTCATCTGTTCTGATTTTTTCTCATAGATATTTTTCAGAAGACGGGTAAGTTCATCTGCCTTTACAGGTTTTAACAGATAATCCTCCACTCCATATTTTAAAGCAGTTCTCGCATACTCAAACTGACGGTATCCACTGACCACGATAAACAGAATATCCGGTTTCATTTCCTTTGCCTGCCGGATCAACTCCATTCCATCACATCCCGGCATACGGATATCCGTCATAACAAGATCCGGTTTCTCCTTCCGGATCAATTCCAGCGCATGGATTCCATCCTGCGCTGTCCCAACGATTTCAAATCCGAGAGCTTCCCAATTGACAATCTTCTGCAGAAGTAAATTCACTTTTGGTTCATCATCTGCAATG
The DNA here is from genome assembly GCA_051888835.1 of Oliverpabstia sp. Classification (GTDB taxonomy): domain Bacteria; phylum Bacillota; class Clostridia; order Lachnospirales; family Lachnospiraceae; genus Oliverpabstia. Next base: position 15,559 of record JBJFCH010000075.1, on the reverse strand, counting down.
ATTACTCTCAACATGATCTTTCCTCCTTCGCGCTACCTAATTATTATAGATACTATACCATGAATTTCTTCAGGGGCAAATATAGTATTATTTAAAAATTTGATTTTTTTGCTAATTTTCTATTGATAAGTTACTCAAGATGTGATAATATATACTCAAGATTTAACAACGAGTTACTCATTTTTAAAGAAAGGATGGTTTTATCACAATGAGCGAAATCAAAAAATTAGGTTATTTTGTCAACGGTACTTTCAAAGAGTCCAAAACAGACAAATACACAGATGCTTACAATCCAAGCACCGGTGAGGTTATTGCAAAAGTACCATGCTGTACCGCAGATGAAGTGGAAGAGGCTATCGCAGCTGCAAAGGCAGCTTATCCTGCATGGTCCGCAACTCCTGTAAAGAAGAGAGTTGCTATCCTCTACAAAGTACGTCAGCTGTTATACGATCACATGGAAGAGCTGACCATGTCCGTAGCAAGAGAAAACGGAAAGAACTGGGCAGAATCTGAAGGTGATGTACTGAAAGCCATCGAAGGAACTGAGCAGGCTATCTCCGCTCCGTCTCTGATGATGGGCGAAAGCCTTATGGATGCTTCCAAAGGATATGACACTGTTTCTTATCGTACACCTCTTGGTGTATTTGCAGGAATTATTCCTTTCAACTTCCCGGCTATGATTCCTATGGGATGGATGACACCAATCTGTATCGCATGTGGTAACACAATTGTTCTGAAAGCTGCTACTTTCACACCTCAGACCTGTATGAGAATTGCTGAGCTGTACAAAGAAGCCGGTGTTCCGGACGGTGTTGTAAATATTGTAACATGTTCCAGAAATGAAGCTGAAATCTTCCTGCATCACCCGGATATCGCAGGTATCTCCTTCGTAGGTTCTACTTCTGTAGGAAAACATATCTACTCCACAGCTGCTGCAAACGGCAAGAGAGTACAGGCTCTGTGCGAAGCTAAGAACCACGCCCTGGTACTGGAAGATACACCAATCGAGCGTACCGCAGCAGGTATCATCAATGCATCCTTCGGATGTGCAGGTGAGCGCTGCATGGCTCTTCCGGTTGTTGTTGTTCAGGAAAGCATCGCTGATCAGCTGGTAGCTTCTCTGGTAGAGAAAGCAAAAGCACTTACCATTGGACCGGCTTATGACAAGAATACAAAACTTGGTCCGGTTATCAATGCAAAACATAAAGAATCTGTTATCAACTGGATCAACAAAGGTATTGAAGAAGGCGCAGAACTGGTACTGGATGGCCGCAACACTGTTGTAGAAGGCTATGAAGGCGGTTTCTATGTAGGACCTACTATTCTGGATCATGTAAAACCAGGAATGACTGTAGGTGAAAGAGAAATCTTCGGACCGGTACTTTGCATCAAACGTGTAAAGAACTTTGAGGAAGGTCTTGCAATCATGAACGCAAATCCATTCGCAAACGGTTCCGTAATCTTTACACAGAGCGGTCACTATGCACGTGAATTCGCACGTCATACAGACGGCGGTATGATCGGTGTTAACGTAGGTATCCCGGTTCCGATCGGAATGTTCCCATTCAACGGACACAAACAGTCCTTCTTCGGTGATCTGCATACCCTCGGAAAAGATGGCTATCGTTTCTATACAGAGCGCAGAGTCGTTACTACCCGTTGGTTTGATGAAGAAGAAAAGAAAGCAACTACTGTCTCTACATGGGATGGAACCATCTAATATCCTTGAATCTTTAGATTTGTAAAAAATGGTTATATTATGGGCTATCTGTTGTTGACAGATAGCCCTTTTCGCAGTTATCATGGAAAGATAACCGGCGACACATCAAGGGAGGGATTGCCATGCGCTCTCAACGAATTGCAGAAATAGAACAATACATCTACGCTCATAAAACCGTGACACTGGACGAACTCTGTGAAGTTTTCCAGGTATCCAAGAATACCATTCGACGTGACATTGAAGAGATTATCCAGAATCCGGATATTGTCAAAACATACGGCGGCGTTATGATTAACACACAGACAAAAAAACTTCTCGTTTCCTTTACCGAGCGAAACATCAACCGTCAGGACGCCAAACGGCTGATTGCTGCCAAAGCAGCTTCTTTTGTAGAAGACGGAGACAGTATTTTCATAGATTCCGGCACTACCACTTTATATATGCTGGAATATCTGAAAAACAAAAAAATCACATTACTCACTAACAATATCGAGGTAATGGTTCAGGCCATTCCTTATGAAAATATCAATCTGATCTCTTTGTCCGGCACATTGAACAGAAAAACTCTGTCCCTTACCGGCAACAATGCTGCGCGGCTTCTTTCTACTTACAACGTAAAAAAGGCCTTCCTCGCCGCAACCGGAATCACCATTGAAAACGGTGCTACCAACTCCTCCCCGGAAGAAACCTGCATCAAAGAAATGGCTGTAAAAAAGAGTCTGGAAAAATATCTGCTGGTGGATTCCAGTAAATTTGGAATTGTATCCCTGCTGACCTACGGCAACGTGGAAGACTTTACAGGAATTATTACAGACGGAGTTCCCACTGATGCTTTCCGAGAATACGCAGAAGAACGTCAGGTGAAGGTGATCTCTGTGTGATAGGACAGGGATAGGACAGGGGACAGACCCGTGTCCCATAATTGGGACATGGGTCTGTCCCCTGTCCTATGTTATTCCAATCCTACACCTTTAAATCCAACTACGTACATATCTTCTTTGTAGTTTTTCACCGTCAGTTTCAGACCTTCTTCTGTAATTTCCTGGGTAATCTCCACTTCCGGATTCAGTGGTGTTACTGTACCTTTTACATCCGGAACGCAGATCACATTTTCTCCTTCTTTCAACCCATCCACGAACACATACAGGTCTTCCCCTTTTCGTGTAAAGTGAATCTCTTTTCCATCATCCTGAACCTGAGATTCTCTTCTGCTGCAGCGGGTGCCATAGATGCCTTCTCCATTTACAGTAAGCCACTGTCCCAGCGTCAGAAGACGTTTTACCTGTTCCTCCGGAATCGTTCCGTCTGCTTTCGGACCGATATTCAAGAGAAGATTTCCGTTGTTTGCAACGGTTGCCACCAGCAGATTGATCAGTTTCGGAAGACTGATCAGCTGATCATCACCTTCATTTTCATTGTATCCGAAGGAAAGTCCCATACCACGGCACATTTCCCATTTTACTGTTCTGTCAGATTTTCCATACTGATATTCCTTCGTGATAAAATCATGATACAGATCGTTGAAACGGTCATTTACCACACCGTCTTCCACTGTATTGTAATAATGAGCCAGAAGATACGGCATCATATGTTCACTCTGTTTTGGCCATCCGATATCATTCCAGAGAACAGACGGATGATACTTATCAACCAGTTCTTTCATCTGTTTGTAGGAATAATCTGCGTATTCAAATGTAGGACAAGCATTGCTGAAGTTTTCACTCTCATCAAAAATCGGGTCGTTGGCAAACTGCCAGTCGATAAGTCCGGAATAATAAAGTCCCATTTTCAGTCCCGCTTCCCTCACTGCATCCGTCAGCTCGCCTGTAATATCTTTCCTGGGTCCCATCTCTGCTGTGTTAAAATCTGTATAATCACTTGGGAACAGGCAGAAACCGTCATGATGTTTTGTAGTCAGCACCACATACTGTGCTCCTGCTTTTTTAAAAATATCCGCCCATTGTTTCGGATCCCAGTTTTCCGCTTTCCACATAGGGATAAAATCTTCATATTTAAAATCTTTTCCGTATTTCTCAATATGATGCTCATAAGAAGGACCTCGTCCCACATTGATGGAATTATAGTACCATTCTGCATAAGGATTGTTGCAGAACCATTCTTCGTTGGTCGGTACTGCTCCCAGTTCCCATGTCCGGGGAGCAAATGCCGGAACAGAATAGATTCCCCAATGAATGAAAATGCCGAACTTACAATCCTCGTACCACTCAGGTACTTCATGTTTATTCACGGATTCCCACGTTCCCGTATATCTTTTTGCCATAATATTTACCCTCATACCTTCTTAAATGATGTTTGATCCTATGACGCTTAACCTTTTACTGCACCTGCTGTCATACCTGCAATTACCCATTTCTGAGCAAAGATATAAACAATGATAACCGGAAGCGATACCAGAACTACATCGGCACAAACCAGGTTCCAACTCCGGCTGAACTGTCCATAGAAGTTATATACAGACAACGGAAGAGTCCATTTGGAAGAAGAATTCAGCAAATACATCGGAATCTGCAGTTCGTTCCATACCCACATGAAATTCAGTACACCGGTGGTAGCTAATACAGGTTTCAAAAGAGGAAGCACTACTTTAACGAACAGCTCACCGCCGATCGCGCCATCCATAACAGCTGCCTCATCCAACTCTCTCGGAATACCTTTGATAAATCCACTGAGCATCATGGTCGTAAAAGGCATATACAGCGCTGCATATACAAAGCAAAGACCGATTCTCGAACCATACAATCCCAGTTTCTGCAAAAGCTGAATCGTAGGCAATGCGGTAAACGGAGCAATAATACCTAATGTAATGATTTTATAAGTAATACGACATCCTTTTGTATCACGTCTGGCAATAATAAAGCTCATAAAAGCAGACAGTGCAACGATCAATGCCACGGATATAAAAGTAATAAATACACTGTTTCCCAGAGACTGAATAAAATCTTTCTCAATAACAGTCACATAGTTCTCAAAATGCCACTCTGTGGGAAGTGAAATATTCAGATAAGATGCTTCACCTTTACTCTTAAAGGAGGTCAACACAACCATCAGCATAGGATAAATGGTCACAATACTGAAGATCCACAGAATCACTTCAAGAATTCGATTGATAATTGTTAATCTTTTTTTCATACTATTCCACCGTCTCCCATCTGGAACTGAACTTCTGGTATACCATAGAAACGATTACCAGCAGCACCGTAAATACAAGGTTAACAGCTACCGACTGTGCGTACCGTCCTGCGGACATCTCGTTCATCATCAAAGTTCCGAAACTTTCTGTCGCATTGCCTGGGCCACCGCCTGTCATAACGTAAATCAGGTCGAACATCTTCAGTCCATAGATCAGACTGAACAGAATATTTACATTTACCGTAGGCATAATAAGCGGAAGGGTGATGTTCTTGAACAACTGCCATTCGGATGCACCGTCCAGCTTTCCTGCCTCGATATAATCAGAGGATACCGACTGCATACCAGCCAGTGTAATAATAATTGCGTAACCTACATTTCGCCATACCTCTGCCACGCAGATTGCAAATACGGCTGTCCATCTGGATCCCAGCCACTGTACATTGGCGATTCCAAATGCATTTAAAATATTATTCAAAGTACCATGTCTCGTCTGGAATACAGCGCTGAAGATCAGACCTACAACCAGACAGGAGAAAATGGACGGAATAAAGTATACCGTACGAAGCGCTGTTCTGGATTTGATATCTCTGTTCAGAATATAAGCGAACACAAATCCCAGAAGCGTTACCATGACAGTTTTTACTCCCGCATAAATCAATGTATTTACAAAAGCCACCGGCACCTTGGAGCTTGTGATTACTGATTTAATATTATCAAGTCCTACAAATTTAAGGCTGTCTGTTCTCGCGGCACTCCAGTTTGTAAATGCATAATAATATCCTACAGTAGACGGAACTATGAAGAATATGATAAATACAATTGCAGGAATGACAGCCAGATAAAGCGGATATATCTTCTTTCTATTCATATATACCTCCACATCCTGATAAACAATTTCAGGTTTGAGAAAACCTCAAACCTGAAATCTGAAAATCACCTTATGATAATCCGTTACATCTACAGAATTATTCCTGTGCAAAAGATTCCAGTGTTGCAATACGGTCATCATCAATCAGTTTAATACATTCTTCAACAGAAATATCACCGGACATCAGCTGAAGCAGAGCTTTTCCGCCTTCACCCTGATTGTATCCAACGATCTTCGGCTGTGCAGAAGAAGCGCGGATCAGTTTGTCAACACTTTCTTTATTCTCTTCATACTGTGTAGAGTTCACGTTAGTTGTTTCCTGTTTGAATACAGCAGCTGTAGCAACACCATCAAATGCAACATTGTAATTATCCGGATCTGCCATGAAGTTAATGAAATCCATAGCTGTGTCTACTTTATCACCATTTTTGTTAGCCATCATCAGGTTAACGTTACCACCTTCGTATGTACCTTCATCACAGGTTCCCATGAATACAGGCATAATACCGAAATCATCACCAACATAATCATAAGATTCGCTGTCATAGTCTGTGTCAAACCAGGTATCCCAGCAGAACATCATAGCTGCTTCACCGGTTCCAAGAACTTCACTACAGTAATCCCATGTATCAGATGCAAAGTTCTTTCCGAAGTATCCTTTTTCTGCTGCGGACTGGAACCATTCACACATAGATGTAAATTCAGGAATATCTGCGTAGTTCATCTCACCTGCATTCAGTTTATCGATATATTCCGGATGTGCTTCCATAACCGGGTCAAGTGCAAACTGATACAGGATTGGCCATCCGTCTGCTGCTGCAAGGTAGATTGGCTGAACTCCATTCTCCAACAGAGTATCGCAGGCTGCATCAAATTCTGCCTGTGTGGTAGGCTGTTCAATTCCCAGTTCTTCAAAAATCTGTTTGTTGTAGAAGCATCCTGAGTTGGAAGCCTCCCAGAACGGAAGTCCGATGATCTTATCGTTGTAAGTTGCCTGCGGAAGTACAGAATCCTGAATATCGGATACCCATTCAGCATCTGTCCAGTCTACGAAGTTTTCTTCCGGATTGAAGTTCTTCAGGTTACTGTTTCCAAAGTGTACATACAGATCCGGGATATCGCCTGTAGTAAATTTGGTAAGAGCGATTGTTTCTGCATTATCTGTATCCAGACCCTGCTGATCGATCTTATTTCCAGTAGCTTCTTCCCACATGGAAATAATCTTCTGCATGTACGGTTTTGCCAGGTCGTCTGCGTTACAGTACAGAGTAAGTGTCACTCCGCCTTCGGAAGATTCTACTTTCTCTTCCTCTTCAGAATCTTCTGTTGCATCAGCAGTATCTTCTGTCTTCTCTGCTGCATCACTGCTGGCTGAATCGGAACTTCCTCCTCCACATCCAAACAAAGTGGCAGCAACCATAACACCTGTTAATAATAACGCCATTTTTCTTTTCATTTTTTGCCCTCCTGATATAAAGATTTATCACGTTTCTGATGGTATTATTATATAAAATCCCCTTTACCAAATCCATGGACAATTGGAAGTTTCGACATGTACTTTTTTCCATTTTGTCCATAAAACTTACCCATTTCCCTCTTCATTTGGTAATGTTTTACAAGTTTTTTATATTCGTCTATCTTTTTCAGGTATTTATTGTGAAATAATACGATAAACACCATTCTTTTCTGTATGAAATATAAAGCGTCCCTTTTCATCTATCTCTGTATCTACAACTTTGCCGTCTTTTAGCACACAAATGGATTGTCTGCATCGCAAAACCGCAGATCCACCACAATCGGAAATCAGGCATGCTTCTTTGAGCCTGCCATTTTCCCATTCAATATCCAGGCAAAATCCTCCTTCTGCCCGAAGTCCTGTTATCTTTCCTGATCTCCACTGCCCCGGAAGTGCCGGTAGTATAAAAATCTCATCCAGATGACTTTGCAGTAAAAGCTGAGCAATTCCGCAAATTCCGCCAAAATTTCCATCAATCTGGAATACCCAGGGAATTCCCTCGATTCTATCCAGCGGTGGATGGAGATCAAACATATTCGGAGCAGTCAGTTTTGTAAGCAGATAATTCAAATAATCCGCTGCCTTATCGCCATTCTGAAGACGGGCATACAAATTAATCAGCCATGCACAGCTCCATCCTGTATGACCGCCTCCGTACTCCATCCTTCGCTCCAATGCTTTTTCACAGGCTTTCACTAACTGAGGATTCTCATACTCATTAATCTGATTCGATGGAAACATCGGATACAAATGGGAGAAATGTCTGTGTCCCGGCTCCCATTCATCATAATCCTCACGCCATTCCATCAATTGTCCGTATTTTCCTGTTTTATAAGGAGGAAGCTTGTCAAAAATCTCGCGGATCTGCTGCTTCATCTCATCCTCCTCATATCCAAGGATTTCCGCACTATCCAGATACTGCCTGAACACATCTTTCAGTATTGCTGTATCCATGGTACATCCCATACAGGTTCGTCCGGTTTCTCCATTTTCCATAATATATGTATTTTCCGGAGATACGGAAGGACAGGTAACCATTTCTCCATGATCCTCAATAAGAAAATCTACAAAAAATTGAACACACTCCCGCAAAACAGGGAACATTTTTCTCAGGAAATCTTCATCCATAGTATAGCGATAATGTTTCCAGATATGAGTGGTCAGCCATGCACCTCCCATCACCCAGTAGGTCGCTGTGATGGCAAGATCCTGCGGAGCTGTGTCTGCCCATACATCCGTATTATGGTGAGCCACAAATCCCCGGCATCCGTACATTTCCATAGCCGTCTTTTTTCCATTTTCCACCATTCTCTGCAGAAGATCAAAAAGCGGCTCATGGCATTCCGACAAATTACATATTTCTGCAGGCCAATAATTCATTTCTGTATTAATATTGATCGTATACTTGGAATCCCAGGTCGGTTCCAGCTTTTCACACCAGATTCCCTGCAGATTTGCAGGCAGTCCTCCCGGTTGACTGCTTTCCATAAGAAGGTATCTTCCATACGCATAATAAAGCGCCGCCAGGCCCGGATCTTCTTTTCCCTCTGCCAGTCTTTTAAGACGCTGGTCTGTGGGCAGCTTTTCCGGTTTTTCCTCGCTTTCCAGCTGCAGTACTGATCTGTCGTACACCATCCGGTGTTCCCGGACATGTTCCTCTCTGATTTTCTCATAAGTATCAAGATCCAGATTTTCAAGCTGCTCCTTCAAATACGTGCTGCAGTCAGTTATTTTTTTCTCTCTGTAAGGAAAGGTTGTGACACCATTGACATACAGTACCACTCTGTCAGCATTTTTTATAACAAGATGTTCACCGATTACTCTCACAGTTCCACTCTGGGCACAGGCTTTTGCCTGAATACAGAATTCACTGCCTCCTTTTCCCAGATCCCCATCCAGAAAAATGCTGTTTTCTGAGGCTTTTCCCGTACAATTATAAAACCTTCCTCTGGTCATCAGCACCGACATGGAAATATTACCGGGACGGTCAGAAGAAAATTCCAGAACAAGTACATCCTCTTTTTTTGAGATAAATGCATTGATACTGTACTTTGCTTGATTCTGTTCATAGACCACACATGCAATTCCTTCTCTCAGATTCAACTCTCTTCTGTAATTTTCCACATTTTCATTTTTGTGCTCTATCCGGTAAAACAGATCACCCATGGTCTGATATGGTCTTTCACTCTGCGGAATTCCGGAAAGCGCATATACTTCCAGTTCCTCTGCTTCCGCTATCTTCCCCTCACTGATCAGCCTCCGTATCACCGGCAGATGATTCCGGGCATCAGGGTTCAGACGATCAATGGGGCCTCCATAAACGATACTCTCCTCATTCATCTGAACTGTTCCCTCAAACGGCTGTCCATAGATCATAGCACCCATTCGCCCATTTCCCAGAGGAAGTGCCTCGATCCATGATTCTGCCGGTTTCGTATACCATAATTTACACATTCTCCGTCCTCCTATTTGTTAAATATTTTCCCAGGATGCCTGCAGCTTTCTCTATATTTCACGCTCCTGAAATTCTCAAAATATTGTATCTGATTCCATAGGATAAATCCATGGATATTTTACAAATTATCCATGCATTTTTCTCTGTTGTATGATATACTTACGATATAATTTGCATTCGTTCAGAATTCGAGCGGAGGATTTTTATGATATTCAAAAAACTGTCATTCCAAAAAAAATTATATATTTCCTGCTTTACCCTAAACCTGATTTTGTTATCGATCTGTTCAGTTGTCTTTTACTACTATACTTCTGAATCTTTGAAAAAAAATATGCAGGACACTGTGATCAGCAATACTTCCATGCTCTCCAAGGATCTGGATAATCTTTTGAGAGCCGCAGACAATACCCTGAAAGAGCTGCAGACAAATTCCTCTTTGACTTCTGTAGCCAAAGAGATTACCTATTCAAATAATAATTATTTTGCAACCCATGTCCCGGACAGTTCCACATTTCAGAAAGCGTTTCGTTCCGTTTTATTTTCCCAGAATCTAAACGGTTCTATCAGTTATGTAAGTAATTACTATGACAATATCGGCGCGTCCTACTCTACCGGTACCTATGAATATATCAGCAAAGAAAAGCTCAGAAAACTCGAAGGATTGACTGAGCTTCTTGACAATACGAATTTTGTTACTTATGTTCCACCCCATGAAGATTACTGGGGACACGGAAAAACGGTCTTTTCCGTGGTTCGTTCCATGCGTGATACCTATAAGAAATACGGTATTTTTATCCTTGATTTCGATATTTCCTCTCTATCCGGTCTGCTCAATGATTTTGAAAATCCGGAAGATTTTTCCATTACCATTCTGGATGAAAATCAGAACTTTATCTATACTACCAACGAAAACATGGATCAGGACCATTTTTATGCCTGCTACCAGGAAGCTGCTGCATCTAAGACTGACCGGACATTTTCAGCCAATGATGTAAGTATCTCCTGTTATGAAGTTTCTTCTACCACAGGCTGGACTTTTATACTGACCTCCAGTACTGCCGGATATCTGAAATCACTGAAAAATGCTCTTGCAGTCAGCGCTATTTTATTTTTATCTCTGTTTTTTACCATGTCGTCCTTTTTATTGTTGATGACACACAAACTGACAAAACCTTTGAAACAGCTGACCAACCAGCTTATGAATCTGGAACCCGGAAGAAATATCAATATCAGCCAGATATCCAGCAATAATGAGATTACCACTCTGACCAACGCCGTACAGGCATTTCTTTCCGAAATCTACGATCAGAACCAGCGCCTTACAGAAGCCCGGCGTCGAACACTGAAGGCTCATTACGACGCCATGGAGGCACAGTTGAATCCTCATTTTCTTTATAATACCCTGTCCGTCATCGGTATGGCAGGCTTAAGCAGCGGCAACGCAACCGTATCCACTATGTGCAGCGAGCTTGCCAATCTGCTTCGTTATTCCCTGTCGTATACTGGGCAGTCTGTCCTTCTGGAACAGGAAATTACCAATACCAGCAGTTATCTTTACATCATGAAAATGCGTTACGAGGATGATCTGATCTATAGCTGGGATCTGGACGAATCATTGAATGCGCTTTATGTTCCGAAACTGATTCTTCAGCCCCTGGTCGAGAATTGTTTTCAACATGGTTTTCAGCAGACCGAACATGAGATTCTTCCCCCATGGAAGATCCGCATCACTTCTTTCAGCGACGATAATTACTGGTATCTTTCCATCACCAATAATGGGGCACCTTTTAAAGATGAAAAGCTGCAGCAGCTGCAGGAACGGCTTCAGCATTTCAAGCTTCCCGAATATGACGAATCCAATTTTGAGGATATTATTCGACGACAGGGATTCGGACTGGAAAATACCATTCTTCGTCTGAATATTTACTATCACGGAGAAGAATATTTTAATGTATCTACGGATACAGAAAGAGGAGAAACAACTGTAACAATCGGCGGTCCTTTAGAACCGCAGAACACTTTTGACAGATTTTAACTGTCCGGAGGAAACACTTATGATTCATGTGATTATTGTAGAAGATGAACCGGCCATCGCAAGAGGGCTGTCGATGATGATTACTCAAAACTATCCTGATTTTCAGGTGATCGCACTGGCAAGGAACGGAAAGGACGGACTTCAGAAGATACTGGAACTGAAACCGGAACTGGTCTTTGTTGATATCAATATGCCTGTCATGAACGGGCTGGACATGATCGAACAGGTACAAGAATCCGGATTTTTCACTCAATGTGTAATCCTCACCGGTTATGCTGAATTTGAATATGCCAGAACGGCAATTAAACTGGGAATTTCTGATTATCTGTTAAAACCGATTTCTCCTGATACTTTAAAAGAGATTATGGTTTCCTGCCGTCAAAAATATCAGGCACAGATTCGCATCCTTCAGGCAGAATATCTGCAGCGCTGTATTGGCCGCACTCCCGCAGCCTCTGAAAATGGCAATCCTCTCTCCGGCTATCATTGTACGCTGCTGCTTCTGCTCTTCGGATCACTCTGCAGCAATATTTATAATGAAGCTTTGATTACTTCAAATCCACCAACTGCGGATCCTTCACTGATTCGCAAACTGGAGACCACTTATCATGTTTCTTTGTTTGCACTGCGTGGTCGACATTACAATGAACTTATTTTTGCAGCCGTATACCCGGAGCATCAGACTGTTGATATAACGATACTTTCCGAAAAACTGTATTCCGCCTTCTGTACTCCGGATACTTATACGAATCTGATCGTTTCTCAGAACATTCCAAATGGCCAGAATCTTCATGAAGCCGCCAGCAATCTTTATTTGTATGCATTAACAAAAAATCCATTTGGTTTTGGGCACATTCAGATCAGCGAATCTCTGTCTGACAAAAAAATACATATTTCATCGGAGGTCAAAAAGATATGTTCTGCCATTCCTGAGCATCCTGCTCTTGAAACGGTACAGGACTACCTGCATTCCATCCTCACTTACTGGCAGGAAGAAAAAGTATCACAATTTCAACTTACCACAGATTTGCGGTATTTTTTCAGTACCGTAATTCACGACTATTCCGATGAAAATATCATATACCCCGATGCTGCCGAAATCGTGTCCTCCTGCCATGCTTATGATGAACTGGAACGGACACTCCAATATGAACTCGGAATAATCTACGGACGTAATTCTCAGGTTCTTCCTGACAGTCAGCAATCTCTGGCCAAACAGGTTCGTAACTGGCTGGATATGAATTTTACGACCCCGATTACTTTTAAAATCTTCCAGGATATTTTTGGTCATAGCGAAAAATATATTTCCGCTCTTTTTAAAGCCGAATTCGGCATATCTCCAAGCAAATATATTGGAGAACTGCGGCTGAATATGGCAAAAAAACTGATGCAGGCCAACCCGGATATTTTGTTAAAAGATGTAGCTGAAATGGTAGGATATGCAGATGCATTTTACTTCAGCCGGGTATTCAAATCCCATGAAGGAATATCACCCAGCCAATATGCAAAACTTGTCAAAGAGAAGAATTATTGAGGTTCGTGCACAAAATAAACGTTGTGAAGCTACTGAGCAGCAGCTCATTTACTTTATTGTCTGCACGAAATCAAAAAATGGCTGACAGAATTGCATTCTTCAAACCAATATCATCAGGTAAAGTTACCTTACATTGGCATGAGAATACAATTCTATCAGCCTCATTATGTTTTATTCTTTATACGATTCTAAATGTACAAGATTAGAATTCAATCTCAGAAATCTTAACCGGTCTGTGTTCTTCTACGGATTTCTTAGCAGCAAGTCCCATAAGAACCGGTTTCAGTCCGTCATCAACGCCAACCGGTGTATCAGTATCGTTTTCGATTGCATCAACAAACTCAGTGATTTCCTGCGCATATGCAGCCATATAACGCTCCAGGAAGAAGAACATTGGTTTTTCACCTGTAACACCATCAGCATTTGCAATTACTGCATTAGACTGGCTGTCGTTTGCGTTCATTACCATACCTTTGGAACCAAATACTTCTGCTCTCTGATCGTATCCATAAACAGCTTTTCTGGAGTTATCAATAACTGCGATTGCTCCGTTAGCCATCTTCAGTGTGATCACTGCAGTATCTACATCGCCTGCTTCTCCGATAGCCGGATCAACCAGAACTGCAGACTGTACATAAACTTCTTCTGCATCGCATCCTGCCAGGAAACGAACCATATCGAAATCATGAATGGTCATATCCAGGAACATACCACCGGATACTGCTACATACTGTGCTGAAGGTGGCTCTGGATCTCTGGAAGTAATCTTGATGATGTGCGGATCACCGATTTTGCCTGCTGCAACTGCCTGCTGAACAGCGCGGAAGTTGTGGTCAAAACGACGGTTGAAACCAACCTGATATTTTGTTTTCTTTCCTTCCAGAGCTTTCATAACAGCTTTGATCTTATCTACATCATGATCGATCGGCTTTTCGCAGAATACATGTTTTCCAGCTTCGATCGCTTCAATAGAGATCGGTGAATGAGTGTCTGTGGAAGAGCAGATTAATACTGCATCGATTTCCGGATCTGCCAGAATCTCTTTGTAATCTTTTGTAGTGTTGGCAATTCCCATACCTTTTGCCCATGCTTCTGTAGCTTCATTCATGAACGGATCTGCAATTGTTTTAACAGTTGCATTCTTCACATAGTTGGAAATACTTTCAGCATGTACCTTTCCGATACGTCCGGCTCCGATAATACCAATTGTTACCATAGTCTTTTCTCCTTTTTGATTAATTTTGAGTTGTTTGGTTTAAATGTTATCATTTTTGATTGACAAAATTATATCACTTTATCATAACTTTATCAATAGTTTATCATTTTTATTTTTATATTTTTATGAAATTTCAATTGACTTCTGCTTAGGATTTCTATATAATAAAATCAATAACAATTATTATTATTGAAAGGAGGAAATCATGGCCACGCTGAAATACAGTCGCCAGAGGGAATCTATCAAAGAGTTCCTTATGACACGGACTGATCATCCTACTGCTGATATTGTTTATCATCAGCTTCGTGAAACATATCCGAATATCAGTCTGGGAACTGTTTACCGTAACCTGTCCCTCCTGGCTGATATCGGAGAAATTAACAGAGTATCTACAGGAGATGGGGCCGATCATTATGACGGTCATACCGCACCCCACTATCACGTGATCTGCAAAAAGTGCCACAAGATAACAGATCTGGATATGGATTATCTGAACGATGTGGAAACCATCGCATCACAGCATTATAATGGAAGAATCGAAAAACATGTCATTAATTTTTATGGAATCTGTGAAGAATGCTCTGCTTTAGAAGAAAAGACTTCTTAAATCTGTCCTTAAAAAATATAATAAATTTATTGACAAACAAAAAATAATATGGTATCTTAAAATAGTAATAATTACTATTATTAAAAACAATTAAATTAAAATATTTAAAGAAAAGGAGAATGTCACATGAAAAAATTTGTATGTAACGTATGTGGTTATGTTCACGAAGGAGATTCTGCACCGGAGTTCTGCCCAATCTGTAAAGCACCGGCTGAGAAATTTACAGAGCAGGCCGGAGAGATGACATGGGCTGCTGAACACGTAGTTGGCGTTGCTAAAGGTGTTCCGGAAGATATCATTGCAGACCTGAGAGCAAACTTTGAAGGCGAATGTTCAGAAGTTGGTATGTATCTGGCTATGGCAAGAGTTGCTCACAGAGAAGGATATCCTGAGATCGGTCTGTACTGGGAAAAAGCAGCTTATGAAGAAGCTGAACATGCAGCTAAATTTGCTGA
>JBJFCH010000074.1:0-17887 GCA_051888835.1 Oliverpabstia sp. | reverse complement strand
ATTCCTGCCTTGTCACCGATTGCTTCTTTAATAGCTGTTCCCAGAACGATACCTGTATCTTCTATGGTATGATGACTGTCCACTTCCAGATCTCCCTGTACCTTAACATCCAGGTCAAAAAATCCATGACGGGCAAAGCCATCAAGCATGTGATCAAAAAAGCCAATACCCGTATTTAAATTGGATTTTCCCTGACCGTCAATGTCCAGCGTCATTGTAATTTTTGTCTCTTTTGTATTTCTCTGTACCATTACGCAGCGCTCAGCGCCTGTTTCATTTACTTTTTTGATTTCCATCTTATTTTTCCTCCTCAAAACGAACTGCAATCGAATTTGCATGGGCTGTCAGCTGTTCCGATTTTGCAAATTGCTCAATATCTTTATGAACCGGCTCCAGTGCTTCTCTTGAATAATAAATAATACTTGATTTTTTTACAAAGTCATCCACAGACAGTGGTGAAAAGAATTTTGCTGTTCCATTGGTAGGAAGAATATGATTCGGTCCCGCAAAATAATCACCAAGAGGCTCACAACTGTATTCTCCAATGAAAATCGCGCCTGCATTTCTGATCTTTGTCATCACCTCAAATGGATTCTTTGTCACAATTTCCAGATGTTCAGATGCTATCTCATTTGCGGTATCAATAGCTTCCTGCATATCATCTGCCACAAGAATATAGCCAAAGTTATCCAAAGATTTTTGAATGATTGCTTTTCGCTCCAGCACTTCAACAAAACCATCCACTTCTTTGCTCACCTTCTGCGCAAGTTCCATACTGGTAGTGATCAAAATCGCAGATGCCAGCTCATCATGCTCAGCCTGTGACAGAAGATCAGCCGCTACATAACGAGGATTTGCAGTTTCATCTGCCAGCACAAGAATTTCACTGGGACCGGCAACCGAATCAATGCTAACATGACCATAAACAGCTTTTTTGGCCAAGGCTACATAGATATTACCCGGTCCTACAATCTTATCAACTTTCGGAATACTTTCTGTACCAAACGCCAAAGCCGCAATTGCCTGTGCACCACCTACTTTATAAACTTCATCGGCACCGGCTTCATTTGCAGCTACCAGAACAGTCGGGTTCACCTTGCCCTGCGCATTACATGGGGTAGTCATAATAATTTTGTCGACCCCTGCCACTTTTGCCGGCATAATATTCATAAGTACCGACGAAGGATATACCGCTTTTCCTCCCGGTACATAAACTCCGACTTTCGCAAGTGGAGTAATTTTCTGCCCAAGCATAGTACCCTGCTGGGTACTTTTAAACCAGCTGTTCTGCTTTTGAAGCTCGTGGTAACTTTTAATATTCACAAGCGCTTTTCGGATTACATCCAAAAGTGCAGGGTCAATCTGTTCATATGCCTCTTTGATTTCTTCCTCTGTTACACGGATATTGGAAGCATTGATATCAGCTTTGTCAAATTTTCTGGTATAATCAAAAACCGCCTCATCTTTCTTCTCTTTTACCTGTGCAATGATATCCTGCACCCGGCTTTCATATTCGCCGTACTGGCTCGGGCTTCTTTTCAGCATATTCTCAAGTATATTTTTTGTAGTCTCTTTTGTCAGTTTAACAATACGCATTTGTCATGCCTCCTTGATGACTTTTTTGAGTTTCTGAATAAGTTCGGAAATCCGTTCGCTTTCCATCTTCATACTGACCTGATTAACAACCATACGGGCCGAGAGAGGACACACCTCCTCCAAAATACTAAGCCCATTCTCTCTGAGTGTGGAACCAGTCTCTACAATATCACAGATCACTTCGGAAAGTCCTACGATGGGCGCCAGTTCGATAGAACCGTTAAGCTTAATAATTTCCACCGTCTGGTGCTTTTTATTATAAAAATAATCTTTAGCAATATTAGGATATTTGGTTGCCACACGGATCAGTTGATTATTCTCCAGAAGCGGTTTAGCATTTTCCGGTCCGCAGATACACATTCTACATTTGCCAAATCCCAAATCCATTACTTCATACAGTTTTCTTCCTTCTTCCAGAATTGTATCTCTTCCCACCACGCCGATATCGGCAGCCCCGTATTCCACGTAAGTAGGCACATCCGGTCCCTTTGCCAGAAAGAATTTCAATTTTAATTCTTCATTTACAAATATCAATTTTCTTGTATTTTTGTCTTTCATCTCCTCACAGGTAATGCCCACTGCTTCCAGCATTTCCAGAGTTTTATTGGCCAGTCTCCCTTTTGTGAGTGCAATCGTCAGATATCTCATCGCCATTCCCCCTTACTGAAAACTTTTCAGATTCGTAACCATAACTTCATCTGTAAAAAGATTGATCACCCGGATCTCCTCTTCTGATACAGGATACACCAGATCACCGAACTGATGATATTTTCCGTAAGAAATATAATCCTCTACAGTTTTTTCTTCTTCCATACGCATACACTGGGTATCCATCTGATGAGTTCTGTGTTCCATCGCCATATGGATCGCCATCTCTCTGCTGCTTTCCTTATAAATAATCAGAGTTTTCCCTTTCATAACAGGAACTTCTATATTCTGCCGTTCCAGGGCACTCATCACCTGCTCCATCACAAGGCCGAAACCAATGGCAGGTGCCGGATTACCAAAATGCTCCAGAAGACGATTGTAACGACCTCCTTTTACCAGTGGTTCTCCGGTTCCATAGGTATAACCCTGGAAAATAATACCGGTATAGTATCTATATTTGCTCAACATACCAAGATCAAAGGTTATGTATTTTTCACATCCATACTGCTGCAGTACCTTATAAATCTCTTCCAGTCGATCAATCGCTTTCAAGGCACCCGGATTATTCGTCAGAGTTCTTGCTTTCTCAAGCACATCCAAAGAACCAAACAGCTGAGGAAGTGCTGCAAATACATTTGTAAGCTCTACCGACAGATTTTGTCGTTCCAGAAGCTCTTCCACGCCAAAATAGTTTTTATTTGAAATCAGCTGGCGAAGTTCCAGCACAGTATCTTCAGACATTCCGGCTTCATCAATGAGAGACTTAAAAAAGTCCACCTGGCCCACACTGATCTGAAATTCCGTTAATCCCGTCTCTTTTAAAAGCTGAACCATCAGCGCTATAATCTCACCGTCGGCATCCACCGAAGCATCACCCATAAGCTCCACACCCATCTGTGTGGATTCTTTCAGACGTCCCTGATAACTGGAATTATTCACAAAAGTATTACCTCTATAACAGAGACGCAGAGGAAAATCCTGTTTCTGAAAATGCATCGATGCGGCTCTTGCAATGGAAGGAGTAAAATCCGGCCGCAGCACCAGTGTATTTCCCTCCCGGTCAAAGAATTTATAAAGCTCTCTTGAAGGGGTAGTACCTACCTGTTTACTGAACACATCAAAATATTCAAATGTGGGGGTCTCTATATCCTGGTATCCATACACATGAAATACTTTCTGCAATTTCTCCTGTAAATACAGTTTCTTCTCGCATTCTGTTCCGTATACATCTCTGACTCCCTCAGGAGTATGAAATAGCTGTTTCATATCTTCTCCTCTTATCTATTATTATTTTGCACTTTAGTCTGCTAATGTGTTACCATATGAACATTGGTATTATACTTGTCTGATATAAAAATGTCAATCCCTCTCTTCCAAATCCTTCCGAATCCCTTCCAGATAGGGCACCAGAATTCCTGAATGATGTGGAAGGAAATAAGTCGGATCCAACTCTTCATATCGAAAGCGCTTCAATCCCCCACTATTTTTTCTCTCCCAAAATTTCATGAGCTGCCTGAGGGACAGGTAGTAAAATTCATTTCTCCCGGAAAAAAATAGGATCAAAAATGCGATTCCCTCCTGCTTTTCAAATTCTGTCATGAACTGTATCTGATGTTCATGTACATTCGCAAGAGGGAACACATCTTCCTTACATTCTTTTGCATCAAAACATACCGGTATTCCCTGTACCGCACCAATATAATCCACCGTACTCTTTTGCTCAAAGTAAGCCAGTGTGATATGCCTGGTTTCTTTTGAAATCTTTACAGGTGTGATAGGTGTCGGTATTTTCTGAATCAGAGCCAACCCCTTTTCCCGATACTGCTCATTGCTACGATTAATTAATTCCTCCAGTGTGGATCCTCTCAGTCCACGGGAATTCCATGTTGCCATATGTAGTCCTCCACCTATTCTACCATTCCGATCGAATCAAAAGGATAATACCGGAAAGCTGCTTTCGCCAGTATTTTTTCTCTTGCCACATATGGATGCTCCCATACTCTGGAATCTTTTGAATAATTTCTGTTATCACCAAGCATAAAATAGTATCCTTCCGGTACATAATAAGGTCCGAAATCTCCTACCGGAGTCTCTCTCAGATAATCTTCCTCCAGTGGTTCTTCTGAATCATTAATATATACCAAGCCGTCACGTATCTCCACTTTTTCTCCCGGAAGACCGATCACCCGTTTGATAAACAGTTCCTTTTCATTGTCCGGATATTTAAATATTACAATATCTCCCCGTTCGGGATCACCAAATGTATAGGTAAGTCGATTTCCAAAGATTCTGTCCCCGGTCATAATTGTATCTTCCATAGATGCGGACGGGATCACCGCATTAATCATTACAAAATGTTTGATAACAAATACAACGACAAGAACAACGGCTATCAGTACAACATCTTCTATTAACTCATTCATCAACTTTTTTTTCTTATCCTGTTTTGTTTCTTTTTCCCGTGTATTCTCCATAATCTTCCTTCTTTCCTAAAGCCTGTTAATATCAATATTACAGCCGGCTTTATTCAATACTTTTTTAAGATCCTGTGGTAAGGGCGCACAAATTACTTTCCTTGACAATACTTGTCCTACCCCTTCAAAATCAGGAAATTCTATCTGCCATGCATGCAGAAACTGACGATCCAATCCGTCATTTTTTTTCAATACCCTATTCCAGTTCTTATCACCATACTTAGGATCTCCTGCAAGCGGATATCCCATACTGGCCAAATGACTTCTGATCTGATGAGATTTTCCCGTGATCAATTCAACTTTTAACAATGTTTCGTTCTTATTTCCCCATAATGGTTCATAGGACGTTTCAATCACAGCAGCATCTTTTTCCGGTCTTTCCAAAACTCTAACCTGATTACTACGTAAATCTTTTTTCAGATATGCCTTGCAATGTTTCTTTTCTGTAATTTTACCGCGAACCAGACAAAGATAATACTTCTTTATAGAACGTTCTTTCAGTACACGGGAAAAAAACTGCAGACCGGATAAGGATTTGCCTGCCAAAATCAAACCACTGGTATTTCTGTCCAGACGATTACAGACAGAAGGATGAAATGTTTCCAGCTCCCTGGCTGTAATCTGCCCTGTGGATAACAAATAACCGATGATATATTCGACCATGGAAATATCCTGATCGGATGATTTCTGTGAAAGGATCCCCGCTGGTTTATTAATGATCATAAAATCAGAATCTTCATATAAAATATCCAGTAGAACTGTAGGATATGCCTGTTCATCTTCCGACTCTGTATAGACGACACCTCTGAACTTTTCTATGGTATCCTCCGCAAGATACAGGGTAATAGTATCCCCTTCCTTGAGCATTTCTTTTCCCTCTGCTTTTTTGTCATTCAGAAGAATATTCTTTTTTCTCAACATTTTATATAGAAAACCCGAACCGGCTTCTTTGAAATATTTTTTCAAAAACTTATCCATTCGCTGCCCGGATTCATTTTTTTCAATGCTTATTATTCTCATACAATACCCGATTTTCCTGTACAGCTGAATTTACAGCATCTATTATTTTTACAGAGACACTGCCAAAATGATATGTTTGATCATTTCTTCTCTGCTAAGATCCGGATACTTTTCATCCGGTTGAAAAACAATATCCTTCACCAGTTCTTCTTTGTGAGCATTCAGATAATCCAGGCGTTCCAGATACGGTTTCAGATCCGTCAGTACTTTAACATCTACTTTATAACCGTTCTGTTTCAGAATTTTTTTTACATGCTGTTCCACAAACTGAGGCGAGCCTTCAATTCTTGATGAATACCCGATCACCTTGTTGCCGCAGATAGCAAAACTCTCTACAAATGTACTTTTTTCATACGTAGTAAGATACATCTCAAAGGACATCACAAGATCCTTGGCATGTTTTTTTATCTGACTGTAACTACTTTCATCCATAGATTTCTGCATAAACATTACAATAAACTCTACTAATGACTTACACGCCGGAAGACATCCTACCATAGCTATGACTGATATGATATTTTTCTTCGAACCGGTAATGAAATATGCAGCTGTAAATGCAGCAAGCGGAATCGCAAATAACAAAACTGTCATCAAAAACCTGCGGATTTTTTCATAATGGATATATCCAAAATCACCCTTTTTAATTTTCTTTTTCGTATTTTTCATTTTTTCCTTCTTTCCAGGAATTAACTATTCCTTATTATCCATGCAAGTCATTCTACCAAATTCTTATGAAATAACCAAGTAATTTGCACAGATTTTCGAAAAAATTTATCTTTTCTTCTTATGAATATTGCGAATTGTCCGTTTCTTATGTTGGTTCCTGTCCTGCTGTGTCTTTCCCTGCTGACCTTTTTGTGCCTGATTTTTCCCCGTAACTTCTTTTTTCCGTGGCCGAATAAGACATTTCGGACCAAAACCAATCAGATCTTCTCTTCCTGCTTTTTTTAGTGCTTCCTCTGCCAGCTCTCTGTTATCCGGATTCCGATACTGTATCAAAGCCCTTTGCATGGCCTTTTCATGAGGATTTTTCGGAACATAGACCGGCTCCATAGTAAGCGGATTCACGCCAGTATGATACATACAGGTAGAAATAGTAGATGGTGTCGGATAAAAATCCTGTACTTGTTCCGGCATAAATCCCAAATCCCTGATATATTCTGCCAGCTCAACAGCCTCCTTCAGTCCGCATCCTGGATGTGATGACATAAAATAAGGGACAGCATATTGTTCTTTTCCACTTTTTTTACAACAATACTTATATTCTTTTAAAAACTCTTCATAAACATCATGAGAAGGTTTTCCCATCATTTTCAGCACACGGTTTGAAACATGCTCCGGTGCCACCCGAAGCTGACCACTCACATGATAATCTGTCAATTCCTGTAAAAACGAAGTGTTTTTATCCGCAAGTACATAATCAAAACGAATTCCTGATCGGATAAATACTTTTTTCACGTTCGGAAGACTACGAAGTTTCCGCAGCAGTTCCAGATAATCAGAATGATCTGCTACAAGATTGGCACACGGTTTAGGGAACAAACACTGTCGATTGGTGCATACCCCTTTACTCATCTGTTTCTTACATGCCGGCTGACGAAAATCAGCTGTCGGTCCCCCTACATCATGAATATATCCTTTAAACTGCGGATCTTCTGTCATCTTCTGTGCCTCGTTGATCAGAGACTCATGGCTTCTGGTCTGCACAATTCTTCCCTGATGAAATGTAAGCGCACAAAAATTACACCCCCCAAAGCACCCTCTGTTACTTGTCAGGCTGAATCGAATTTCCTCAATTGCAGGAATCCCCCCGTCTTTTTCGTACATTGGATGATACGTATTCTGATACGGCAGATCATAGATATCATCCATCTCCTGTTGTGTAAGCGGAAGAGCAGGTGGATTTTGTACCACAAATCCCTGATTGCCGTAAGCTTCTACCATCGTTCCTGCCTGAAACGGATCCGTATTTTTATACTGTACTGCAAAACTCCTTGCATAATCCATTTTACTCTCCCGAATCTGTTCAAAAGATGGGAGCATAATCGGATCCTGTATATGCTCTGTACTTTTGCATCGATAGACGGTTCCCCGAATAAAGGTAATATCTTTTACATTCAACCCGGAAGCCAAAGCATCCGCAATTTCAATGATCGAACGCTCACCCATTCCATAGGATATAAGATCAGCACCGGAATCCAGAAGAACACTTCTTTTTACCTGATCAGACCAATAGTCATAATGTCCCAATCTGCGAAGACTTGCCTCAATTCCACCCAGAATGATCGGCGTTTTTTTATAGATTTTTCGGATCAGATTGCCATAAACGATGACTGCCCGATCCGGTCTGAGTCCCATCTTGCCTCCGGGAGAATAAGAATCTTTCTGTCTGTGCTTTTTTGACACGGTGTAATGATTGACCATAGAATCCATGTTTCCGGAAGAAACCAGAAATCCCAGCTTCGGTTCTCCAAACTCCTGAATGCTCTTCTCTTCTTTCCAATCCGGCTGAGCAATGATTCCCACCGTATAGCCCCTGCTTTCCAAGACTCTGCTGATAATAGCCGGTCCGAAAGAAGAGTGATCCACGTATGCGTCACCGATCACATACACAAAATCCACCTGATGGATTCCTCTCTCTTCACATTCTTTCCTGCTGACAGGTAAAAACGATCCATTCATCACTTCAGCACCTCATATCTTTCCTGTAATACATCATAATAATCCTGTATATAATAATCGGCAAGCTGCCGTTTTTCATTCATTTGATCACGGCTGAAGACATCTTCCACCGCACAGGTTCTCATTCCCGCCCTCTTTCCGGCAAGAATCCCCATCGGGATATCTTCAAACACCAGACACTCCTCCGGTCTCACTTTTAATTCTTCTGCCACCAGAAGATAAATATCCGGATTTGGTTTTCCACGCTTTACATCACAGCAGGTATGAATGGAATCCAGATACTGATCTACCCCTTGTGCCTGAAGCACAGCATGTACCAGTTCGATTCCATTGGAACTGGCAATCCCTGTTCGGATCTTTTGTTTTCTCAAATAAAGCAGGAAATCTTTTGCCCCGGGTTTCAATGGAACCTGATGGCAATACTTATCCCGCGCCATGTCCATCCATTCTTTTTTTATCTCTTCCAGACTTTCTTGCAGTCCAAATCTGTTTTTAAAATAAATTGCTGTCTCTGTCAGACTCATACCTTCGATGTCTTTTTGAAGTTCACCAGGAAGATCAAATCCCCGTTTCCCCAGATATTCGATATCAATATCTTTCCACATCCACATGGAATCCACCAGTGTACCGTCAAGATCAAACAGTACTGCCTTTATATTCTCCAGCATATCACTCTTGTCCTTTCTCTCTACAGTGCTGCTTCTAATTATTCTTTCAATCCCAATGATTTCTGTTCTTCTACGGTCAATTCCCTATAATCTCCCGGTTTTGACCCCTCATCCAGAGACAAAGGTCCCATGGATATTCTTTTTAGGTAGACCACTTTCTTTCCTCTTGCCTCAAACATCCGCTTTACCTGATGAAATCTTCCTTCTTGAATAGTAAGGAATATTTGAGATTCTTCCGCAGATTCCAATATTTCGAGACGGGCCGGCAACGTATCTTTCTCATCCCCAATGTCCACACCCTGCAAAAATGCAGTCTTATCCTCATCTGTCACTTGTCCCCGTACTCGGGCATAATAAGTCTTATCCACATGTTTTTTGGGTGAAAGGAGTCTGTGAGCAAGTGCTCCGTCATTTGTCAGAAGCAGCAGACCTTCCGTATCCTTATCCAGTCTGCCCACCGGAAATAAATCTTTACGAAGCTCCTCCGGCAGCAGGGAAAGAACTGTCTGTTCTTTTTTGTCCTCAGTTGCCGAAACATATCCTGCCGGTTTATGCAATAAAAGATACCGGTACTTTTGATACCGGATTTCTTTTCCCATTACTTCAATTTTATCATTCACCGCATCTACTTTCTGATCCGGCTTTTTCACCGGTTCTCCGTTTATTGCGATCTGCCCTTTTCGTATCATTTGCTTTACCTGGGAACGGGTTCCTACTCCTGCGTCCGCCAGATATTTATCCAATCGAAGGAATTCTCCCATAACTTTTCCTCATTCTCTCCCTTACTGCCATCTCCATCCTGCATAGTACTTGTTTTTCAGTGTGCTGCCGGTAAGTTTTGCCCATCCCAGAGGATAGTCATCCACACAGACAAGCTGCCATCCTGCTTTCTTTTGTATCTTCGGAAGCAGATCCGATACATCCAGTGTTTCTCCTTTCAGATAGCGGATCACTCTTTCATCCTCTCTCTCAAAAGAAACCACAGAACTGTATCCATTTTTATCCAGAACCATCGCAAGAGCCTGAGATGGTTCAAATCTTTTCTTTTTACAGGTTCCCACAAAAAGACCTGTTCTGAGGTAACGAAGATCCAACGGCATAGAATCATAAGCTCCGAGAGCATACAGCCTGTCATCTTTCATATAAAATACTGTACTTTCGCTAAAAATCCCTGTACAGTCTTTTAAAAATTCTTCAGCTTCGCCGGGAAGCTTTTTCCCTTTTTGACGGATTCTTTTCGGTCTTTCACCGGTATCCTCTTTTTCAAGAAGAGCCAGAAAATGTCCCTCTCCTTCCATACGCTGAGGAAAAATACGAACACATTCTGATAGGCCCTGTCTTCCCTGCGCAAATCCAAGGTATGACTTACACGGAATCAGATGCATCTGTGGTCTGTTCTCAAGAAGCCAGCGAATCGTTTCCTCGTTTTCAAGTTCGCTGAAAGTACAGGTGGAGTACAACAGTTTTCCTCCCGGCCGGAGCATATCCGCCGCCTGCAGGATTAATTCTTTCTGTATGTTACTATAGTATTCCGGCCCCTGCTCTTCCCAGTAAGAAAGCATTTTAGGGTCTTTTCGAAACATCCCCTCCCCGGAACAGGGAGCATCCACCAGAACTTTATCAAAAAATCCGATAAACTTCTCTTTTAAGCGTGCCGGATCTTCACTGGTCACATAAATATTGGGAATCCCCATCAATTCCAGGTTTTTGAGGAGTGCTTTTGCTCTGCTGTTACTCAGATCATTTGCCAAAAGAAGACCCTTCCCCTTCAGACGGCTCCCAAGTTCCGTAGCTTTCCCTCCCGGAGCCGCACAAAGATCCAGAACATAATCTCCCGGCTGCACTTCCAGCCGGTTTGCAGGAGTCATGGCACTGGGCTCCTGCAAATAATATAAACCGGCATAATAATAGGGATCTTTCGATACATTTTCTCCCTGATACGTAAAACCATTTTCAATCCATTCTACCGGATTTAATGTGAATGGCACCTTCTTCCTGAAATCCTCCGGTGATATCTTGCCTGTATTAACACGCAAACCACTGTGAGGAGTATGCTCATAGCTTTTCATAAATGCTTCATACTCATCCCCCAGAAGCGATTTCATCTCTTTTTCAAACAAACTTGGTAAATTCATGTATTGTATCCTTTGTATGCTATTTTTTACAGGCTGAAATCATTCGTGATAGCCTGCGCTCTGTAACCTTCTGCAATAATATCCAACTGCTGATGAAATTTTTTCAACTGCTGCAGATCATTTGATTCATAAATCCGGTAAAACTCATTCTGTATTTTTTCTACTTCTCTTTTATTTGATTTTAAATACAGATTTTCAATATTTGTCAGAATATCCATCACGAGTGTACGCTGAATTAAAGATGAATTCTGCGCATTCATAATCTCATTTCTCACAGAAGACATCTCATTATCCAGAGCAATGATAGCATCCGCAGCTTTGGACAACCGTTCCTTCACATGAGGCGGAATATTCGTCTTATACTTATATTGAAGAGAATGTTCAATCGTTGCCCAGAAATTCATAGCCATCGTACGAATCTGTATCTCTGCCTGAAGTTTTTTCGGACCATTCAAGGTCTCAACCTGATAATAAATCACCAGGTGATAGCTTCGATAACCACTTTCTTTCATATGTGTAATATAATCTTTCTCGCATTTAATCTCCATATCACTTCTATGTGCGATCAGATCTGCTACTCTTTCGATATCTTCAACAAACTGGCAGATAATACGAATACCCGCTATGTCTTCTACCTGTTCCTCGATTTCTTCATAAGAGATTCCCTTCTTTTTCATCTTTTCCAAAATACTGGTGACACTCTTTACACGCCCGGTCACCTGTTCAATAGGAGAATAAAGCCCCCGATCTTTATGCTCCTTCATCAGATGGTTAAATTTTTCCACCAGTTCATTTACCGCCAATTCATATGGACTTAAAATCTCACGCCATAACTGTATTTCCATACTTACCTCTCCTTATTCAGTCATCAAAATCTAGTCTCATTTGTATATAAGTTGGGGCAAAAGTTATTGACCCCATGATACTTACGGATTTTTTCGCATTTCACGCTCCCGAATCCTTATTATCATTATATCATATTTTAATCAATAGTGGTACTCTTGTATATTCTTCTTTAGCATCAACAGAATGGGGTATGGATTAATGCTCATTTCGTTCTGATGGCTGGTATTGATATAGATACCAAAATGCAGATGTACCGGGAATTTCCCCTTCGTCCCTTCCGGTCCGTATCCGGTATTTCCCATGAATCCCAGGAGTTCTCCTGCCTTTACCCGCTCTCCCTCCTGAAATTCTTTACTGTATCCGGACAAATGTGCATAATAAAAATATCCGCCATGAGGACTTCTTATACCAATCCGATATCCGCCCAATGTCAGCCATCCAATCTTCTCCACGACACCATCCGTCACACTTACAACCGGATAATATCCTTCCAGATTTTCGGTTCCGAAAATATCTATTCCTTCATGGTTTCTTTTTCCTCCATAATCCCTGGCTTCGCCATAACTGTTTTCAAAAAAGCTCTGTTCTTTCAGCACCTGGTTACAATTTTGGGGAACCGGATAATATTCCAGATCAGAGAATACTTTTTCATAGGCGGAAACCAGTCTTTCAAAAGAAGCTGCTTTCTTATCCAGCAAAAGATTTCTCACATGAATGATCTGCTTTTGGTCAAGAGTGTCTGCTTCCGAGAAATCAAACCGCTTCATTACCATTACTGCCGCAAGACATTCATGAAAGGGAAGCGATATTTCATCCGCACACTCAATTACTTTTTTCAGATTTTCCTGTGAAATCTTCATATCCCGGAAAACTTCCGACTCCTCACTATACTCCGAAAGCCCTGCAATCTCAGAATAAGTAACAAGAACAAAACAAATCCTTGTAACAAAAAAGGCAGCAAAAAAAAGCAGAATCAGATAAAGCCAGCACCAATATATCCGTCGTTTCCTCGTCATCTTTCTGAAATGATACACAGCATCATCCCCCATCCTATAAAATATATGAGCGAAAACATATATCTATACCTACTTTTTGATTCAAATAATAAAGACAGTATCGTACCGAAATCGAATAGTGTTTGTGAATGACATAAGAAATCGGGCAATTCTTCTGATACAGAGTTGCCCGATTTCTCTCATTATGCAAAATATGCAATTTCTCAGTGTATGTTTTCCAGTACTTTCACAAGATAATCCCACATTCTTGCTGTGGAAGATATGGAAAGTTTTTCTTCGGTGGTATGGATATCTTTCATTGTCGGACCATACGATACGCAGTCAAGTCCCGGTATTTTATCATAGAACAAACCACATTCAAGACCGGCGTGAATAGCTTTTACACATGGTTCTTCTCCAAAAAGTTCTTTGTAACTTTCTACCATGATTTCTCTCAGTTTGGAATCCTTCTTATATTCCCACGCCGGATAATCACCTTCTACAGTATATTCTCCGCCGAGAAATTCTGTAAGATACTGAATCTTTTCGGATACATATAATTTTGCACTTCCCACAGAACTTCTGACACCACAGGATGCTGCCATTTCTTTTTCATTCAGTTTCAGGATACCAATATTATTGGATGTCTCAACCAAACCTTCGATTTCACCACTCATTTTTTCGATTCCATACGGTACATTCATCAGGAAAAAGACAACCTTTTCTTTACTGATCATAGTAAGTGCCGGGATCGTATTCTTTCCCTGAGATACAGAAGATACCCTGATTCCTGTATCTGTTCCGCTATACTCTTTTCTGAGATCTGCCTGATATGTTTTAACATATTCTTCCAGAATACCTTTATCTTCCGGATCTATTACGAGAAGAGTACGGCTTTTTCTTGTAATTGCATTGTCCTTTGTCCCGCCTTCCAGTTCAGCAATGGTAAAAGCTGCTTTCTGTCCCAGCTCATATAGGAAACGTCCCATCAATTTATTCGCATTTGCTCTATTTTTATCAATCTCTGCACCGGAATGTCCGCCTGTCAGTCCATCAATTACAACTTCGACAACTTCACCTTCTGTATCCTGATATTCTACAGGAATACGGCTGATTCCGGACAAACCGCCTGCACAGCTGATCCACAGATATCCTTCTTCTTCAGAATCCATATTAATCAGATAACTGCCTTTCAGTACCGACGTATCCAGCGCTTTTGCCCCTAAAAGACCGATTTCTTCATCTGTGGTAATAACACATTCCAGGGATGGATGTTTGAGTGAATCATCATCAAGTACTGCCATCATATAAGCAACAGCGATTCCGTCATCTCCACCGAGAGTTGTACCGTCTGCTGTAAGATAATCACCTTCTATCATCAGCTTCAATCCATCTTTCTCAAAATCATGGTCTGATTCCGGCGTTTTTTCGGCTACCATATCACAATGTCCCTGAAGAATCGTTACCGGTGCCTCTTCATATCCTGCTGACGCATCCTTATAGATTACAACATTATTTGATTCGTCCTGATAATACTTAAGATTACGTTCTTTTGCAAAATTCACAAGATAGTCACTGATCTGTCTGGTATTCCCGGAACCGTGGGGAATGCTGCACAGTTCCTCAAAAAAATTAAAAACTTTTTCAGGTTTTACTCCTGTTAATACTGCCATATTTGTTTACCTCCAATCATGGTTCTTATTTTGACATAACTAGAATAAAAAATCAAGGCATATATATAAGTATCAATGATAGCAATACGGAGGAATTTCCCATGAAACGCCTGATTTTATTTGCTGCTGTTTTGTCAACCCTCTTTTTTCTTCTCTGTTTTCCCAAACAGGCTTTTATGGCTTCTGCAGAGGGACTTGAATTGTGGTTTTATACCGTACTTCCGTCCCTGCTCCCATTTTTGATTCTTTCTGATTTTTTGATCCATACAGGAAAAATACCGGAACTTCTCCGAGTTTTTGCACCATTTTTTCAAAAATGTTTTGGCCTTTCTGTGTATGGTTCTTATGCATTTATTCTTGGATTATTTTGTGGATATCCGATGGGTGCAAAACTTACCGGAGATTTGCTTCGGGACAATAAAATAGATATTACAGAAGCCCGCTATTTATTGACATTTTCCAATAATGCCAGCCCCATATTTATATCTTCCTATATTTTGCTGAACAGCCTTAAAATACAAAACACAAGCATGGCAACTTTTGTCATATTATATTCGTCTACAGTTATTACTTCTTTTATTTTCCGCATCCGATACAGACGTTTTTCTGTTTATACAACATATGAGGAAACTTCGGAAGTTACATTAAAATCATCTCTGGGAAGACTAATCGATGTGTCAATTATGAACGGATTTGAGACAATAACCCGCTTAGGGGGCTATATTATACTTTTTTCCATAGGAGCTGCCATGATCTTACAGATCACAGGAGAACATTCAGTTCTTTCGATGCTTCTCCCTGCTTTTGTGGAAATCACCACCGGGATTCATCAGATCGCTGATTCATCCCTGACATTCCCTTTAAAATATATGCTGATACTTACGTTTACATCTTTCGGGGGAATATCTACCATAGCACAGACAAAGGGAATGCTGTCCGGCACTCCCTTATCACTCTCTGTCTATATCATCGGAAAGACAGTCAATGCTGTCTGTACTTTTTTTCTGGTTTTATTATTCTTCATCATCAAAATCATCTAAAGCAGAATCCACACTGAAGCTATCTGTCTCTGCAGTCTGTGGTGCTGAATTCTGTGGATTAAGCTCACTTCTGTTTTTAGCCACAATATCATAACAGCTCTGAATAGAGGTGATATAATTTCTGTAATGCTCACCGGATTCATTGATTGCACTTGACAGGATCTGTTCCATATTTGCCAGCATATCATCTGTATATGCAATAGCACCCATACGAATATTGTTTGCATCGATAGTTGCCTCATCAAGAATCTGCTGTGCCTGTTTGTTAGCATTGGAAATGGTTTCATTTGCCTGAGCATAAGCCTGCTGCATAACTTCATGCTGGCTTACCATCTCTTTAGTCTTCGCCTGTGCTTCCGCAATCAGACTGTCTGCTTTTGCCTGTGCATCTGCAAGGATCGCATCTTTATTGCTAATGATCTTCTGATATCTTTTGATCTCATCCGGTGTCTTCAGACGAAGTTCTCTCAGAAGCTCTTCCAGTTCTTCTTTATTTACAACAATCTTAGTCGTAGATAATGGCTGATACTTACAGCTTTCTACAAACTCTTCAATTTCTTCAATAATCTGCTCAATTCTGCTGCTCATGATTACACTCTCCTTATCATTCTCTCGCATTACTGGCAAGCCAGCTTTTTATATACTTCTCTTCTTACAAACTCAGGTACAAACTTGGATATATCACCGCCAAATGCCGCAACTTCTTTTACTGTAGTAGAACTCAGATATGCATATTCCAGGCTGGTAGTCAAAAACATAGTATCAATATCCGGTGCAAGCACCCTGTTGGTCTGAGCCATCTGAAGTTCATATTCAAAATCGGTAATTGCCCGAAGTCCACGAATAATAACCTTTGCATTACATTGTCTGGCAAATTCTACAGATAACCCGCTAAAAGAAACAATTTCCACATTTTTCAAATCTGCGGTCGCTTCCTCTAATATCTTAACACGTTCTTCCACAGAAAACAACGGACTTTTTGCAGAATTGTGCAAAACGCCAACGATTACTCTATCAAACAGATTTGCACCTCTGGTAATAACATCCAGATGCCCGTTGGTTACAGGGTCAAAAGATCCCGGATAAACTGCTGTTGTCATAACTCTCCTCCCTTTTTCAGAAACAGATGCTGATTTGTCTTGTAACGTTTTTCTTTTACAATCTGATATCCCATCGTTTCCACCTGCTCCCATGTGGTATCTAATGATGCCTCCACGATAATTAATGTATCTTCGTCAATCAACGAAGTTCCCTGCAGTGCTTTAAGCACTTCCAATTCAAGACTTTTTCTGTATGGCGGATCCATAAAAATACACTGAAAAGGTTCCTCCCCATCCAGTTTTCTGATTGCTGAAACCGCATCCATAACCATAACACGTGCCTGTCCGTCTAATCGGGTAAACTTCAGATTATCCCGAATACACTCGGAAGCTTTTCTTTGCTGCTCTACAAAGACACAACAATCAGCACCCCGGCTCAAAGCCTCGATGCCAATTGCCCCGCTTCCTGCAAACAAATCAAGAAATCTGCAGTCCGCCATATATGGTTGTAACATATTAAACAAGGTTTCTTTGATTCTGTCTGTAGTCGGCCGGGTATCCATGCCTTCAATTGTTTTTAAACGTAAACTTCTCGCTTTTCCTGCTATTACTCTCATAGTTACTATATTATCTGAACTGTTCTCTCCATTCCAGGTCTCCACGATCCAATCCAAGAATCAAAGACTCGGCTGTGGCAATGTTGGTAGCCACCGGAATATTATACTGATCGCAGCATCCGGCAATCTGATAAACATTTGGCTCTTTGGAATTCACCATGTTAGGATTATGAAATAAAATCACCATATCCATGGCATTTCTCTCTATCATCGCCATAAACTGTTTATCTCCTCCGACAGATCCTGCCAAAAACTTGTGTACATGCAGATTGGTTGCTTCCTCAATCCTGCGGCCGGTAGTACCTGTTGCATAAATTTCATGTTTTGCTAAAATCCCCTTATACGCAATACAAAAGTCTTCAATCAGACTTTTTTTACTGTTATGCGCAATAATCCCAATATTCATGCTAAAACCGCCTTCTCCTGACATTTTGTTTTATTATAGCAAATTTA
>JBJFCH010000073.1:0-17894 GCA_051888835.1 Oliverpabstia sp. | reverse complement strand
TCATTGTTTTATTCCAGCTATTTTGGATTTGCGGGAGGAGCACTTCTGTTTTTTTCCCAGTATTGGGGAGCAGGAGACAAAGAGGGAATTAGCAGGACATTTGGTCTTTCCATGGTGTGTTCATTGGGAACAGCATTGTTGTTTGGCGGTGCAGCGATATTGAGATCGGATTTTTTATTGAGAATCTATACGGACAAACTCAACATTATTGGAGTTGCAGTCCCTTATATGAGAATTATGGGATTTGCGTATCCATTGCAGGTACTGGCCATTATTGTCAGTTTTCTGATGCGTTCAACAGAAAGAGTGAAGATACCACTGATCAGTTCTATTGTAGCGTTAGTGACAAACTTTATTTTAAATTGGATCTTGATTTACGGAAGATTCGGTATGCCGAAAATGGGAGCGGCCGGTGCGGCAGTGGGTACATTGGTTTCGAGTTTAGTGAATTTGATGATTTTGCTGGCTTTTTCATTGAAAGATAAAAGCACGGTATCATTATCATTGAAAACAATGTTCAACTGGAAAGGATTTTCCGGCACTTATATGAAAAAATGCTTTCCTATTATCTGTAATGAGCTGTTTTACGGGATCGGGCAGATGCTGATCAATGTTGTGATCGGGAGACAGTCGGAATCGGCAATTGCTGCCATGGCGGCTTTTCGTGTACTGGAAGGTTTTGTGTTTGCATTCTTTGGAGGTCTGGCAGACGCAGGTACCGTTGTAGTAGGAAAAGAAGTCGGGGCAGGAAACCACATGAAGGGTTATCAGTATGTTAAAGGTTTTTCCGTTCTTTGTCCTGTAATTACTTTTTGTATCGTCCTAATTTGCCTGATTTTGAATCAGCCGCTGTATGGTTTGTTTGGGCTGGGGGCAGAAGCGATGTATTATGGAAAATATATGCTTCTTATATATCTTGCTGCCGGTACGATCAGAACATGTAATTATATTATGAACTGCTGTTACCGGGCAGGAGGGGAAGCAACATTTGGAACTGTGCTCGAGGTAGTATGTCTTTTCGGTGTCAGTGTGCCGGCCACCTGGATTGCGGGTATGGTGTTACATTTACCATTCCTTGCTGTGTTTGCATTTGTTTATACAGATGAAATCATCCGTCTGATTTTTGAACTCTGGTATACGAAGAGTGGAAAATGGGTGAAACCTGTTACGGAACAGGGAAAAAGGACTCTGGAACAATTCAGAAAAGAATTGAAAGGCTGAATATAAGATAATCTATAAGGAGAAACATGAATCGGAAAATAGAAAATTTAAAAGGAAAACTAATCGTATCCTGTCAGGCATTGCCTCATGAACCATTGCATTCTTCTTTTATTATGGGACGGATGGCGCTGGCGGCAAAAGAGGGAGGCGCAGCCGGAATCCGTGCGAATACGAAGGAGGATATACAGGAAATACAGACACAGGTGGATCTGCCCATAATAGGAATCGTGAAACGGGATTATGAAGGAAGCGATATCTATATAACTCCAACCATGAAAGAAATTCAGGAGCTGATGGAGGTAAAACCGGATATCATTGCGATGGATGCAACTGCTTCTCTAAGACCGGGAGATAAAACTTTGGATGATTTTTTTAAGGAAGTAAAAGAAAAATATCCGGATCAATTGTGGATGGCAGACTGTTCTACTGTAGAAGAAGCACTTCATGCTGATGAGATAGGGTTCGATTTTATTGGTACAACCTTGGTCGGATATACAAAACAGAGTAAAGGATTCCGGATAGAGGAAAATGATTTTGAGATTTTAAGAAAAATTATAGCAAAAGCGAAGCATAAAGTGATAGCGGAAGGAAATATCAACACGCCGTCAAAAGCAAAACGGGTAATTGAGCTTGGAGCTTATAGCGTGGTTGTGGGATCTGTTATTACGAGACCACAGTTGGTTACAAAAGCTTTTACTGAAGCGCTTCAATAAAAAAATGGAATGGAGAGTGGGAGCATTGACGACACAGAAGAAAAATGATCAAAAGAAACGGAGAAAAAAGAGAAAATCACGAGGCTTTAATATGAGAGTGATAGCAGGAGCAGTTATTCTGGGAGCGGGACTCCTGATATTTCTCGGAATGAGGCTGCTACATCCGGCACAATCATCTTCAGAGACGGTAAATGCGGTGCAGAATGGGGAAGATAAGGGAGTTTTCAGTAAATTAATTTCGCAGGTCATGCCAGAGAAGGAAAAGGAAGAGGAGGAGCCGGATACTGCTGTATTCATAGAGGCGGATCCTTTATTTGAACCGTACTGTACGGAAGCAACGGCACCTTCCAATCTGATCGCTTCCACTGCTGTTGAAGTAAATGGTACGGTTCTTGGAGATGTGTCGGAATATGTTCCGGAATCTCAAATCGAATTTGGTCTGGGAAAAGATTATACGGAGATGGATGGTATTATTTCATTCAGGGGAAATAATTTCAGAAATAGTCCATCTTATGGATATGCGGAAATGACAGAAAATTCTCTTTCTGCCATATGGAGTAAGAATACGGGAGCACTGTCTTCCGGTACTCATACATGGACCGGAAGTGGATGGACCGGACAACCTTTGATCGTCAGATGGCCGAAAGAGACAAAAGAGTATATGAATCTGTATGATTGGGCAAAAGCAGATGATGAACTGGTAGAAGTAATCTATGCATGCATGGATGGTTATGTATATTTCCTTGACCTTCGGTCTGGGGAGGCTACCCGTGATCCTTTGAATCTGGGATATACCTTTAAAGGTTCCGGTGCACTGGATCCTCGTGGATATCCGATACTCTATGTGGGAGCAGGATATGACAACAACAACGGAAAAGCAAAAGTATTTATCGTGAATCTTCTTGACTGCAGTGTCATGTATACGTTTGGTGACAGCGATCCATTTTCCCAGCGCGGGACACTCAGCTTTTTTGATTCTTCCGCATTAGTGGATGCGGAAACCGATACCTTGATTTATCCCGGAGAAAATGGAATTCTTTATCTTATAAAGCTGAATACAGTATATGATCAGACCCAGGGAGTATTATCGATTTCCCCGGGAAATGTGGTGAAATGGCGTTATTATGGAACCAGGACCAATCAGAGTACTTACTGGCTGGGTATGGAAAGCAGTGCTGCTGTCTATAAAGGGTATCTTTTTATAGCTGAGAATGGGGGCAATCTTATGTGCCTGGATCTGAATACGCTTCAGCTTGTATGGGTACAGGATATTCTGGATGATTCCAACTCCACTCCTGTGCTCTCCATGGAAGACGGACACCTTTATCTTTATGTAAGTACCTCTTTTCATTTGGGATGGCGCAGCTCGACGACGGCTCCGGTACCTATCTGGAAAATTGATGCGGAAAATGGAGAAGTCGTGTGGAGAACAGATTATGAGTGTTATTCCGTGGAAGGAGTTTCCGGAGGTGTGCAGTCTACGATTGCTGTTGGGGAAAATAATCTGTCGGATCGTATCTATGTAACTGTGTCAAGAACCGGTCAGGAATATAAAGGGGTTCTGGCTTGTCTGAATAAAACTACCGGTGAAGTGCAGTGGGAGCATGAAGCAGCTTATGCATGGTCATCACCGGTGTGCGTATATCATTCGGATGGAAGAGGAAAAGTATTGTACTGCAGCAGTGGGGGCTATATGTATCTTTTGGATGGGGAAACAGGTGAAGTATATGATACTTTGCAGGTGGATGAGAGTACCATAGAGGCATCGCCTGCAGTTTATAATCAGTATGCGGTAGTCGGTACAAGAGGATGTAAGATTTGTGGGGTGGAACTTCGGTAAGAAAAGTGGGTAGTACGATTCAATTTATCGTCATAATTTATGAAAAAGTGGGAGGAAATTCGTAAAATAAGCCAAAATTCTGACCGTTCTATTGACTTTGATTTTATAACTCTCTATAATTTCAGTCAGAGAGATGTTACGAAAATGTGAACGAATAAAGTCAATAAGGATAATAGTATGGAACGAATGAAAAAAATGTGGAATTCCTTCCGGGCTTTTGTATCCGGGACGATAAAAGAACATCGCCGTACCTGTATTGCGGCAATCGCAGGAACGGCGGTTGTACTTGTGGGTGCGGGTACAGTAGCTGTTACACGGAAGGTTGTTGACAGCAGCAGACAGAAGGCTGATTCTGTGATAACGGAACAAACGAATCATCGTTCACAGGAGGAAGAAAATCCACCGGATGATGATCCTGCCTCGCAGATCCCCAGCGGATATGTTGGGGTGATTGAAGGAGTGCTTTCGACAAAAGGGCTGACGAAAAGTTATCGTGCACTTGGAACAAGCTGTGAGACCGTTCTCGTAGGACAGCGAATGATTGCAACGGAAGTAGTGTCCAGGCTGGATGTTGGTTCCCGTCTTGTACAGTCAATGGATGCGTTGGATGATAAATCATGGGAACTTGCCGGTACAACCAGGATGTCTGATAAAGATTATGAGAATCTTCTTGCCATTGTGGAGGCGGAAGCTGGCGGAGAAGATCTGGAAGGCAGGATTATGGTTGCCAATGTGATTTTAAACCGTGTAGCGAATGAACAATTTCCCAACGATGTGACTTCGGTCATCTGGGACCGCTCCGGTGGGAGTCCACAGTTTTCTCCTACGGCTGACGGAAGAATTTATACAGTGACAATTTCAGATACGACCAGGGAAGCAGTGAACAGGGCCATTGACGGTGAGGATTTATCTCAGGGAGCATTATATTTTATCTCAAAAAATCATGCGGACAGTGAAAATGTAGACTGGTTTGATAAGCATCTGACTTTTTTGTTCCAGCATGGGCAACATAGTTTTTACGAGTGAGGACTGCCGACTTTTGAAAGCAAATTAGGATTGTCATGCACCATGACCTGTGATATAATCAAAAACTACAGTGTTTTACCACATAAAAGTATGAGACGGAAGCGAGAACTTCCGAAAAACAGGTGAGGAGTGTATAAGAAAATGGAGATTTTATACAGAAGTACCAGAGGAGATGGAAGCACAGTAACTGCTTCTCAGGCAATTCTTAAAGGTTTGTCAGAAGATGGAGGGCTGTTTGTACCGGATCAGATTCCGGCATTGGATATATCTATGGAAGAACTGTCCGGAATGTCTTATCAACAGGTGGCTTATGAAGTTATGAGCCGTTTTCTGACAGATTTTACGGAAGAAGAACTGAAAAACTGTATTGACCATGCATACGATAAAAAATTTGATACAGAAGATATTGCACCGCTGAAAAGTGCGGATGGTACCTATTTTCTGGAATTATTCCACGGAGCAACGATTGCATTTAAAGATATGGCACTTTCTATTCTTCCTTATTTGCTCACGACAGCAGCAAAGAAAAATGATGTGAAGAATGATATTGTGATTCTCACAGCTACTTCCGGAGATACCGGAAAAGCAGCTTTGGCAGGATTTGCAGATGTGCCCGGAACAAAGATCATCGTTTTTTATCCGAAGGATGGTGTAAGCCCGATTCAGGAAAAACAGATGGTCACACAGAAAGGAAAGAATACTTACGTGGTTGCTATATATGGCAACTTTGATGATGCCCAGACGGGTGTTAAGAAAATCTTCAATGACGCAGAGATGAAAGCAGAACTGAATGAAGCCGGATATCAGTTTTCTTCTGCGAATTCGATCAACATCGGCCGTCTTGTTCCGCAGATTGTATATTACGTATATGCATATGCAAGTCTTTACAGAGATGGTATGATTTCAAAGGGAGAAAAGATTAACGTAGTTGTTCCGACCGGTAATTTTGGTAATATCCTTGCGGCTTTTTATGCTAAAAATATGGGATTGCCGATCGATAAACTGATCTGTGCATCCAATGATAATAAAGTCCTTTATGACTTTTTTGTTACCGGTGAATATAACCGTAACAGAGAATTTATCCTGACGACTTCTCCGTCTATGGATATACTGATCTCCAGTAATCTGGAACGTCTGATTTACCGGATTGCCGGAAATGATGCGGGAAAGAATAAAAAATTGATGGAGGAACTGACCTCTGAGGGAAAATATACGATAACAGATGAGATGAAAGCGCAGCTTTCTGATTTCTATGGCAATTATGCCAGTGAAGAGGAGACAGCAGCAACGATCAAGAGAATCTATGAGGAATGTGGTTACGTGATTGATACCCATACATCGGTGGCTGCTTCTGTATACAAAAAGTATGTGGAAGAAACCGGGGATACGAAAAAGACGGTAATCGCTTCTACAGCCAGTCCATACAAGTTTACAAGAAGCGTTATGGAAGCAATTGACAGTGAAAAATATGCTTCCATGAGTGATTTTGAACTGGTAGATCAGTTGTCTGAGATATCCAAAGTAACGGTGCCGAATGCTATTGACGAGATCAGAAACGCTGAGATTCGTCATAATACTGTAGTGGAAGTGGACGAAATGCCGGGAGTTGTGAAAAAGATTCTTGGTATTTAGAATTTTTGCTGCAAACATAATTTGAAGGAGAAGGTGGACGACATGAACAAAAAGTATCAGATTGATTCAGAAGAAAACAGACAATTTTTGCAGGAATTGTGTAATGAACTGCTTGGATTTGGACATAAATTTCCGTCTCCGGGTGGATCATCCTATTATCTGGGGGATGATGGAACACCATGGAAAGAACGAAATCGTGAAACATGGATTACCAGCCGTATGGCCCATGTGTACAGTATAGGTACCATGCTTGGACATGAAGGAAGTGAAGAATTGGTGGATGCAGCACTGAAAGGACTTCGCGGAGAACTTCATGATGTGAAAAATGGCGGATGGTACGCCGGTCTTACTGCAGACGGAAATATCGTGGAGAATAAGCAGTGTTATGCTCATGCTTTTGTAATTCTTGCAGCAACTTCCGGTATGCTTGCCCAGAGACCGGGTGCAGAAGAACTTCTTCAGGACGCATTAAAGCTGTATGATCTGCGCTTCTGGAATGAAGAAGAAGGGCTTTCCTGTGATACCTGGAATACAGAGTTTACTGTGTTGGATGATTATCGTGGTATCAATGCAAATATGCATACAGTGGAAGCATTTTTGGCAGTAGCAGATGTTGCAGGTAAAGAAGAATATCGTGTCAGAGCAGGAAGAATCATAGATCGTGTGACAGGATGGGCTGCTGACAATAATTGGAGAATTCCGGAGCATTTTACAAAAGACTGGATAGCAGATCTGGAGTGCAATAAAGAAAAACCGGACGATCAGTTCAAACCATACGGTGCAACACCGGGACATGGAATCGAGTGGGCAAGATTGATTACACAGTGGGCACTTTCTACTTATAAAGAGGAAAAAGAAGCAGCAGGAAAATATATTGAGATTGCAGAAAATCTGTATAACAGAGCAGTGGAAGATGCATGGAATGCAGATGGAGCACCGGGAATTGCCTATACTACAGACTGGAACGGAAATCCGATTGTTCATGACAGAATGCACTGGACACTTGCGGAAGCAATCAATACTTCAGCAACTCTTTATCATGTAACAAAGAAACAGAAATATGCAGATGATTTTGCTGAGTTTATGGAATATCTGGAAGATAAAGTTCATGACCATGTAAATGGCTCCTGGTTCCATCAGCTGGATCGCAATAATAATGTGATCGGTACTGTATGGCCGGGAAAATCAGATATTTATCATGCTTTGCAGGCTACTTTGATTCCGTATTATTCTCCGGACGTATCAATTGCTGCAGCAGTAAAACAGGGATTGAAACGATAAGCAGATAACTGATTATAAGTATGACTGCTATAATCAGAAAGAAAAAATTGGAAGTAATATAACTTGAAATACTGCATAGACTAAGGTATAATAATTTTAACGAAAGTCAGTTAAAGCTGACAGGCGTGGAACGTGATTTCCTGGGGTGTGCGACCCTCTCTTTATTTTGAACCTACATTTACGTTTATGGGATTCCTATATTGTTGATTGGATGTCAGGCCGTCGTTTGCAGCGGAAGGCAGAAGAGATACTGCGGTCGCCCACCTAGCATTCGCTAGGCGTCAAAATAAGGGAAACGGCATCCTGGGGTCACGAAAGAGAAGAAGAGAGTCATGAAAATGACTCTCTTTATTATAGTAAGATTTGACATATCCGGCAGAGAGATGATCGGATAGGACGGAGGAGCGTATGAGTGTAGAAAAACAGCAGTTTGGAAAGACAAAGCAGGGACAGGATATTACCTTATTTACAGTAACGAATAAAAATGGCATGGTAATGAAAGTGACAGATTTTGGGGCAATTCTCGTGAGTGTTCTGGTACCGGACCGTAGTGGTGAGATGAAAGATGTGGTTCTGGGATATGATCATGGAGAAACATATCAGGTGAATGCTCCTCATTTTGGTTCAACGATTGGAAGAAATGGAAATCGAATTGATCAGGCTTCATTTATCCTGAACGGAAAAAAGATTCAGCTGACACCAAATGAAAATGAGAATAACTTACATAGCGGACCGGATGGCTTTGAATTTATGATGTGGGAGGCAAAAGCAGATGACAATTCTGTAGCATTCCATCATTTTAGTCCGGATGGTGAGCAGGGCTTTCCTGGCAATTTTGATATTACGGTGACCTATACATTGACAGATGATAATGCAGTGGAGATCCATTATGAGGGAACATGTGATCAGGATACTGTAGCAAATATGACGAATCACAGTTATTTCAATCTGGGAGGTCATGATTCCGGACTGGTTTATGATCAGACTATGCAGCTGAATGCATCGTCTTATACCCCAGTGATTGATTCCAAATCGATTCCTACCGGAGAAATCGCGCCGGTTG
This sequence comes from Oliverpabstia sp., assembly GCA_051888835.1. Lineage (GTDB taxonomy): Bacteria > Bacillota > Clostridia > Lachnospirales > Lachnospiraceae > Oliverpabstia. The sequence continues at coordinate 9,118 of JBJFCH010000073.1, read as the reverse complement.
CCGGAACACCGATGGATTTTACACAGCCGAAATTGATTGGAAAAGAGATAGATGCTGATTTTGAACAGCTGAAGCTTACCGGTGGTTATGATCATAATTATGTTTTGGATAAAGAAGATGGTTCTCTGACATGGATGGCACGCGCTTATTGCGAAAAAACCGGAATCGGTATGGAAGCCTATACGGATTGCCCGGCTGTTCAGTTTTATACCGGTAATTTTATCCAGAATGAAACCGGAAAGAATGGTGTTATTTATGAGAAACGTCATGGTTTCTGTCTGGAATCACAGCATTGCCCGAATGCGGTAAATGACGCTCACTTTAAACAGCCGTTTTTAAAAACCGGTGAAAAATATGATTCAAAGACCATTTATAAATTTACAGTAACAAAATAATAAGCAATAAACAGAAATCCGGATTCAAAAAGGGCATTTGCTTTTTTGTGGAATCCGGATTATTTTGTCATATGGGGAACTTTGTTCCAGAATAGATGGTAATAAATTACATATACTAGGGTATGAGAAAAAATGAATGGAACTATTTACGGTGGATGGAAATCTGTACGATACTGTTGGCAGTTATTATGGTGTTTTTTGGATATAAAGAATATTGCCTGCAAGAACAGATGGAATACAATATCAAATGTGAACAGATTGCTGCAAAACAGAAGAGTCCGGTGCATGTTCAGGACTATGAAGACGAACAGCTTGATGATAACGGTCAAGAAAGTCAACAAGAAACAGGGAAAATGATTCGAGTGTTGCTCATGGATAATAATCAGAATTCATGTATGCAACAGCAGGTGATATTGCAGTCTTCCGGTGATATCACAGTTACCGGAGCAAAATCATGTATGATTGCGCCGGATACGCCGATTGATGTCAGTACGTTTCTTGATGTGGGAGAAGTAGTCTCTGTTGAATCAGATACTCCGATTACAGTACTGTCGCTGGAAAGAAGTCAGGGTACTCCTTCCTACGAAGGGAAATTGGAAATTCATCGAAACGAGAACGGATATTATATTGTGAACGAGATGGAACTGGAAACATATCTGAAATATGTGGTTCCGAGTGAAATGCCCGCGTCTTATCCGCAGGAAGCATTGAAAGCACAGGCTGTATGTGCAAGAACATATGCTGTCAGACAGATTCAGAGCGATAGTTTGGAAGAATACGGGGCAGACGTGAATGATACGGTAGCATATCAGGTATATAATAATATTTCCAGGCAGGAATCCACTGATCAGGCAGTGGAGGAGACCAGAGGGGAAATTATGTGCTGTAATGGGGAACCGATACAGGCATATTTCTTTTCAACCTCTTGTGGTTTTACAAGCTCGGACGATGTATGGTCGGACATCGGTGAGGCGGAATATCTGAGAAGCATTTCGGTTTCAAGACAGACGGTGGAGACACTGGCGAACAGTGGTAATTCTGAACCAACAGTACCCCAACTGAACATGAGCAATGAAGAGTTTGAAAAAACAATTTGCGAGAAAAATTCTCTTGACTACGAATGTGAAGAACCATGGTATCGATGGGAAGTGAACATTTCATGGGAGGAGATTGAGAAAAGAGCAGAGATAAAATTCCCTGGAATCGGAAAATTACAAAAGATTGAGATTGGAGATAGATCATCCGGCGGAGCGGCAATACAATTGATTCTGACAGGTAGCGGAAAGGAAGAAGTGATTGAGAATGAATATCGTATCCGTGAATTTTTATCTCCGGGGAAAGAAACGGTAAAACTTCAGGATGGCACCGGGAATACTTCCATGCAATTGCTGCCCAGTGCATACATGGTAATTGAGACGATAATGGAAAATCAAAAACCGTCAGCTCTTCATATTCGGGGAGGGGGATACGGACATGGTGTGGGAATGAGTCAGAATGGAGCAAAGCATCTGGCAATGGACGGACTGGAATGGCAGCAGATTCTTTCTGTATTTTATAAAAACTATACCCTGCAAAATGAGTTACTTGAACAACAGGATTCGCAGTCTCATACAAAATAACAGGAATACTTGCAAGAAACTACAAAAAATAGTATGATAGAGTGAAACTGAATTGGGGAAGTTTTCGGGAAAGGAAATACAGTATGAAATACATTAAAATCGTACGTGGTTTTATGAAGCGCTTAAATAGTGATCATGTGGGGGCTTTCGCTGCACAGGCCGCTTATTTTATTTTGCTTTCCTTTATTCCGTTTTTGCTTCTTTTGTTGACAATGATACAGTATACTCCTGTTACTCAGGATATGGTGACAAATGTTCTTTTGACGATTCTTCCGGAAAATGGTGATTTCAGAACATTTTTGCTGAATATCATACAGGAGGTTTACGGAAAATCGACGGCGGTAGTACCGGTTTCTGCATTGTTTGCACTGTGGAGTGCCGGCAAAGGAGTTCTTGCACTCACGAATGGAGTTAATGCCATTTATCATGTAGAGGAAACACGTAACTATGTTATCATGAGGATACGATCAGCATTTTATACGCTGCTATTTATATTTGCAGTAATCGGAAGTCTGTTGCTTCTGGTTTTTGGTAATACGATACAGAAATTGCTCACAAAATATATTCCTGTACTGGCTCGTGTTACAGCTTATATTATTGGGATGCGAACCGGCATTACTTTATTGGTTTTGATTCTTATATTTCTGATGGTCTTTAAGTTCCTTCCCAACAGAAAAGCAAGTGTTCGCAATCAGATTCCGGGCGCAGTAGTATCAGCGGTAGCCTGGTCCCTGTTTTCATTGGGATTCTCTCTGTATCTGGATATATCCAACGGCTTTTCCAACATGTACGGAAGTCTGACGACGATTGTTCTTATTCTTTTGTGGCTATATTTTTGTATGTATATTATGTTGATCGGTGCGGAAATTAATGCGTATTTCGAAGAAAAAATCCAGCGTGTTCATGAGATGGCCAGCGAAAAGATCCGATTGGAATACAGAGAGCTGCTAGGCGGCATGAGGGATGATAAAGAAGAGGATGAAGAAGAACAGGAAGAGGATATTCCGGAATGATGATTGACAGAATCATATCGAAAAAAACCTTGACATAAAGAAAAAATATGCTTAGAATATACGGTGACAGAAAAAAGCTGAGAAAGTGTCAGTAGACATACATTTTCTATCAGAGAGAGAGGGTCACCGGCTGAAAGCCTTCTTAAGTTCAGATGTATGTTGAGATTCCCACTGGAGCTGCATCCCTGAATTCAGTAAGGGATGACGTGAAGACGCGTTAAGTCTTAAGGAGTGTCCGGATATAGAAGATATATTCGGGAAATTGGGTGGTACCGCGAGTTTATAGCCTCGTCCCTTTCTGGGATGAGGCTTTTATCGTGTTATGCAAAGCATGACGCGCACCTTGCAGCAAGTATGCCGAGGCGTACTTGAATTTATGGTTTAGCTTAATCAGGTACCGAATAATCGAAGAAGGAGAATAGTCATGAATAACAGCATTAAAGAAACATTGCAGGCGATTTTGGACGAGGCTTCCGAGAGAATCGAGCAATCCGATGCCCTGGACAAATTGAATGATGTAAGAGTGAATTTCCTGGGAAAGAAAGGCCGGCTTACTTCCGTACTGAAAAGTATGAAAGATGTTGCACCGGAAGATCGTCCGCAGGTAGGACAGATGGTAAACGATGCAAGAGCAAAAATTGAAGCTATGATGGAAGAGACTAAAAAACGTCTGGAGGATGAACTGAGAGAAGCAAAGCTGGCTTCTGAGACTATTGACGTTACCCTTCCTGCAAAGAAGGCAAATGTAGGTCATCGTCATCCGAATACGATTGCCCTGGAAGAAGTTGAACGAATTTTTATCGGTATGGGTTACGAGGTGGTAGAAGGACCGGAAGTAGAATATGCAGATTACAACTTTACAAAACTGAATATTCCGGAAGATCATCCGGCCAGAGATGAACAGGATACTTTTTTCATCAATGACAGTATCCTGCTGCGTTCCCAGACATCACCGGTTCAGGCAAGAACCATGGAAAAAGGAAAGTTGCCGATCCGTATGATCGCGCCGGGTCGTGTGTTCCGTTCTGATGAAGTAGATGCTACCCATTCTCCATCTTTCCATCAGATCGAAGGTCTGGTTATAGATAAGCATATTACATTTGCTGACCTTAAGGGAACTCTGGAAGAATTTGCTAAAGAATTGTTCGGACCGGAAACAAAGACAAAATTCCGTCCGCATCATTTCCCATTTACAGAGCCCAGTGCAGAAGTTGATGTATCCTGCTTCAAATGTGGAGGAAGCGGATGCCGTTTCTGTAAAGGAAGTGGCTGGATCGAGATTCTTGGATGCGGTATGGTTCATCCGCATGTACTGGAAATGTGTGGTATTGATCCGAATGAGTATACCGGATTTGCGTTTGGTGTGGGTCTGGAACGTATCGCACTTTTGAAATATGAGATTGATGATATGCGTCTTCTGTACGAAAATGATTACAGATTCTTAAAACAGTTCTAGGAGGAAGAAAATTATGAATACATCATTATCATGGATTAAAATGTTTGTTCCTGATCTGGATGTGACTGCACAGGAATATACAGATGCAATGACATTGTCTGGAACAAAGGTTGAAGGATTTGAAAAACTGGATGCGGATCTGGAAAATATTGTAATCGGACAGATTGAGAAAATTGAAAGACATCCGGATGCGGATAAACTGATCATTTGCCAGGTAAATGTAGGAAATGAAGTGATTCAGATTGTTACAGGTGCACCGAATGTAAAAGAGGGAGATAAGGTTCCTGTTGTATTGCCGGGTGGCCGCGTAGCAGGCGGACATGACGGAAAGAAAACACCGGGTGGAATCAAGATCAAAGCCGGAAAGCTTCGTGGTGTTGAATCTTTCGGTATGATGTGCTCTATTGAGGAACTGGGATCTACAAAAGAAATGTATCCGGAAGCACCGGAATACGGTATCTATATTTTCCCGGAAGATGCAGTTGTGGGAGAGAGTGCCATCAAAGCATTGGGACTGGATGATGTAATCTTTGAATATGAGATTACTTCAAACCGTGTAGACTGCTACAGTGTTCTTGGTATTGCAAGAGAAGCCGCTGCAACATTTGGCAAAAAATTTGTTCCTCCTGTTGTGAAGGAAACAGGTAATGAGGAAAAAGCAGAAGATTATATAAAAGTAACTGTGGAAGACACCGATCTGTGTCCACGTTACTGTGCAAGAGTTGTTAAGAATGTTAAAATCGGACCTTCACCAAAATGGATGCAGAGATGTCTGGCAGCCAATGGTATCCGTCCGATCAATAATCTGGTTGACATCACAAACTATGTAATGGAAGAATACGGTCAGCCTATGCATGCGTATGATCTGGATACGATTGCAGATCATCAGATTGTAGTTCGCCGTGCATCTCACGATGAAAAATTTGTGACTCTGGACGGGCAGGAACGTACTATGGATGAAAATGTCCTGATGATCTGTGACGGTGAAAAAGCAGTAGGTATTGCCGGAATCATGGGTGGTGAAAACTCCATGATCACAGACAAAGTACAAACAGTCCTCTTTGAGGCGGCCTGCTTCGATGGTCCCAATATTCGTCTTTCTTCCAAGAGAATCGGGCTTCGTACAGATGCTTCCGGTAAATTTGAGAAAGGTCTTGATCCGAACAATGCACAGGCAGCTATTGACCGTGCATGCCAGCTGATGGAAGAACTTGGTGCCGGTGAAGTGGTAGGAGGCATGGTTGATGTCTATACAAAGAAGAAAGAGCCTGTAAGGGTAGCTTTTGAACCGGAAAAAATCAACGATCTGCTGGGAACAGATATTTCCAAAGAGCAGATGCTTCAATACCTGGAAAAGGTAGAACTGGCATACGACGCAGAGACAAATGAGATCGTTGCACCTACGTTCCGCCATGACATTTTCCGTACAGCGGACATCGCCGAAGAAGTGGCAAGATTCTATGGCTATGATAATATTCCGACTACCCTTCCAAGTGGAGAGGCAACCACAGGAAAACTGCCATTTAAGATGAGAATCGAAGAAGTAGCAAGAGATGTTGCTGAATATTGTGGTTTCTCACAGGGTTACTGCTATTCCTTCGAAAGTCCGAAGGTATATGACAAACTGCTGATCCCGGCAGATGATTCCCTGCGTCAGGCAATAGTTATTTCCAATCCGCTGGGAGAGGACTTCAGTATTATGCGAACGATTTCTCTGAATGGAATGCTGACATCTCTGGCAACTAATTATAACCGTAGAAATAAAAATGTTCGTCTTTATGAATTAGGAAATATTTATCTTCCAAAAGCACTTCCCCTGACAGAGCTTCCGGAGGAACGTATGATGTTTACTCTGGGAATGTACGGGGATGGAGATTTCTTTGATATGAAAGGTGTGATCGAGGAATTCTTTGATCAGGTTGGAATGCACAAGAAGACAGAATATAATCCGAAAGCAGGAAAACCGTTCCTTCATCCGGGACGCCAGGCATTGATCAGCTATGAAGGCGATGAGATCGGTTATCTGGGAGAAGTACACCCGGTTGTTGCAGATACTTACGGGATCGGGGCAAGAGCTTATGTGGCTGTCCTTGATATTCTCAAGGTTGTGGAGCATGCAACCTTTGACCGCAAATATGAAGGAATTGCAAAATTCCCCGCAGTAAACAGAGATATTTCAATGGTAGTGCCGAAATCTGTTCTTGTGGGCGAGATTGAACATATGATTGCACAGAGAGGCGGAAATATTCTGGAGCATTATGAACTGTTTGATATTTATGAAGGAAGCCAGATTCAGGAAGGCTATAAATCCGTAGCATATTCAATAACATTCCGCTCCAAAGAGAAGACTCTTGAAGAGGCAGAAGTGACCAGCGCAATGAAGAAGATTCTGAACGGACTGGAAAGTATGGGTATTGAGCTGAGAAAATAATTGGAGATAATGTAAATGAAACTTTATATCATTCGTCATGGAGAGACCATCTGGAATACGGAGGGACGCCTTCAGGGAAGAGCTGATATCGAATTAAATGAAAACGGAATTCGCCTTGCCCGGGTAACTGCCCGGGGAATGGCGGACATTCCTTTGGATCTGGCAATCACAAGTCCGCTGAAAAGAGCCCGTCAGACTGCTGAACTGGTACTTGGTGAAAGAAATGTTCCGATTCTTGAGGATGACAGACTGGAGGAAATTACTTTCGGAGAATGGGAAGGACTGTGTTGTCGGAAAGATAATTATCAGATACCTTCTGCGGATTTTCAGGATTTCTTTATGGATCCTTTGCATTATCAGCCGCCGGTTGGTGGTGAGACGATCCGTCAGGTTCTGGACCGTACCGGAGAATTTTATCAGGAATTGATACATAATCCGGAGTATCAGAATAAATCAATTCTGATTGCCGCACACGGCTGCTCCTGTAGAGCACTCATGAATCAGGTTTACGAAAATAAAGAGGATTTCTGGAGAGGTCATGTACCGCCCAATTGTGGAGTAAGTATTGTGGAAGTGAAAGACGGAAAGAGTACTCTGATTGCAGAGGATAAAATTTACTACGATCCGAATGAACTGGTTGATTTCTACGGCGTAGAGTCCCGTGAGTGAAATATATCTTTAGAAAAAAGCAAAACTCTCAGGAGCAACAAATATTGGTATGCTTCTGAGAGTTTTTTATAATGGGGTTATCTCTTTTTTCCTTTACATCAGGAAATGAAGAATTGCGGCATAAATCAAAAGATGCAGAGGATAGAATGCGTAAAAGAAGTATTTTAAAGATAATCCCCTTTTTCCGTTATAAAGATTAATCGGAATGAAAGCCAGGCATGCAGGTGCTTCCCATAAAAGGCTGATGCATCCGGCGATTGTGCAAAGCTTTCGGTCATATCGGAATATATATAGGATAACGATCAGAAGAATTCCTTTATAATCATAATCCGTTTTTAAAAACCATGCCAGAAATCCGCCAACTAATATGGCTGTCAACTGTAACAGGATTTGGAATTTGGACTTTTTGACAGCATCCATAGCCCAGATAACAAGAAATCCAATCAGCAAGGTGAAAAATACATTTTGGTATTCCCGGTTAGCAGGGGAGTTGAATAAAGCAAGATCAAAAGGCAGTTCCGATATAAGGGCAAAAAGAAACAGCCGCAAGGAATATTTCTTTTTGTTGGATGTATGAATAAATCCTTCTACCAGTAAAAAACAGAAAATAGGGAATGCGATGCGTCCGATGAAACGCATGACTTTATAAATCATATACCAAGTCCATGCGCCGGTACCCCTGGACAGAGGAACCGCAGGGAGAAGGATACCATAATAAATGATACTTGCTGCAAAATGATCGATCGCCATGGCACAGATAGCGATTAGTTTCAATGTACTGCCGGAAAGACAACGAAATTTATATTGTGTGTAGGTCATAATGCCTCCCTCTGTTTCATGTTAATGTTTTTGCGGTCCCTAAAGGTCGCTCACAGACATGCAGGCATGCCGCGACTGTCCTTTAGTTCCTTGTCTCATATATATTATTTTTTTGAGACCATTTTGTCAATGACAATGTTTTGATTCATATTTATTTTAGAATGTCCGGTTTTTTCTTTCGGAAATGAGAAACTTGAAGTATAATAGTTTATATGACAGACAGGAGGTATGTTGAGATGATTATCGTATATGCAAAATGTGTAGTTAGTGGTCAGAACCGGGAACGTTTTCTTAAGCTGGCCGGCAAACTGGTGGAAGAGACCAGAAAAGAACCGGGAAATGCAGGGTATCAATTGATACAGAGCCGTGAATTTCCCAATATTTATGCGTTCATGGAGCAGTGGCCCTGCCAGGAAGCACTTGATATCCATATGGAGTCTGAACATTTTAAAAAGTTGATAAAAGAAATCTCACAAATTGTCGAAGGGTCTCTGGAAATAACTACCCATCAGATTATTATTTAAAAAGTTGGAAAAATGGACAATTTTTTCTGGACTAATTTGTGAGTTTATGCGAAAATAGATATAGTATGTAGGCGTACTTTGTATGTCTGCATGAGATACATAATCTCATATAAAGTATTTCAAGTTTGAAAGGAGTCTTAACATGATTTATTCACATGAAGTAGAAATGATGTGTCCGGTAGCTCAGGGTGC
>JBJFCH010000072.1:12305-18163 GCA_051888835.1 Oliverpabstia sp. | reverse complement strand
ACCGGCAAAGACAACTGACCGTTCCAGCATCTTCCTCTGTCCGGCATATGAAGCCATGCTAACTGAACCAATCTTCCTTTGGTATTGGAAAATGTCTGTGCTGCATAGGCTCTTCCCTGTTCTTCCGGTCTCTCCGGCATCGCATAAGCTTCCATCATTTCTGATTTTATTTCAAAATGATATCCATCAAAACTTCCCAGATAATAATATCCCTGTGATGCCCAAAATACCCACATGGTCTCACCGGTTTTCTCATCTCTGATTTGAAACAGATCCGGGCATTCCCACATACCGTTTCCGGTCAGTTCCTGAGTTTTCTCCCAATGGATTCCATCCGCAGAACGATAAATATGATACTTATAACCATCAATATATAATGGCATGATATATGCCTGTGATTCCTCATGCCAGAATACTTTCGGGTCTCTATTTTCTGCTGCTATCGTTGGCAGGATTATCACATTTTTTTTCTCCAAATGATATCCCTCATCACTGCTGACTGCCAATCTTTGAGTAAACTGTTGCTCACCGGACCATTTATTTCCGCCGCCTGCTGCTGTGTAGTAATATAAAATATCACCTTTTTTCCACATTTCTCCGTCAGATTCCGCAAGTAATCCACATCCGGAGTACATAACTCCACTTTCATCGGGGGATAACACAACGGAGGTCTCTTTCCAGTGGATAAAATCTTTTGTTTCTGTAGCTCCCCAATGCATATTTCCCCATTTACATCCATAGGGATTATATTGATGATAAATTTTCCATACCCCATTCAAATAAATCAATCCATTCGGGTCATTCATCCATCCCGTTTGCGGTGCATAATGAAGCTTAGGTCTTTCCCCTTTCGGACAGTCCGGAAGTTTTTCTTCATTGGTAATTTGGCAATACTCCTCATTAATCACACAGTTTTCTTCCACATCACGTACTGTCATCCATTGATTCACCCACTGACTTACATCAAATACGGCCCAGTAATCCGGTTTTCCTTCTGTCAATGGTACATCCATTTCCATCACTTTTTTATTTTCCACATACCATTCAAGTTTAACAGGTACTCCATCCTTCCTTACAGGTATCCACATATATTTATCTTCTGCAAAAATTCTTTTTTCCATAATGTTCTCCTCTATTATTTAACTTAAGTAATCCAGCAGCGAAATTCCAATCGTATTTTCGGGCATTTTTAAATCGAAATTATCTGCCACTGTAGCCCCAACCACCGCAAAGGTATCTGTCTCCGGAAGTTTTCCGCTTTCTTTCATGGATTTTGAATATACCAGCAATGGTACTTTTTCTCTGGTATGATCCGTTCCTGTGTATGTGGGATCATTTCCATGATCCGCGGTGATCATCAAAAGATCATCTTCTCTCAGTTCGTCAAGAAGTATCCCCAGATTTTTATCGAATTTTTCAATTTCTCTGGCATATCCTTCAGGATCTCTCCTATGTCCCCAGAGAGCATCAAAATCCACCAGATTTACAAAACACAGTCCATGAAAATCTTCCCCTGCAACTTCAATGGTCTGTTCCATTCCATGTACAGAACTTTTCGACTTCAAAGCTCGTGTAATACCCTCTCCATCAAAGATATCTTTAATCTTTCCAATAGAAATCACATCCAGTCCATTTTCTTTCAGAACATTCAATACCGTCTTACCAAAAGGTTTCAAAGCATAATCGTGACGATTGCTCGTCCTTTTAAACTCTCCCTTTTTCTTTCCCACATACGGCCTTGCAATGACTCGTCCGACTTTCCATTCGTCTTTCATGGTTATTTCTCTTGCAATTTCACAACAGCGATATAATTCTTCCAGACCGAATGTCTCCTCATTTCCGCAGATCTGCAGTACGGAATCCGCCGAAGTATACACGATCATATGACCTGTGGCAATTTCTTCTTCTCCTAACTCATCCAGAATCTCTGTTCCGCTGGCACTTTTATTTCCAATAATTTTTCTCCCTGTCCTTTTTTCCAGTTCGTTTATCAGATCCGGCGGAAATCCCGTCTCCGTAAAAGTTTTAAACGGCTTTGTCACTTCCAGCCCCATCATTTCCCAGTGACCCGTCATAGTATCTTTTCCAAGGCTTTTTTCATTCATTTTCGTAAAATATGCCATTGGATTTTCTTCCGGTTCCACCTGTTTCAGTGGACATATATTGGCAAGACCCAACTTTTTTAGATTCGGAATAGTAAAAGTATCCACAACTTCTGATATATGTCCAAGCGTATTGACTCCCACATCTCCGAATTTTTCCGAATCTGCCATTGCACCAATACCAAGAGAATCTATGACAATAACAAAGATACGTTTATATTTTTGCATATTATGCACCTCTTATTCCAACATTTTAACCAGTTTGATGATACGGCTTGTACCAAGACGGTCCGCGCCCAGTTTTAAAAATCTTTCGGCATCATCCAAAGAAGAGATACCTCCTGCTGCTTTCATTTTCACATCCGTTCCTATATGTTTTGAAAATAATTCTATATCCTCAAAAGTAGCTCCCGCCTTAGAAAATCCGGTGGATGTCTTGATATAATCTGCTCCTGTCCTGGTAACGATTTCGCACATTTTAATCTTTTCTTCATCTGTTAACAAACAGGTTTCAATGATTACTTTTAGTATTTTCTCTCCACATGCTTTTTTCAATATTCGAATTTCTTCTTCAATACAGTCATATTTTTTATCTTTTATCCAACCGATATTAATCACCATATCTATCTCATCTGCACCATTTTCCAAGGCATCTTTCGTTTCAAATTCTTTTGCTTTTGTTGTCATATAGCCATTCGGAAAACCAATTACGGTACAAACTGCCATTTTATCCTGCACATATTCTTTTACCTGTTTCACATAGCTTGGCGGAATACATACAGACGCCGTTTCATACTTCATTGCATCATCACAGCTCCGGCGGATTTCCCCCCAGGTTGCCGTCTGTGCCAACAATGTATGATCTACATGTTTTAATATTTCTTTTATTTCCATTTTGCTGTACTCCTTTTAAACCTAACATCATTTTATTCTGCAATAACGGTACAAATTCCATCTTTTACACCGGATGCTTTCACTGTAATTTTGGTGTCACCTTTTTCTTTGCTCTTTAAAATGATAATTGCCGTTCCACGATACAGGTGACAATTCTTTGCAGTTATCTGATCTTCCGTACATGGATTGCCGCTTCCCACTGCCAGAAATGTTCCGGCACCTTCCACTTCCACTGTAATCTCTCTTTCATCATGTGTTAAACGATTTCCATTTTCATCCTGAAGCACAACACGTACATATACAAGATCTTTTCCATCAGCTTTCCATGTATTTTCTTCAGCTTCCAGAACAAGTTTATCTGCTTTTTTCGGTGTTATCAGTCTGCAGTGACTGATTTCTACGCCATTTTTATATACAATTCCTTCCAGGACACCCGGCTCATAGATAATATCCATAGAAGCCATCAACTTTTCTATCGGCTTTCGTCCCAGACTCTTTCCATTCAATACAAATTCCGCTTCATCTCCTGCACCATATATATCTGTTTTTACCGGTTTTCCGATCCAACATTCATCAAAACACCAGCAATCATTTACATCATACCAGTGCCAGTTCGTTCCTATAAAATTTTCACCAAAATGTGTGGGATGTGTGGTATATATTCCTGATTTTTCAGTATTCCCCCACATAATCTCTCTGTATACAGACTGAGGACGCTGTTCACCCGTCAGATCAATATCTGACTGCCAGGAAGTTCTCCACGGATAAGGCGTCATAAACCGGAAATTCTCTTTGTCATCTTCCCAGTATACCTTGCCTACACCTACTTCACCCAGATAATCCACAGCAGCCCAGATACAGTCACCAATTACATATGGCAATTTCTCAACTTTTTCCCAGTAATCATATGTAGTAAAAGAATGTGTCTCCGTTCCGATCATCACTCTGTCCGGAAACATTTTATGACTTTCCTCATACAAATCTTTCAAATAATTATATCCTACGATGTCAAGTGGTTTACAATAATCTTTCGTTGCCTCATTCCAAAAAGAATTGTTATCAAGAAGATTCAGACTAAAATTACCTCCGGCCTCTTCTTCTTCTTTTTCAGGAAATACTCCACAGATTGCCGAAATTACAAAACGGGTATCATCGAATTCACGGACTTTTGCGGATAATTTTTCTGACCATTCAGCGCCATTATTTTTTCCATCCCTCTCTGAAATTTCATTTCCGATCGAATATGTAATTACACAAGGATGATTTCTATCACGACGTACCATATATTCAATATCACGAGCCCACCATTCTTCGAAATAAAGGTGATAATCCATCGGTACTTTTCCAACACGCCATACATCAAATGCTTCATCCATAACCAACATTCCAATCCTGTCACAAATTTTAAGAAGTGCCAGAGACGGCGGATAATGACTGATACGAACAGTATTATAGCCCACTTTTTTCAAAGTTCGTATTTTTCTTTCTTCTGCTTTCGGATATGCACAGGCACCTAAAAATCCATTATCATGATGTATACAGCCGCCTTTCAGATTTATTCTTTTCCCGTTCAAACGAAATCCATTAACAACATCTGCTTCAATTGTCCGAATACCAAAAGTATCCTCTGCAACATCCACGATTTCTCCGTTATTCTCTATTGTAATTTTACAATGGTACAAATATGGGGTTTCCAAATCCCACAGTACAGGTTTTTCCACAATTATTTCGGAAATATCCTTGAGTTTTCCACAAATTTTCAGAGATTTTTCCACTTTTCCAACGACATTTCCACAATCATCTGAAATCTCGCAAAAATAGATAATTTCCTGTTCCTTATCTGTACCAGTAATGTCTGCTTCTACTTTTACAACGGCTCTTGCATTTTCCACTTTTGGTGTTGTAATAAATATATCCCACGGTTTCACACAGACAGGACCACCCACCCACAAACACACATCACGATACAGGCCTCCGCCGCTGTACCATCGGGAAGACGGCTGACGGCTTTGGGTAATTATTTTCAGCTTATTCTTTTTACTTCCAAATCTCAGTGCCGGAGTCAAATCCACCTGATAAGGAATATATCCATTCGGATGCACGCCCAGTAACTCATTATTGAGCAGTACTTCCATATTCATATAAGCACCGTCCACATCCAGTAATACTATTTTTCCTTCCCAATCTGCCGGAATATCCATATTCTTTTTATAGACCCCCTGTCCATTTCCAAAATATCCGTTTCCGGGACCACCGGGTGCATCTGCACGTCTCGGTTTCCCAATAATAAAATCATGCGGCAGATCAATCTGCTCTCCTTTTATATTTTCAAATACAAAACTGTTACTTTCTTCACTCTCGTAAAACTCCCAGTCCTTATCATACGAAATTTGCTTCATATATTGCCTCCTTTTTTGCCAATCATTTAGTGCTAAATTTGAAATTCTTTCAATCCGGTATCATTATTTACTCTATCATACCTTTATTTTTTCAAATATTCCATATTTTTTTAAGTTCTCGCATAAAAGCCTTTCATTAATACTCTTTTTATCATTTTAATTTTTCTATTTTTGCAAAGTATAAATTGACATTTTTGTATTAATATTTTATAATCTAATTATTCTAATATGTACTTTGATAATTTCACAGGCTTTATACTCTTCAATATACATAATGATACCTTACACATTTATGCAAAGGAGAATCTTACTATGTCAGATAATGAACTATTGTCTGCTCTGTCCACTTTAATTGATGAGAAACTGGACCAGAAGCTGGAAGAGAATAATAAAAAGCTGGAAGCTAAACTGGAGGCCGCCTTTGATCAAAAACTGGAGGATAATAACAAAAGGCTGGAGGCCG
>JBJFCH010000072.1:0-12205 GCA_051888835.1 Oliverpabstia sp. | reverse complement strand
CTGGAGGCCGCCTTTGATCAAAAACTGGAGGATAATAACAAAAGGCTGGAGGCCGCCTTTGATCAAAAACTGGAGGATAATAACAAAAGGCTGGAGGCTGCCTTCGATCAGAAGCTGGAGGATAATAACAAAAAACTGGAAGCTACTTTTGATCAGAAACTGGAGGCTGCCTTCGATCAAAAACTCACACCGATTTACCAAAGACTGGACAATCTGGAATACCAGATCAAACAGACAGAATACAATCTGCGGAATGAAATACGCAGAACAGAAAAATTGCTTCTCAATGAGATAGAACGTGTTCATATTATTCTTGATCAACATATAAACGATCCCAGAATGCACCCCTGCCTCACTTAATGGGAGCTATCACATAAGAAGGAATATACAAATGATAAAACTTTCCAAAAAACACAGAAAAAAGAGTATAAAGTCTGTGAAATTATCAAAGTCCCTACACTCTTTTTCATATGTCCATTTAGAATTATTATTTTTCCTGTCTATGATTAATCAAGATGAAATACTGTTTTCAAATCAATACTTACAGGGCTGTTGTCAGGATTTGTCTCCATGATATCTGCCATATAATCCCACCATTTTCGATTGATTGCAGTATCCGCACCTTTTGCCCAAAGTTCTTCATCTTCAATTTCTATATACCCGAACAAAGTTAATGTTTCTTTATCCAGAAATATCGTATAATTTTTTCCGCCATGTTCATGAATCATTTCTTTCATCTCAGGCCAGAGAAGATTATGTCTTCTTTCATATTCTTCTTCCTGTCCAGGGAATAATTTCATTTTAAATCCTTTAATCATTTCTATTTTCCTTTCTGCCAGCAGCTTTCACAATATGCTCTATTTACGCTCTTACTCCATACTCTTCTTTCACAAACTGTTCCAAAGCCGGAAAACTTCTCAGTACTTTTTCCGTATCTATACAGTATGCCATTCTAAAATATCCCTGTACCCCAAAGCTGTCACTGGGTACCAGAATCAAATTATACTTACGTGCTTTCATGCAGAAAGTTGTTGCATCTTCCTCCAGTGCTTTCGGGAATATGTAAAAAGTTCCTCCCGGTCTGACCACCTCAAATCCCAGTTTTACAAGTTCGTCGTAGATCAGATTCATATTCTTCTCATACACAGACAAATCACTTGTTTTATCAAGGACTTCCGCAACTGCCAGCTGCACACTGGATGACGGACAATTGTGTCCTATACCTCTGCTAATCTGTCCACACATAACAGCTATAATATCCGCATCCGTAGCTTTCGGATTTACTGCCACATAACCTATTCGTTCACCCGGAAGACTGAGGCTCTTGGAAAATGAGTAACAGGAGAGAGAATTTTCGTAATATTTACTTGGATAAACTGCAGGTTTTCCGTCAAATAGAATTTCTCTATACGGTTCATCACTGATCAGGAAAATATCATGGCCATATTCTTCCTGCTTTTTCTTCATGATTTCCGCAAGTTTTATAATCGTTTCTTCTGAATAAGCAATACCTGACGGATTGTTCGGTGTATTAATCAATACAGCCTGAACTTTTTCATTCAGCATTTCTTCAAATGCTTCGAAATTAATCTGAAAATTTTCCGTATTTGCCGGAACCACCTTCAGCACAGCTCCTGTTTTTCCCACATATTCATTGTATTCAGGGAAAAATGGTGCAAATGTTATTACTTCATCCCCCGGCTGTGTCACACATCGCAGTGCATGAGCGATTGCCCCTGCTGCTCCACTTGTCATAAAAATATGTTTTGTCTCATAATCCAGACCAAATCTGCTCTTCAGACTTTCTGCAACTTTACTGCGAACTTCTGTATTTCCAAGAGATGGACTGTATCCATGAAGTTCGGACGAACTCATGGTTTGAGCCTGCTCAATCACAGCTTTCGTATAATCTTCATGAACCGGAACACTGGGATTTCCCAAACTATAATCAAAAACATTCTCATATCCGATCTTATTACCCAGTTCCGTAGCAAATTCTGACTGTTCACGTATTATGGACTTTCCAGTCAACATTTTTTTATATATCTGGTTAATCATTTTCTTACTTCCTTCCTGCATTGTTTGTAACCATAAAAGCCAGCCACCTTTATTCTACTAATACAATACCAAGAAGAAGTAAAAAAATCAACTAATCTCTTCCAGGATATCTTTTACATGTTCTATTTTCGTGCATTTCCATGCATTTTCTCCGCAAAAAAGGAGTGCTTCCTCCACTTTTCCCACTGCTGCATTGATAAGTGCTCTTGTAATACAGTATGGTGTTTCCAATGGATTACATCCTTTAATACATTGATAACATTTTTTTACAGGCTTTTTTTCTTTTTCTTTGTTGATAATAAATTCATTTTTGATTGCCCGTCCCGGCATTCCTACCGGACTATTTACAATCACAATATCTTCTCTTTTGGCATCCAGGTATGTCTGCTTGTACCTGTCATCTGCATCGCACTCATAGGTTGTTACAAATCTTGTTCCCATCTGTACACCATCAGCGCCTAATTCCATTGCATGACAAACATCTTTTTTGTCAAAAATACCCCCACCTACAACAACCGGTATCTTTTTATCATATTTTTCTTCATATTCTCTTACTACTTGAATAATTCCACAGATCTCACTGTCATAATCTGCCTGCTTCGCCATATTTTCTTTATAATTATCTTGGTTTTCTATATTGCAAAATTGACTCAGCAGCTCCCTTGAAAAGCCCAGATGACCTCCCGCTTTGGGGCCTTCAATAACTACCAGATCCGGTACCCTCTGGTAATGTCTGTCCCACATTTTACAGAGTACTTTTGCAGACTTTACGGTAGATACAATCGGAGCAATCTTTGTTTTGCTGCCTTCTGTTAATTTAGGAAGATCCACAGGAAGACCTGCACCGGATATAATCAAGTCAACACCGGCTTTCACTGCAGCTTTTACATATTCCGCATATTTCTGCGTTGCTACCATAATATTAACTCCGATAATTCCTCCCTGGGCAATTTCTCTTGCTTTTTGTATTTCTTCCCCGATTGCCTTCAGATTTGCTTTCAGTGGATTTTTTTCAAATTCTGTATCACGAAAGCCAATCTGTGCCGTAGATATTACACCTATGCCACCACAGGCGGCCACATTTCCTGCCAGACGGGACAAGCTGATTCCCACTCCCATACCTCCCTGAATAACAGGAATTTTTGCTGTTAAATCTCCTATAATCAATGGTTTCATACTCTACCTCTAAAATCTGCGAAATCTTTTATATCTTTCACTGACTAACTCTTCTTCTGATTTACTGCTTTGTTCTTTCAGAAAGAAACTCAGCTTTTCTCTGATTTCTTCTGCAAGGTCCGGAAGATTTTCTTTATCTGCAGGCTGTTTCTCCGGTATTACCCATTCAACAATCTCCATTTTTTTCAGATCGTTTGCTGTTATTTTCATAATTTCAGAAGCTTCTTTTGCCCTTTTTCCGTCTTTCCATAAAATAGACGCAAAACCTTCCGGTGATAAAATGGAATATGTGGCATTTTCCATCATCCATACTTCATTAGCCACAGCCAGTCCAAGTGCTCCGCCGCTTCCGCCTTCGCCTATGAAAATACTGAGCACAGGAACCCTAAGACCAGACATTTCCATCAGATTTCGGGCAATTGCTTCTCCTTGTCCACGCTCTTCAGCCTCAATTCCACAGGCAGCTCCCGGTGTATCGACAAAATTGATGATCGGTCTTCCAAATTTTTCAGCTTGTTTCATCAATCTAAGTGCTTTTCGATATCCTTCCGGAGATGCCATACCAAAGTTCCGGTAAATATTTTCTTTTACATTTTTACCTTTCTGCTGTCCAATCACTGTCACCGGCTGACCGCATAACATACCAATACCGCCGATAATAGCGCCATCATCCCGAAAGGATCGATCGCCGTGAAGTTCCATAAATTCATCAAAAATCTGTTGAATATATTCCATACTGGTAGGACGTTCATTGCTTCTGGATATTTCTACCCTGTCCCACGCAGTCAATACCTGTTCCAGATTGCTTTCTTCATTCTGATTCTCCGGTTCTTCCGACTCATTTACTTCATCCTTATCAAAAGTATGATTTTTCAATTCTTTATAATTTTTATAATTTTTATAATTTTTATTTTCCTGATGCACCATAAGGAGATGATAAATGGTATCTTTCAAATCTGCTCTCTCGACAACACCATCTATAATTCCCTTTTCCACCAGAAATTCTGCTCTCTGAAATCCTTCCGGAAGTTTCTGACCAATCGTCTGTGCAATTACTCTTGGCCCCGCAAATCCAATCAACGCTCCCGGTTCCGCGAGAATAATATCGCCCAGCATGGCAAAACTTGCAGTTACTCCTCCGGTCGTCGGATCTGTCAAAACAGGAAGATAGAAAAGTCCCTCATTGCTATGTTTCTTTATAGCCGCAGATGTCTTTGCCATCTGCATCAAAGAAATAATACCTTCCTGCATCCTGGCTCCTCCGGAACTACAAAACAGTACCACAGGCAGTTTTTCATCGATTGCTTTCTCAAATGCACGTGTAATTTTTTCTCCAACAACATATCCCATACTTCCCATGAGAAATCTTGCATCACACACCCCTAAGACAGTACGGATTCCATTTACACTGCATTCTCCAATTGTAACAGCTTCCTTCAATCCGGTTTTTTCCTGCAATGTTTCTATTTTCTCTTCATATTCCGGATAATTCAGCGGATTTGTTCCTTCCACTTCCTCAAACCATTCCCTGAAAGTTCCTTTATCAGCTACCATCCGTATTCTGGTTTTTGTTTTGATTCGAAAATATCCTTCACATTTTGGACAAACATAATGATGATTCTTAACATCATCTTTGTAAACCATTTCTCCGCATTTTGGACATTTCAGCCAGAGACCTTCCGGTACAGAAGGTTCTTCTCTTTTTCGGTCATCTTTCCTATCTTCATCTTTTTCGTCCATGTTCTTTTCTCTGTCGCCAAACAAAGCTGCCGTCTTTTTAAACATATGCTTCAATTTTGCCATAAACCTGAACCTCTCCTGCTATGTTTTCATGAAAAATGTTTTGGTATAAAATCAGTTGTCACATTTCCTTCCTGAAAATCCTTATTATTCAAAATATCATACTGAAAATCTACATTAGTGGTAACACCGTCAATAATAAGTTCTCCCAAAGCACTTCTCATTTTATCAATGGTCTCTCTCCTGTCTCTTCCATGAACAATTACTTTTGCAATCATTGAATCATAATATGGAGGAATTTCATAACCATTATATACAGCTGTATCCACTCTTACTCCATATCCTCCCGGAAGATGAATTTCATGGATGATACCGGGACAGGGACGAAAATTCTTTTCCGGATCTTCGGCATTAATTCTGCACTCCATTGCATGACCGGTAAGATGAATATTTTCCTGTTTTACAGACAAAGGATTTCCTTCCGCTATTGATATCATTTCTTTCATTAAGTCTACTCCTGATACCATTTCTGTTACCGGATGTTCCACCTGAATTCGTGTATTCATCTCCATAAAGTAAAAATTTTTATCTTTATCCAACAAAAATTCTATTGTACCGGCACTTTCATAATTGACAGCTTTTGCTGCTTTAATTGCTGCTTCTCCCATTTTTTTACGAAGTTCAGGTGTAAGTGCCACACTGGGTGACTCTTCTATTACTTTCTGATGATTTCTCTGTATGGAACAATCTCTTTCGCCCAGCTGTATTACATTTCCATATTTGTCAGCAAGAATCTGAAACTCTATATGCCTTGGTTCCTGTATATATTTTTCCAGATACATGGCATTATCAGCAAAACCTCTTACAGATTCCAGCTGAGCCACATTAAAGTTTTCCTCAAAATCCTCCGGGCTTTCTGAAACTCTCATACCTTTTCCGCCGCCGCCTGAAGAAGCTTTGATCATAATCGGATATCCTATTTTCTCCGCCAGTTTTTTTGCAGTAAGAGCATCATATACAGGTTCTTTTGTCCCCGGAACCACAGGAACTCCTGCTTTCATCATAGTTTTTCTTGCTTCGGCTTTATTTCCCATTTTTTCCATCATCTCAGCAGTTGGACCGATAAAAGCTATATGACACTTCTGACACATTTCCACAAATCTGCTGTTCTCTGACAAAAATCCAAATCCCGGATGAATGGCATCTACTTTTGCCGCAATACATGCACTCAGAATCTGCTCCATATTCAGGTAACTGTCTGTTGCTGCAGCCGGACCAATACATACAGCTTCATCTGCCAGCTGCGTATGCAATGCTTCTTTATCAGCTTCTGAATATACCGCAACTGTAGCTATTCCCATCTCCCTGCAGGCACGTATAATACGCACTGCAATTTCTCCACGGTTTGCAATTAAAATTTTCCGAAACATGATACCTTACTCCTCTTGTTTATCCAATTGCCACTGTCAATTCTGCTGATGCTGCCATTTTCCCATCAACAGTCGCGGTTGCTTTTGCAATAGCGATAGGACCTTTTTGTTTGATCAGTTCCACTTCCAGTTTCAATACATCTCCAGGAACTACTTTTTTCTTAAATTTACAATGATTAATTCCGCCAAAATATGCTGTTTTTCCTTTAAATTGTTCGCAGCTTAATATACATACTGCTCCTACCTGAGCCAAGGCTTCTATAATGAGCACACCGGGCATTACCGGTTCTTCCGGAAAATGTCCTCTGAAATAATACTCATCATATGTTACACATTTTTTTCCTACAGCTCGTACTCCCGGCTCCATTTCTTCAATGGTATCTACCAGAAGAAACGGGTGTCTGTGAGGAATAATATCCATAATCTCCTTTGTTGTTAACATAATTTTCCTCCAAAATCTTAATTGATAATAAATAACACCTGACCATATTCAACCATCTGGCCATTTTCCACAAGAATATCTTTTACTACTCCGTCATATTCACTTTCAATTTCATTCATCAATTTCATAGCTTCTATGATTCCAAGAGTCTGCCCCTTCTTCACTGTATCTCCAATCTGTACAAAAGGTTCTGCATCAGGTGCGGAAGCACTGTAATACGTTCCCACCAGCGGAGCTTTCACCTGATTTCCTGAAATCATAGTTTTTTCTTCCTCTGATGTTTTTGCATCTTCTGTGCTAATATATTTCTCAGAAGTAACTACTGTCTTTCCTTCCTGTGAAGTCACGATCATTTTATTCTCTCTTTTTCCCATAGAAATTTTAAAATCACCGTCTTTCATGGAAAAATCCGTCAGTTCCGAAGAAGAAACTTCTCTAATCAATGTAATCAGATTTTCAAATTCCATCATTTTGCTCCTCTAAATTTAATCTCTATATTTCTTAACCAGAATACTTGCGTTATGTCCGCCGAATCCTAATGAATTGCTGAGTGCATATTCCAGATTTTCTTTCACTCCATCTCCGGCTACATAATCCAGATCCACTTCTTCATCAGGAGTCGTATAACCTGCCGTTGCGTGAATAAATCCATCCTGAATTTCTTTTACACAAGTAATAAATTCTACCGCGCCGGCTGCACCAAGAAGATGACCAATCATCGATTTTGTAGAATTCACTTTCATCTCATAAGCATGCTCCCCAAACAATAATTTAATTGCACGAGTTTCAAATAAATCATTGTGGTGAGTTGCTGTTCCATGAGCATTGATATATTTCAAATCTTCTTTTTCTATTCCAGCTTCCTGAATAGCCAACTCCATTGCTTTCGCTGCTCCTGAACCATCCTCTGCCGGAGAAGTAATATGATAAGCATCACTTGTAGCACCGTATCCTACAACTTCAGCTAAAATATCAGCGCCTCTCTTTTTTGCATGTTCCAATTCTTCCAATACAACCACACCAGATCCTTCTCCCATCACAAATCCACTTCTGTTTTTATCAAATGGAAGAGAACATCTTTCCGGATCATTTGATGTGGAAAGTGCTGTCAATGCCGTAAATCCTGCGACTCCAACAGGGCTGATACATGCTTCCGTACCTCCGGCAAGCATAACATCTGCATCACCGCACTGAATACTTCTGAATGCTTCTCCAATCGAATGTGTCCCTGTAGCACACGCTGTAACCACATTCAGACTTTTTCCCTTCAATCCAAGCTGAATAGAAACATTTCCTGCTGCCATATTGGAAATCATCATGGGAACCAGAAGCGGATTTACCCTTGCCGGTCCTTTATCCATAATTTTTGCATATGCATTTTCCATAGCCTGAAGACTTCCGATACCAGAACCGATTGAACATCCTACTCTAAATGCATCTTCTTTCTCCATATCAAGCCCCGACTGAGAAAATGCTTCTTTTGCTGCCGCTACTGCATACTGACAAAATAATTCCATTCTTCTTGCTGCCTTGAAATCCATATGATCTTTTGCAACAAAATCTTTTACTTCGGCAGCAATCTTCACTTTATAATCACTGGTATCAAATCGTGTAATTTCTCCAAATCCCAGTGTTTTATTTTTAACATTTTCCCAGAAGTTTTCCACTCCGATTCCAATAGGAGTGATGGCTCCCATTCCGGTAACTACTACTCTTCTCATATATTCTCCTTTAATCTGTCCACAATTATTAAAATTTTTATCTTGTTTATCCACATTGCCATTAAGATATCTACATTGCCATTCCGCCATCCACATGGATTACCTGACCTGTAATATAATTCGCTTTATCCGATGCCAAAAATGCTGCCATTTCTGCAATATCTTCTGTCTCACCAAATCTTCCCAACGGAATCTGCGCAACTGCACTTTCTTTTACTGAATCAGAAAGAACCTCTGTCATTTCTGTATTAACAAAACCCGGTGCTATAGCATTAACTGTAATTCCTCTGCTTGCCAGTTCCCTTGCCATAGTCTTGGTAAGTCCTATAATTCCTGCTTTAGAAGCTGCATAATTCGCCTGTCCGGCATTTCCAAGTACTCCTGAAACAGAAGATATATTAATAATTTTTCCGCTTTTTTGTTTTATCATTTGTCTGGACAAATGACGAATCGTATTAAAACATCCTTTCAAATTTGTTTCAATAACAGTATCAAAATCTTTTTCACTCATCTTCATGATCAGTCCGTCACGGGTAATCCCGGCATTGTTTACAAGAATATCCACATGACCATAGGTTTTAATCAGATCTTTTACCATATTCTCTGTCTGATTGAAATCAGATACATTACATTGATAAATAACACCGTCTCCACCGTTTTCTTTTATTATATCAACAACTTCCTGCGCTCTTTCCCGGGAACCATTGAAATTAACAACTACAAAGACCCCTTCTCTTGCCAGAGTAAGTGCAATCTGTTTTCCTATTCCTCTGCCGGCACCTGTTACCAAAGCAACTTTTTTTTCCATATTTAAATCTCCTTCAGAACCTTTTCTAAATCTTCTATTTTTTCTATATTAAATCCTTTCACATTACGATTAATTTTTTTCAAAAATCCTGTCAGTGTTTTTCCCGGTCCGATTTCAATAAATGTATCTACACCATCTTCAATCATTTTCTCAACACTCTGCTGCCATTTTACAGAAGAATATACTTGTTTCTCTAACAATGATTTTACCATACCGGATTCTGTCACATAATCTGCAGTAACATTTGTTATATAAGGTGTTTTTATTTCGTTTATATTTACTTTATCCAGAACCTCTCCCAGTTTTTTTCCAGCCTCTTTCAGCATAATAGAATGGAAAGGTCCACTGACTTTTAAAGGAATACATCTTCTTGCTCCGGCTTCTTTTAATCTTTCACAAGCCTCATTTACAGCCTTTTCTTCACCGGTAATTACAATCTGTCCCGGACAATTATAATTTGCAACGGAAACAATTCCTTTTACTTTTTCGCAAATTTCTGCTATTTTATCTCCATCCATTCCCATAATTGCACACATAGCTCCCCCTGTGGGAACAGCTTCCTGCATCAGAATTCCTCTCTTTCTCACCACATGGAAAGCATCTTCCAAAGACATCACACCTGATGCAATCAAAGCGCCATACTCTCCCAGACTCAAGCCGGCATTTACATCAGAACGAATTCCTTTTTCTTCCAATACTTTTAAAATAGCTGCTTCTGTAGCCAACATGGCTATCTGTGTATATTCTGTAACATTGATATCTGTATTCTCTTCAAAACAAAGAGCCGAAATATCCAACCCTGTTACTTTAGAGGACAGATTATATACTTCCCTGCATGTTGAAAAAGTTTCATAAAAATCTTTGCCCATTCCCACATACTGTGCTCCCTGTCCGGGGAATACAAATGCCAATTTGCTCATAAATTTCTCCTACCAATTATAATTATTATTTTGATTTTCAAACTATATATATTATATTTTGGCCGGACAAATTTCTGTCCAGCCAATACTCGCCATACGTACTGTTCTTTTTTATAACTTCAAAAGCTTTTCAGCTTCTGCCATAATTTCTGCTATAATTTCTTTACAACTCTGTCTTTTACTAATTAAACCGGCAATTTGTCCGGCCATAACACTGCCGTTCATAATATCACCATCCATAACTGCTTTTCTCAAAGCTCCCAGTGTCAGTTTTTCCAGTTCTTCAAAAGAAGCACCAGACTGTTCCAATTTTAAATATTCTTTTGTCATCTGATTTCTCAAGACACGAATCGGATGTCCTGTTGACTGTCCTGTCACAACAGAATCAATATCTTTTGCTTTTATAATTCTATTTTTATAATTTTCATGTACAATAGATTCATCTGCAACCACAAAACGAGTTCCTATTTGAGCAGCTTCTGCTCCCAGCATAGTAATTGCAGCAAATCCTCTTCCATCTCCAATACCTCCGGCAGCAATTACCGGAATATCAACAGAATCAACAATCTGAGGAATTAATGTCATTGTGGTCTGGGAACCGATATGTCCTCCGGCTTCCATTCCCTCTGCAACAACTGCATCAGCTCCATATCTCTCCATTCGTTTAGCCATTGCTACAGAAGCAACTACCGGAATAACTTTAATTCCAGCTTCTTTCCACATAGGCATAAATTTTTCAGGATTACCTGCTCCTGTAGTAACTGCTTTAACACCTTCCTCAACAACAACTTTTGCCACTTCTTCCGAATTTGGATTCAACAGCATAATATTTACACCAAAAGGCTTATCTGTAAGTTCTTTTGCCTTACGAATCTCTTCTCTTACAATTTCAGCCGGTGCACTTGCTGCACCGATCAAACCAAATCCTCCTGCCTCAGAAACGGCAGCCGCCAGATGATGCTCTGCTACCCAAGCCATACCACCTTGTATGATCGGATATTCAATTCCCAACAATTCCGTTACTCTAGTCTTCATAGCTTCCTCCTCTTATTTTAAAGACTCGCTCACGCCTCTTCGGCAATTTTTTTAAAAGGTGTGGACTTATGCCTCCACACCTTTCTCTTTCAGATAGTTCATTACACTTCCTACAGTTGTCAGTTCTGTCAATTCTTCAGATGGAATTTCAATCTCATATTTTTCTTCCAAAGCCATCACCAATTCAAACAAATCCAGGGAATCAGCGCCCAAATCATCTTTAAAAGAAGTATCTTCTGTAATTGCCTCTGCATCACAATTTAACTGATCAGCAATAATTTCTCTCATTTCTTCCAGCATGGTATTTCTCCTTAAAATTAAATTATTTTTATTTTCAAATGTTTTGACTATCAAAGTATATAATTTCAATCATTATTTGTCAAGTATATTTTATATAAAAGTAATATTGTTTTTGAAATAAAAAAAGACAGAAATTCAAAATTTCTGTCTTCAATGAGGCATCGGGGATTCGAACCCCGGACAACTTGATTAAAAGTCAAGTGCTCTACCGACTGAGCTAATACCCCATAAATGCCCAGAACCGGAATCGAACCAGTGACACGAGGATTTTCAGTCCTCTGCTCTACCAACTGAGCTATCTGGGCATAAATTGCGGGAGTAGGATTTGAACCTACGACCTTCGGGTTATGAGCCCGACGAGCTTCCAGACTGCTCCATCCCGCGATATTAATATTAAATTAAAGAAATATACATTTCTTAATGGATGGAGGTGGATTCGAACCACCGAAGCAATTTGCAGCAGATTTACAGTCTGTCCCCTTTGGCCACTCGGGAATCCACCCATATGATATTTAATTATCATAAGCCGATGATCGGACTCGAACCGATAACCTGCTGATTACAAATCAGCTGCT
>JBJFCH010000071.1:0-3160 GCA_051888835.1 Oliverpabstia sp. | reverse complement strand
ATTGCACTTATGTTTGCTGTCAATAATCTCAGTTATAGTGAGCGGGTACGGCATCTGGCTGAGATATCCTCCGATATGCGTACGATGTTTAATATGGTTACGATTCTTTCCAGTCTGGTCACGGCACTGGTGCTCAGTTATGCCACCGGATTTATGCTGAAGCTGAGAAGAAAAGAATTTGGTATGTATCTGACTCTTGGTATGACACGCAGGAACATTCAGACTCTCTTTGTATGTGAAACGGCTCTTCTTGCCGGCATTGCCATGATCGTGGGTATGGTTGGGGGGATCGTGCTTTACCAGCTGATCGTAGCACTGTTTTCTTCTATTATGGAAATCAATTTTCATATTTCGGGCTATTCTGTTGAAGGAATCATGCTGACACTTTTGGTTGGCATTGGAATGTTTCTTCTGGAAACGCTTGTTTCTGCCCGTTATCTGAAAAAAATTTCGATATCGGAACTTCTGAAATCCGATCCGGTGAAAAAAGAAGAGAGACATTTCCGTTTCTGGTGTGTTCTGTCGCTTCTGACCATGTCGGGAATGATCGGGAGTTTTATTATAACTTATCAGAATCTGATGGCAGCTTTTAGGGATCAGGATGGAGTTGTTCTGCTCTTGTGGCTGGTGGTGGATCTGGTGATGGTATTTCTGGCCCATTTTTCCGTATCCAGAACGATTTTCGGAATATTATTACGAAACCCGAAATTGAAAAACAGAGGAACCAATGCGGTGATTCTGCGGGGCCTTTCCGGGAGAATGACTGTGAATTCCGTTATGATCGGCTTGCTTGCCACGCTGCTGGTTTTTGCCATTGTGATGTCCAATGTGGCCTTGGGAGAGAAGATTCATTCGGAGTATTCGATCAATAAGGACTGTCCTTACGATGTGATAGCTATGTATAACCTGTCGGAAGAGCATGAAATATCTATGGATGAGGGAAGACAGATTGTGGAGAGATACAGCCCGGTCATTTCACAGATCAATTATCATCTCTATTCAAAAGAAGAAACGACGATTTCCAGTCATATTTTGGGATATGATATAATGGGCATGACAGACAAATACCTGCCCTTGAGCCAGTTTAATACGTTGCTGGAAGGATGTGGTTATGAACCGGTAACACTTAAAAATGAGTATTTGCTGATTTCGACGGTCAAGGGAATTTGCGATATTGACCTGTCAGGGCAAATCGTGACTTTGGATGGTATGGACTATACATGGGCAGGAAGCAGCACCGCTTATCCTGATTTCATACGGGAGTGGTTCTGTATCGTTATTCCTGACAGAGCGGTGGAAGACATGCCGGAAGCGGATGCTTGTGCTGCCTATACCCTGGAGGACAGCCGCCCGGAAGCGGAAGCAATGTTGAAGGATCTGACGTATTATCAGGATACGGGAGACGGCACAGAAGAAATCTGTGATTTCAAGATTCAGGAATATTACAGGCTGTATTCCAATGCAAATGCCGGAACACTCATCATCGGAACGCTGTATGTCGCCACAGTCTTTATCTGTATGGCACTGGCTATCCTGTCTATGAAAACGTTGTCTGCTCTGGAGGATGAACGCAGACAATTTGCGATATTGTACCGGCTCGGCACGGATGTGAAAATGCAGAAAGCAGCATTGTTCAGACAGACGGGTGCGTTCTTTTTGATGCCTTTTGCATTTCCCCTTCTTATGACTGTGCCCCTCGGTATGATTTTTGTAAAAGTATACGAGATATGGGATTTCGCAGGTCTGAACAGATGGAGAGCTTTGGAGACCTCTGCTTTGATTTCCCTTGTGGTGGCGGGGATATATGCTTTATATTTTTTCATTACCTATCGCATTGTCTGTGACTATGTAGTATGTTATGATGCAGAAAGCAGCAATGGGGAAAGACTCAGTCGGTAGAAGAAGAGCCTGTGAAATGAAAATGATCTTGAAATATGAAAGGTTGAAACATTATGAAAATAAGAAAGATGTGTTCGGATGATATTGATAAATGCGCTGAAATACTATGCAGTGTTTATAATAATGAACTTTGGTTATGCAGGTGGGATAAGGAAACCGCCATGGAGTATCTGAATGATTATTTTGAAGGGAAAAAGTTTATAGGATATGTTGCAGAAGAAGATGGTGAGTTGATAGCCGGAATATTTGCACATGAAAAAGTATGGTGGAATAATTCTGAGGTATTTGTTGAAGAAATGTTTGTAAGACCGGACAAGCAGGGGAAGGGGATAGGGACAGCTCTTTTAAGAGAGATCAAAGAATACGTTAAGAAGTATCGCCTGGCTGGTATTACATTGTCAACAAATAAATATGCACCGGCTGTAAGATTCTATGAGAAAAATGGATTTGCAAA
This sequence comes from Oliverpabstia sp., assembly GCA_051888835.1. GTDB lineage: Bacteria > Bacillota > Clostridia > Lachnospirales > Lachnospiraceae > Oliverpabstia. The sequence continues at coordinate 807 of JBJFCH010000071.1, read as the reverse complement.
TTGTGAGCATGTGGTTTTTATGGCGAAGGAGATGTAAAACGATTTATGACTCTGGACAGTCGTTTCGGAGTACCTATCAAGATAAAGCCTCCGGCGGATTGCAGAGGTGCGCAGATGTATTGTGTCATGCAGAGCATGACGCGCACCTCGCAGCAAGTACGCCGAGGCGTACTTGAATAATTAGTGTCCGGTCTTATTTGCGATTTTTACCAGAGTTAACATTACCGGAACTTCTGTTAATACGCCTACTGTTGTGGCAAGTGCGGCAGGACTGGTTGTACCGAACAATGCAACAGCGACTGCGACTGCCAGTTCAAAGAAATTGGATGCTCCAATCATTCCGGCAGGAGATGCTATATCATGTGGCAGTTTTAGTAAGTTACATGCTCCATAGGCAATAAAGAAAATGAAAAATGTCTGTAAAATCAGTGGTATTGCAATCAGCACGATATGAAATGGATTTTCAAGTATTACTTCGCTTTGTCCCATAAAAATCAATATGAGTGTAAGCAATAATCCAATGGTTGTTACTGAATCAAATTTGTGGATAAATACATTCTCAAAATAGTCTTTCCCTTTGTTTTTCGTTATCAATATCCGGGTAAGGATACCTCCGGCGAGCGGAATTACTACAAATAACACAACACTCAGGATTAACGTATCAAAAGGAACGGTTACATTCGAGACACCCAACAAGAATTTTACAATAGGCACAAAAGCAATCAAAATTATCAAATCATTTGTGGCTACTTGAACGACTGTGTAAGCCGGATTTCCATGTGTCAGTGTACTCCATACAAAGACCAT
>JBJFCH010000070.1:0-18486 GCA_051888835.1 Oliverpabstia sp. | reverse complement strand
TTCCTGCAGGAATGGAAGACGGTAAAAGTATTCGCCTGAAGGGCAAGGGTATGCCGGGAAACGGCGGCGGAGAACCGGGAGATTTGCTTCTCAGAGTACATGTCGGACAGAAAGCAGGTTTTGAACGGAAGGGAGCAGATATTTATACGACCGTCAATATTCCGTTTACGACCGCGGTGTTTGGCGGAGAAGTGACCGTGCCTACCATGGATGGGCGTGTTGTTTGTAAAATACGCGAAGGAACGCAGTCGGGCAGCAAGATCAGACTGAAAGGAAAAGGCGTTGTTTCTATGAAGGATCCGACGGTACATGGTGATCAGTATGTCACAGTGCAAATCCAGGTGCCGTCTCCGGAACAGCTGAGTCCGGAAGCAAGACAGAAGCTGCGGGAATACAGTCAAGCTGTAAGAGGAAAAGAAACAAACCGCGGCAGCAGCAGTGCCGCATAAGAGAACCGTCACGCTGACAGCGAAGATATGGTCTGTCAGCGTGACGGTTTGTTATTCCTGATTCAGAAAACTTTTTCGATATTGGGAGGGTGATACTCCTACAATGTGGCGAAACATCTTGGAGAATGCCAGAGCGTCATTATATCCGACGCTTAATGCGATTTCCTGTATGGAATCAGTGGTCTCCTCCAGAAACTCTTTTGCTTTATCCATGCGGTACTGTAATAAATATTCTTTCGGTGCCAGATTCAGATTCTGCTTAAATATGTTAAAGAGATAAGAACGCGTAATCCCTATGTAATCTGCGATGTCCGAAATCTGGATGTTACGGTTATAGTTAAATTGGATGAATTGCAGTGCATGCTCGAAGTAAGTGCTGCTTGAGTAATCGTACTGTGGCTTTTCCGGTGTTGAAGTGGAGACCTGCTTTGATTCGATGAGTAAAGCAAATAGGTGAAACAAGGTTCCGCAACGTTTTAATTCATTGGTGAGGGTCATCTGGTGGGCTTCCAGCATTTCGTATATCAAAGCACTGAATTTCTCCGGGGGATAATAGCAGTCCCGGACAAAGACATTCTCTGTAAAGCCTGCCTGCTGAACATATTTTTCTGCTTTGTTTCCAACAAAACTGACCCAGGCATAATGCCATGGGTTGGAAGGATCTGCATAATAGCGAGAGGAAACATTGGGCGGTATTAAGAAAATCTGTCCGCGTGAAAGATGAAATCGCTGCCCCTCTATTTCAAAATATCCGCAGCCGTCCAGAATGAAGTGCATATGATACTGAGGGCGCGTCTTCGGTCCCCAACTGTGATTGGGGGGACATTGCTGTATGCCGCAGCGGGTCAGACATAAATCTTCTGTGTGACGATCGATCAATTCCAGACAATGAAAACCTGCGACATTTCGATAAGAGTTATTCTTTTCCATAATAATCCTCCATGATTCGTAAGCTCATATTCTAAAGCGTCAAATTCCATTTCTAATTCTCTAGATTTGATTATAGTTTAGAATTTAACAAAAATCCATATGAAATAGACATAATCGCATATTTTGTTTTAAATTTATTGGTATAATACGGTATTAAGCGCAGCAAAATGGACGACCGACTGCGTATTATCGTATTTACCAAGGAAGGAAGACAACAAAATGAAGCTTAGAACGGAAAAAGAAAGTAAGATTGCGATACGATCCTCTAATAAATGTCTTCAGGAAGCGTTTGAATGGGCCGTTAATAAAATAAGGCAGTTTATCATGACCGGAAAAGCAGGGCTGGTTAATCGGGATGAATTCCATCCGGATGGGGATGGCTCCGGAGAACATGTTTATGTTCCATCCTATTGGGCAGGGTATCATGACAGGACCGCATTTTATTCCAGAGATTTTGTGCATCAGGCATTGGGGGCACAAATCGCAGGATACACGGAAGAGAATTACAATATGTTCCGGATTTTTGCCGGCGGTGCGACGAAAGAAAGAGAATGGTATACACCGTGGGCATTTAATTTTGACGGGACACCTCATACAATCGATTATAAAAACGATCAATATTTTGTGCGCGAGGTTCCTGCCCAGTTTGAATTGGTAGAAATGGCATATAAGATGTATTTGTGGTCGGGAGATAAACGATATCTGACGGATCCGGTTTTGTACGAGTTTTATACAAAGGTGTTGACTGAATTTGTCGAACTGCATGACGGGAATCAAAATGGAATTGCGGAAGGTACAGGCGGAGGAATCTTTGAGGGGACATGCAGTTATAATGAACGGAGTGGTGAACCGCTTCTGGAATCGGGGGATGCGTTGGGAGCACAGTATCAGGCCATGCGGGCATACGCAGGAATACTGGAGAATACAGGGAAAATCAAAGAATCTGAAACGTGGGCAAAAAAAGCAGAGGACTTAAAAAAATATTTCAACGATGTCTGGAGCAGATGCGAGAAAATGGAAAGCAGTTATGTCCGCGCATGGGGAATACATGGAGAAAAATACAGTGACTTCGCTTCGGAGAATACTTGGTTTATGCCTTTGAAAATGATCACAGAACCGGGAAAGAGAAATGATAAATACATTGATTTTATTCTTGAAAACCTGGGAGAAGGCATCGGAACAAGACCGCTGGCGCCTGTCAATCTTGAATCCTACACATATATTCCGGACATGCTGTTCTTATATAATAGAAATGATGAAGCGTGGAAGTGGATGAAATATATCATATCCCGGAAGGATCTGCCGCATGAAAGGGCAGAACAGGGAACAAATGGGGATTATCCGGAAATTGCATTTACAATGATTTCACAGGTTGTAGAAGGAATGATGGGGATTGAACCTGAGGCAGGCAAGGGGATTGTGGCTACATTACCCAGATTGCCAGGGGATGTGAGAGAACTTTTGGCGGAGAACATACAGATCGGTGAATGGTATTTTAACCTGCAACATGAAAGGAATAAGAAATCAATTCTGACGAATTATGGAGACAAACCGATATTGTGGGAAGTACGGTTTTATGGTACATATAAATTCATCCGGGTAGATGGTGTGCCGGTGGCAACAATGCAGAAGAAAATAAATGGCGAAACAGTCAGCTATACCCGTATTAAAGTATTCCCGGGAAAATCAGCGGAAGCTGTCATTTTGTAAAATGTAAATATGGAATTATGTCAAATGTATAGGTGTATATGTCAAAATGATGAAAGAATATGGAAAAAAGTATTTTGTATTTAGCTAAAATGACTAAAAAATTGACATTAGGACATAATAATTGGTCATTTTTCCATTTTGACATATGAAGGAGTGTTGTATAATGGGCAATGTAAAGAACAAAACATTTTCAACAAGACCGGTCAAAACTGTTGAGGAAAAGAGGAGTGATATGGACGTAAAGTGTAATATGAGTTCCAGCGTAGAAAGCAATCTGACAAAAAGACAAGATGGACGCTGTGAAGAAATCATTCATGTACATAACATACCAAAACAGAAAAAAGAAGATGTTATGATTACTGCATCATGGGAATTTCCCATTATAGATATTGCAGGAAGATGGCACCCGATGTGCCGTTTTGACAGAAGTATCAAAGCGGACTGGAGCTACGGTGAAAGAACCATGAGTTCTATTTCAGCACCGGTGATCACTTTCTTTAACGAAAAGGGTGACAACAGAGGAACCTTTGCTGTCTCAGAAGCGTTAAAAGAAGTTCGGATGAATCTGGGGGTCCATGAAGAAGACGGAACAATGAAATGCGTAGTGTATGTGAACCTTGGAAAATATGATAAGGGAGACTATACAGTTAGAATTTTAAGCGATTTCAGAGACGTTCCTTATGAGAAGGCAATTGATGAAGTGGGAAAATGGTGGGAAGAAGACTGCGCGTTTTATCCGGCCACGATTCCGGAAGCAGCCAAGGATCCGATGTATTCTTTCTGGTATTCCTATCACCAGGAATTTTCCGAGCAGGAAGTTGAAGAAGAATGCCGCCGGGCAAAAGAAATGGGATTTAAAGCAGCTATTCTGGATGACGGATGGCAGACAGACGACACAAATCGGGGATATGGATATTGTGGAGACTGGGAAGTTGCTGAAAAGAAAATAAAAGACATGAAGAAACATATTCAGGTTGTTCATGACATGGGAATGAAGTACCTGATCTGGTATAGCGTGCCATATGTAGGAATGTACTCAAAAATGTGGGAACGTTTTAAGGACAAACTGATTGTGGTCGATGAAGAACAGCATGCAGGTGTTCTGGATATCCGGTATCAGGAGGTTAGAGAATATCTTTCTGATATTTATGTAGAGGCTGTAAAGAAGTGGGATCTGGATGGGTTAAAACTGGATTTCATTGATGAGTTCTACGAAAGAAGTTCTACCCCTCAGGCAAATGACGAAATGGATTGCAGCTGCCTGCAGGATGCACTGAACAGGCTTCTTGCGGAGACCATGAAGAAGCTGAAAGACGTAAAACCGGATATTCTGATTGAATTCAGACAGCGTTATATAGGGCCGGCTGTACGGCAATATGGCAACATGCTCAGAGTTTGCGATTGTCCGAACTCAGGAATTACAAATCGTATCGGAACGATCGATCTGAGACTGCTGAGCGGGAATACAGCGGTGCATTCAGACCCTGTAATGTGGAACTGCAAGGAAAAGCCTGAGATCGCGGCTTTGCAGATTATTGACAGTCTGTTTGCAACGTTACAGTTCTCAGTCAGAATAGACACGATGAGCACTGAACAAAAGCAAATGGTTCAGAATTACATGACTTTCATGCGGGAAAACAGAAAACTGCTTCAGGAAACACCACTTAAGGCCAAAGAGCCGCACAATCTGTATCCGGAAGTTCGGGTAAATGATGAAACTACTGAGATTATTGCTCTTTATTCAGGCAAGCGAGTAGTAAGGCTGCATGACGAGCAGGTAAAATCCATAATTGTAAATGGAACTCAGGAAACCAGGATTTATATTGAGGCAGAGCAGGAAACAGAAGCGGAAATCACCGTGCTGGATTGCTGTGGAAAAGAAATCAGTAAAACAAATTGCCTTCTTGGCGGTATACAATCTATTACAGGTACTGTTGGTGGAAGAATCGTTATAGAAAAAAGGAGATAAGATTATGAAAAAGAGAATGAAAAAAATCGTTGCACTTACAATGATCGCAACAATGGCAGTGTCAATGATGGCAGGATGCGGAAGCAAGGAAGAAGAAAGCAAAGACGGCAAGATTCATCTTCGTTTTGCAACATGGGATGACGGGGAAACTCTGGATGATCAGCAGGAATGTGTTGACAAGTTCAATGAAAGCCAGGATGAGATCGAAGTAACAATTGAAGCATATGGAAATGATTTCGATACAAAACTGACAGCCAGCATGGGAGCAGGCGATGCACCGGATGTTATGTATATGTGGGACTACCCGACATACGGAGACAGCCTTGAACCGCTGGATGAATATATTGAAGCAGAAGGCGAAGATTATAAGAATAATTTCTTTGAAGCACTCTGGCCATATAACTCAAAGAATGATACCATTTATGGAATTCCGGTAAGTGTTGTTACATCATGTCTGTACTATAACAAAGATATCTTTGATCAGGCAGGCGTTGCTTACCCGACAGATGACTGGACATGGGAAGATCTGAAACAGACTTCTAAAGAAATTCAGGATAAGGTTGAGGGCGTAAACGGATTTACATTTGGAATGAAGACAGAACCGTATACATTTGAAATGTATCTGTGGAGCAATGGAACTGCATTCGTGGACAGCGAAGGAAATCTGGATGGAAACATTAACAGCAAGGAAGCAGTTGAAGCATTCCAGATGTTCCAGGATATGGAAAAAGACGGAATCGCATATGCGGCTGAAAAAGGTACTTCCAGCGAATTCTTAGGTGGAAATACAGCAATGTATGTCAATGGAACATGGCCGATGAAATCTCTTGATGAAGAAGGCGTTAACTACGGAATGGTTCAGATCCCGAGATTCGAAGGACAGGAATCATCTCGCAGCGTTATCAACACAAGTGGTATCGCAATTTCAAAAGACAGCAAAAACAAAGAAGCTGCATGGGAGTTTGTAAAATTCTGGACCGGCGAAGAAATGAACAAACATCGTATCAACACAGAATTACCGGCATTAAAGTCTGTTGTTGAATCAGAAGGACTGAAAGAAAGCGAAAAATTCGGACCATTCTATAAAGCGCTGGAAAACTGTGCAGGTTATGTACCGGCAAGCTTTATTGTAGAAAACTGGAGCGAAATCGATTCAGATGTATCACTTGCAATTGAAAGTATTTTCAACCCAAGCAGTTATGCAGATCCGCAGGAAGCATTGGATGAAGTGGTTGCTAACCATGAATAGAATTTAATATCTTGTAACTGTTAATTTGTCGGGGAGATGCAGAACATCTCCCCGGTACACTCAGGAGTAAAATGAAATGAATGCGAAGAAAAGAAGAAAAATAATTCCATATTTGTTTATTGCTCCATGGATCATCGGATTTTTGGTATTTACAATCGGGCCGCTTATTTTTTCTTTGGTCATGAGCTTTTTTGACTGGCCGGTTATCGGAGAACCGACGTTTGTGGGATTGGGCAATTATATTCAGATGTTTACCAAAGACAAACAGGTTATTAAATCATTACTGATCAGTATTAAGTACGCTGCAATTTTCGTACCGTTGAATTTGTGTATCGCACTTTTCCTGGCCATGCTGATCAGTCAGCCAATAAAAGGCGTGAAGGTTTACCGAACGATTTTCTATATACCGACTGTTATTTCGGGTGTTGCGATCTCTATTATCTGGGGATGGATTCTGAATAGTAAATATGGTATTTTAAACTATTTACTCTCCTTCCTCGGAATCGAAGGACCACAGTGGCTGGTAGATCCGAAATGGGCCATTGTTGCAGTTGTGATCGCGAGTGCGTTTGGTGTAGGATCCATGATGCTGATTTTCTATACCAACATTAAAGGAATTCCGATTGATTTATATGAAGCAGCGTCATTGGACGGAGCTGGTCCGGCAAGACAGTTTTTCAGCATTACATTGCCGATCATTACACCGACGCTTTTGTTTAACCTGATTACATCAATCATCAGTTCATTCCAGCAGGTTACTCTCGTAATGCTTCTGACCGGAGGCGGACCGATGAAATCCACATACTTCTATGGATTGATGACATATAACAATGCATTTGACCATCATAAACTGGGATATGCAAGTGCAAACGCATGGGTAATGTTCATTATTATTTTGTGTCTGACAGCTCTTGTATTCCGTTCATCTTCTGCATGGGTATTCTATGAAACAGAAGTTGGACAGGGAAAAGCAAAAAAGAAAAAAGGAGGGAATAAATAATGAAGATGTCTAAAAAATCTAAGATAATCATTTATATATTATTGACACTTGTTGCGATCTACTTTTTGTTCCCTTTCATTTATATGTTCTTTTCTGCATTTAAGACAGAGGCGGAAGCAGTCGCATATCCACCGAATTTCTTCCCGGAGAACTGGAACTGGAGTAACTTTATTGACGCGTGGAAGGCGCAGCCATTTGGAAAATTCTTTATGAATTCTTTGACGGTAACCGTGCTTTCTGCGGTGGGATCCATGGCTTCAGCGGCCGTAGTTGCTTACGGATTTGCCAGATATAACTTTAAAGGTAAAAACATTCTGTTTATGATCCTTTTGTCAACGATGATGATTCCGTGGGATGTAACCATGATTCCACAGTACATGGAGTTTAAATGGTTCGGATGGATCAATACGTTGAAACCGCTGATCGTTCCGTCATGGTTCGGTTCGGCATATTACATATTCCTGATGCGTCAGTTCCTTGCCGGTATCCCGAGAGATTATGAAGAGGCGGCAAGAATCGACGGAGCCAATGATTTTCAGATTTTCTATAAAATTTTCGTGCCAATTATGAAACCATCGCTTATACTGGTAGGTGTATTGAATATGATTGCAGCATGGAATGATTATCTGGGACCATTGATTTTCTTACAGGACAGAGACAAATATACTCTGGCCTTGGGACTTGCAGCATTTAAGGGAGTGCATTCGGAGAAGATCATTCCTATGTTGTGTATTACGATTATCATGATAATACCGCCAATCATTGTATTCTTATTTGCGCAGAAATATATTGTTGAAGGAACCAGCGGTTCTATTAAATAAATATTCGGGGGAGATAGTAGAGGGAAGCGGTGAGGGATCATTGTTTCCCTTTTTATCTGATATGAAAATTCTATTTGCTTAAAGGAGAAAAATATGGCAATTAAATTTCATGAATCAACAAAAGAATTTCATCTTTATAATGAGCAAATCAGCTATATCATTAAGGTTTTGGAAAACGGGCAGCTTGGCCATGTATATTATGGAAAACATATTACCGATAAAGAGGATTTTGGATATCTGATTGAATATGCGAGAAGGGACATGGCTCCGTATCCGTTTGAGGGAAATAGTACATTTTCGCTGGAACATCTGAAACAGGAATATCCGACTTTTGGATCGGGAGATACCAGGTATCCTGCATTTGAACTGGAGCGGGAGGACGGAAGCCGTGCAGTAGATTTCAAATATAAAAAGCATGAGATCTTCAGGGGAAAAAAGGGGCTTGAGGGACTTCCGGCAGTCTATGTCGAAAGTGAAGATGAAGCTGACACGCTGGAGATCGTGCTGGAAGATGAACTGATACATACACAGATTCTGCTGTCATACACAATATTTCAAGACAGACCGGTTATTACAAAGCATGTACGTTTCTCTTGTGAGCATCCGGAAGGGATCACACTTCTCAACTGTATGAGTGGTTGCCTGGACCTCCCGGATAAAGAGTATGAGATGGTGGAGCTGGCAGGCACATGGTCCAGAGAGCGTCACCCACATACACGGGAATTGAATTATGGAGTTCAAAGTGTGTACAGTATGCGTGGGTGCAGCAGTCATCAGTTTAATCCGTTTCTTATGCTGAAGAGAAAGAATGCGGATGAATTCTGTGGAGAGGTTTTAGGATTCAGTCTTGTATACAGCGGGGATTTCCTGGCACAGGTAGAGGTCGATAATTTTGATGTGACACGTGTGGTACTCGGAATCCATCCGAATGAATTCAGGTGGGAACTGAAACAGGGGGAAAGTTTTCAGACACCGGAGATGGTCATGGTTTATTCTGAAAATGGTATGAACGGAATGAGTCAGGTCTATCATGAATTGTATCGGATGAGACTTGCGCGCGGCACATGGCGTGATAAGGAAAGACCGATTTTAATTAATAACTGGGAAGCTACGTATTTTGACTTTAACGAAGAGAAAATCCTGGATATTGCAAAAAAAGCAAAAGATATAGGTGTGGAATTATTTGTCCTGGATGACGGATGGTTTGGAAAGAGAAACTGGGATAACTGCTCGCTGGGAGATTGGTATCCGAACCTTGAAAAGCTTCCGAATGGCATAACGGGGCTTGCGAAAAAGATCGAAGAAATGGGTATGAAGTTCGGACTCTGGTTTGAACCGGAGATGACGAATAAGGACAGTGACTTATACCGTGAGCATCCGGACTGGCTGCTTGCAGACACACGAAGACAATACTGCCACAGCAGAAATCAGTATGTGCTTGATTTCTCAAAAAAAGAAGTAGTGGATCATATTCATACGCAGATGAGAGCCATTCTGAAAGAGGCTCCGGTCTCCTATGTGAAATGGGATATGAACCGGGCATTTTCCGAAGTATTTTCTAATGGAAACGGAAGAAGCTGGCAGGGAAAAGTAAGACATAAATATATACTTGGGGTTTATGACTTGTATGAACGACTGACCGGAGAGTTCCCTGAGATTTTGTTTGAATCCTGTGCAAGCGGCGGAGCCAGATTTGACCCGGGTATGCTGTATTATGCTCCGCAGGCGTGGACTTCAGACAATACGGATGCAATCGACCGAATTAAAATACAGTATGGAACCTCTTATGTATATCCGATCAGCAGCATAGGCAGCCATGTATCTGCATCTCCGAATCACCAGGTGTTCCGCGATACACCGCTTGAGACGAGGGCAAATGTGGCATTTTTCGGAACATTTGGTTACGAGCTGGACATTACAAAGCTTCCGGAAGATGAGATTGAAAAGATGAAAGAACAGATTTCCTTTATGAAAGAGCACAGAAAGCTGATTCAGCAAGGAGTATTCACACGCCTTGAGAGCCCGTTTGAAGGAAATAATTCGGCTTGGCAGGTTGCTTCTGAGAAAAAAGATGAGGTGCTGATGGCTTACTTCAGGCTGCTGGAACCGGCACAGGGTAAATTCGAAAGAATTTATTTGAAGGGTCTGGAAGAAACTGCGAAGTACTCTGTTCAGGAATGCTTTGGTGCACATATGGATTGCGGAGTGCATTACGGAGATGAATTGATGTATGCAGGGCTTAGTGTATCAGATTGCTCTGCAGGAATTCCAATGCTTGCAAGGGAGCAGCAGGGAGATTATTTCTCACGTCTCTTCTATCTGAAGAAAGTGGAAGGATAAATAAAAAGTATCGAAGATGAAAATAGGAGCGCTGCGCAGCGGCTTTGTGGAAGCCGGTGTGCAGCGTTTTCGTGGAATGAGGCTATAATGGAAAAAATTAACTTAAATGAAAATTGGTGTATCCGCTGCACGGATGATGCAAAATGTTTTTATTCCGATGTGCCGGCTACTGTTGCCAATACATTATACGAAAATGGAGAGATGGAAGATCCGTATTATGGTGAAAATGAGTGGAAAACCTATGATATATTAAAAAAAGACTATGAATTTACCAATACGTTTTCCGTATCAAATGAAGTGATATCCAGTGATCAGGTTCTGCTTCGTTTCGAGGGTCTTGACACAGCAGCTGACATTTATCTGAATGAGCAGCATCTTGCTTTTGTGAATGATATGAACCGCACCTATGAGTTCGATGTGAAGGAAAGTTTGGAGGAAGGAGAAAACTCCATCCGCATTTTATTTTACTCAAACATTGAATATGCATTGGAACAGCATAGGAAAGAGCCATACTATACAACTTCAGATACCGTAGATGGTTTCAGCCTTGTTCGAAAAGCTCATTGTACTTATGGTTGGGACTGGGGTCCGAAACTGCCTGATATGGGGATATGGAGACCAGTCAGCATTGTTGCATATAATCTGGCGAAATTTGAGGATGTTTATGTTCGTCAGCACCATCATGAAGGCAATGTGGAAGTCCAGTTTGATGTTGCATTTGAAAGACTTGCAAATGGAAAAGAAACAGAGCTTGAAATCAGTATTGTATCGCCGGAAGGAAACCGCATCGAACAAAAATATTGTGGAATCAAAACAAAAGATTCTTACACAATCCAGATTGACAATCCGCAGCTGTGGTGGTGTAATGGATTTGGAGAACAGCCGCTGTATGATGTGGAATTAAAGCTGAAATGTGAAGACAGTATTCTGGATTCTAAAAAAATGCGCATCGGGCTTCGCACTTTGACGGTCCGCACCGAGAAAGACCAGTGGGGAGAAAGCTTTGAATTCTTCTTGAACGGAATTTCCGTATTTGCAATGGGAGCAAACTATATTCCGGAAGACAGTCTCTATCCGAGATGCAGCAAGGAACGCTCCAGAAAACTGATTGAACAGTGCGTGAAAGCGAATTATAACTGTATCCGTGTGTGGGGCGGCGGATATTTCTGCGAAGATTATTTCTATGATCTGTGTGATGAATATGGTCTGATCGTATGGCAGGATCTGTTGTTTGCCTGCGGTGTATACCGCCTTCACGAGGATTTTGTCCAGAATGTCATTGCAGAGACAAAAGATAATGTGAGACGCCTGCGTCATCATGCATCGATCGCTTTATGGTGCGGAAACAACGAGCTTGAGTGGGGATGGTCCGGCTGGGATATGGGCTTTGGCAATAAATTGACCGATAAAGCGGATTATATTAAACTCTTTGAATGGATTCTGCCAGAAACCGTGAAGTCGGTGGACCCGGACAGATTCTACTGGCTGGCATCACCTTCATCCGGCGGAAGCTTTGATGATCCTAACGATCAGAACCGTGGTGATGTGCATTATTGGGAAGTGTGGCACAGACTGAAACACTTTACAGAATATAGAAAGTATTATTTCCGTTTCTGCTCTGAATTTGGTTTCCAGTCTTTCCCGTCTGTGAAGACGATCAATACTTTTGCGAGAGAAGAGGATAAAAATATTTTCTCACCGGTTATGGAGAACCATCAGAAAAACGGTGGGGCAAATGGACTGATTCTTTACTATCTGTCCGCGAATTTCAGATATCCTGCAAAATTCGATACACTTATCTATGTTTCCCAGATCCTTCAGGCGGAAGCGATCCGCTATGGCGTGGAACACTGGAGAAGTAATCGGGGCAGATGTATGGGCTCCCTTTACTGGCAGGTAAATGACTGCTGGCCGGTGGCAAGCTGGTCGAGCCTGGACTACTTTAACCGTTGGAAGCCGCTGCACTATTATGCGAAGAAATTCTATGCACCGGTACTTCTGTCTGCACTGGAAGAAAAAGGAAATGTAAAGTTTGTCATCTCCAATGAGACAAGATGTGAAGTCTCTGCAAAAGTGGTATGGAGGTTGAGAGACAATAAGGGCAATATTATTTCGGAAGATTCGGAAGAATGCAAGGTGAATCCGCTGGAAGCGGTTCAGTGCGCAGAGGCTGATTTTACAGAAGTGCTGAAGAATACTTCCACATTCCGTTCACAGTATCTGGAGTATACTTTATATGAAGGAGAAAATGAGACGAGCCGCGGAACCTTATTGTTCTGCAGACCAAAGCATTTTGAATTCGCAGATCCTGGTCTTACCTATACGGTTGAAGAAAACGAAGACAGTTATATTCTCAGATTCCGCACCGAGAACTATGCAAAATATGTTGTACTGGAAGCGGAGAAATTTGATTTTGTTGCGAGTGATAACTGTTTTGACATTTCAAAAGGCGAAGAAAAAGTAATCGAGATTAGGAAAGTGGATATTACAAAGGATGGGGAGACCATCCAGATTCAGCCTTCTGACTTTGAAGCGCTTACAATCTTAAATGCATTTGACATCAAATAGTGGATGTAACATAGAAACAGGTGCTTGACCGTGCCGAAAGGAGAAGAGAATGAAACGATCTAAGATTAATGCAGAAATTAAGCATATGGAAAAAATAATCCAGGAGCATGGATTTGAAATTCCACCATTTTGTAAATGGACACCGGCAGACTGGGCGGAAAAAGGCGCAGAATATAATGAGATCCGTGACAATATGCTGGGCTGGGATATCACAGATTACGGTCTGGGAAAATTTGACGAAGTCGGATTTTCACTGATTACGATCCGGAATGGAAATCTGAAAATGGATAAGTATACGAAAACATACGCTGAAAAACTTCTGTTAGTAAAAGAAGGGCAGATGGCTCCTATGCATTTCCATTGGAATAAAATGGAGGACATTATCAACCGCGGAGGCGGGAATGTACTGATTACGGTCTACAATTCTACCGAAGATGGAGAATTCGCGGATACGGATGTTACAGTTAATTGTGACGGGCATGAGTTCACCGTTCCGGCGGGAACAAAAGTGAAGCTGACACCGGGAGAGAGCATCACGATCTATCCGTACATGTATCATGATTTCCATGTGGAAGAAGGCAGCGGGGATGTTCTGCTGGGAGAAGTATCCATGTGCAATGATGACGAGAATGACAACCGGTTCTATGAACCGATCGGAAGATTTCCGGAGATTGAAGAAGATGAAGAACCATACCGTCTGCTGTGTACGGAGTATCCAAAAGCATAGATAAAAGGATATTGATAAAGAACGAAAAAGGATATGACATTTGAAAAAGTGTTATGTTCTTTTTCTGCATTTGAGAAAAAATAAGATGAAGACAGAATATTCCAGAAGGATTTGTGAAACAGTGCTTGACAGAAATAATGAGTTAGTGTAATCTAACAAATATGCGCGATGTTAGAATAAGCTAACTCAAAAAGGAGGATATAAGCAATGATTGCAGCACTGATTTTATGCATACTTTTGTTTGCTGAAAGACTGACAGGAGGAATCTGGCATGCAGTTCTTGGAATGGCACTATTGGTTCTGTCCGGAGGGCACATCTGGGTGCACCGAAAGAAGATGAAATACCGGGAGATGATGATTAAAGTGATCGACTTGTTTGAGATCATCATGCTTATTTTGTTAATTGTGACAGGGATACTTCTGCATCCGCTTCAAGGAGTGATGTTTGTGAAAATCGTACATAAACTGGCAGCGGTTCTTTTCCTGATCGGTATGCTGTGGCATATGTGGCAGCACAGGACAAAAAGAAAATAGAATCCATAGAAGGATGAACCGTGTGTATTCAAAAAAATTCAACATAATATGGCATAGGACTAGTCATTACACTTATGATTTGATACAATACCTTATAGCAAATGAGCAAAAAGGAGAGAACGCGAATGGAGATTACAAACGACATTAAATATGTAGGTGTCAATGATCATGAAATTGACCTGTTTGAAGGTCAGTATGACGTCCCGAACGGCATGGCATACAATTCCTATGTTATCATGGATGAGAAAGTAGCCGTTATGGATACCGTAGATGCAAGATTTCAGCACGAATGGCTGGATCAGATCGGTGCTCTACTGGGGAACCGCAAGCCGGATTATCTGATCATTCAGCATATGGAACCGGATCATTCCGCAAATATCGCGAATTTCATGGATATCTACAAAGAAACAAAGATCGTGTCCAGTGTGAAAGCTTTTGCAATGATGAAACAGTTTTTCGGAACCGATTTCACAGACAGACAGATCGTGATCAAAGAAGGGGATACGCTGGAACTCGGAAAGCATACCCTGGCATTTGTCGCTGCACCAATGGTTCACTGGCCGGAAGTAATGGTGACATATGATACCTGCGACAAAGTGCTGTTCTCTGCAGACGGATTCGGTAAATTCGGTGCCCTGGATGTAGAAGAAGACTGGGCATGCGAAGCTCGTCGTTATTATATCGGAATTGTAGGAAAATACGGCGCTCAGGTACAGAATCTTCTGAAGAAAGCAGCAGGACTGGATATTCAGACGATCTGCCCGCTGCACGGACCGATTCTGAAAGAAAATCTGGGATATTACCTTGGACTTTACAACACATGGTCTTCTTACGAAGCAGAATCAGAAGGAATTGTGATCGCTTATACTTCCGTATATGGCAATACGAAGAAAGCTGTCAATGCACTGGCAGATAAGCTCCGCGCAAAAGGCTGCCCGAAAGTAGAACTGCATGACCTTGCACGTACGGATATGGCCGAAGCTGTAGAAGATGCATTCCGCTACAACAAGCTGGTACTTGCTACCACGACTTACAACGCAGACATTTTCCCGTTCATGCGCGAATTTATCAATCATCTGACTGAGCGCAACTACCAGAAGAGAACGGTGGCATTTATCGAAAACGGTTCCTGGGCTCCGATGGCTACAAAGGTTATGAAAGGCATGCTGGAAAAGAGCAAAAATCTGACCTATACAGAGAATACAGTACGCATCATGTCAGCACTGAATGAAGAGAGCAGTGAGCAGCTTGAAAAACTGGCGGATGAGCTTTGTGTAGACTATATTGCACAAAATACAGAGACAGCGAATAAAAATGATCTGTCTGCACTTTTCAACATTGGATACGGGTTGTATGTGATTACATCCAACGATGGAAAGAAGGATAATGGTCTGATCGTAAATACAGTATCTCAGGTTACGAATACTCCGAACCGGGTTGCTGTAACGATCAATAAGGCAAATTATTCTCATCATGTGATCAAACAGACAGGAATCATGAATCTGAACTGCCTGTCTACGGAGGCACCATTCCGTGTATTTGAAAGATATGGTTTCCAGAGCGGAAGAACGGTTGATAAATTCGAAGGCGTTGAAACACTTCGCTCTGATAATGGACTGGTATTCCTGCCGAAATACATTAATTCATTCATGTCGTTAAAGGTAGAACAGTATATAGATCTGGATACACATGGAATGTTCATCTGCAGTATTACAGAATCCCGTGTGATCTCTAATGTAGAAACGATGACCTATACTTACTATCAGAATTATGTAAAACCGAAACCACAGACCGAAGGAAAGAAAGGATTTGTCTGCAAGATCTGCGGCTATATCTATGAAGGTGAAGAACTGCCGGAAGATTATATCTGTCCGCTGTGCAAGCATGGAGTGGCGGATTTTGAGCCGATCGCCTAGAGGAAGATGTGTGGTTGTGCGTAACACGCAATAAGAATGTAAAATTGGAAGATGCCCTGAAATGCCGGAACTGAACGGTGCTTTGGGGCATCTTTTATATTGATTTAGAATAGTAAGGAATTGTATTTCGTATTTCCTTATGTTAGAATACAGACAAAGCATTTAGTTCTATTTGTCTAAGCGAAAAGCGTCTGATTTTATCTCATACATCAGAATTTTTTAGAAATCTCAATGCTTGATTACCCAAAAAACGGCAGAGGATTTCTAAGCAGATACGATACGGAGAGACTCTCTGCATAATTCTTCAGAGGAGGTCTTTTATGAAAAGAAGAAACAGAACGAAAACCAGAAAAGTCGAAAAAACAATCGCTCCGAATCGTACCTACAAAGCACGCATATTTGAGATGGTATTCAGCGACAAAAAGGAACTGCTTGCGCTGTATAACGCGGTCAATAAGACACATTATGATGACCCGGAGCTTCTGGAAATTAATACGTTGCAAAATGCAATTTACATGTCGATGAAGAATGATGTATCGTTTATCATTGATTCCAGACTTTCATTGTATGAACATCAATCGACTTACAGTCCGAATCTTCCGATACGATATTTGTTATATGTTGCAGACATTTATGCGAACATTACGAGAAATGAAAATCTGTACGGGACGAAGAAGATTGAGATACCTCCACCGAGATTTTTAATCTTTTATAATGGAAGAGAACCATATCCGGAACGGAAGATATTGAAACTTTCGGATTTATATGTAGTAGATGAAGAAGAGGTATCTCTGGAATTGACTGCATTGATGCTGAATATCAATCCGGGACACAATGAAGAATTGATGAATACGTGCAAGACACTGCGTGACTATGCCGAGTATACAGAGAGGGTGCGGCGTTATGCAGAGACGATGAAACTGGAGGACGCGGTGGAGCGTTCAATCACGGAGTGTATCAGAGAAGGAATTCTGGCGGAATTCCTTTCGAAAAACAGAGCGGAGGCGAAGCGGATGAGTATATATGAATATGATGAAGAGAGACATATGCGCCAGACCCGTGCGGAGGGGTATGAGGATGGAGAAGCCGCTGGAATGATAAAAGGCGAAGCAATTGGAAGACAACAGGGTATGGATCAAATCAATCAATTGACGATTCTTCTCGCAGAGCAGAACCGGACGGAAGATATCATAAAAGCAGCAAATGATCCGGAGTATCAGAAGAAATTATTGGAAGAATTTTCACTATAAGTGAGTATTGAATTATCATTTATCATTGATTCCAGACTTTCGTTGTATGAACATCAATCGACATACAGTCCGAATCTTCCGATACGATATATGTTATATGTTGCAGATATTTATGCGAACATTACGAAAAATGAAAATCTGTACGGGACGAAGAAGGTTATGATACCGTCACCGAGATTTTTAATCTTTTATAATGGAAGAGAACCATATCCGGAACGGAAGATATTGAAACTTTCGGATTTATATGTAGTAGACGAAGAAGAGGTGTCTCTGGAATTGACTGCATTGATGCTGAATATCAATCCGGGATACAATGAAGAACTGATGAACGCGTGCAAGACTTTGCGGGATTATGCCGAGTATACAGAACGGGTGAGGCGGTATGCAGAGACGATGGAGTTAGAGCGTGCGGTGGAACGTGCAATCACGGAGTGCATTAAAGAAGGAATTCTGGCTGAATTCCTGTCAAAAAACAGAGCGGAGGCGAAGCGGATGAGTATATATGAATATGATGAAGAGAGACATATGCGCCAGACCCGCGCGGAGGGGTATGAGGATGGCGAAGCCGCTGGAATGATAAAAGGCGAAGCGATTGGAAGGCAGCAGATTAATCAGTTGAATATTCTTCTTGCAGAGCAAAATCGGACAGGGGATATTATAAAAGCGGCAAATGATCCGGAGTATCAGAAAAAATTATTGGAGGAGTTTTCACTATAAGCGAGTATTGATTGAAAGTAAAAGATAATTAGAAAATAATGAATAGAACAGTCATTGCAGAAGATTAGATTTGGTATAGATCAATTTTGCAATGGCTGTTTTTGATTTTATGGATGCGGTTGGGAACGTTTTTTGTGTGTATGAAATGATTTGAGCTCTGATTATAATATTTTTGTCAACATAATGAATCACATTGAAGAAATTATAACTAAATATTTAGTTATTAGTATTGCAAAAGCGCAAAAGAAGGATTATAATCCCGTTTTCGACAGTTGGAAGAGATGAGAAAGGCGATAAACCGCGTAG
>JBJFCH010000069.1:0-18667 GCA_051888835.1 Oliverpabstia sp. | reverse complement strand
ATTCTTGTGTAGGAGGTTGTCTTATGGAATCAAAAATGTTTAAAATCTATGCCCGCAGTGATGATCGTATTCAGTTAAAAATTTATCCGGGCCACTTCGCAACACCCCAGTCCCATATCACACATTATCTGGACATGACCACCATGAAATCCCGCTGTTCTGAAGCGCGCCGGATTGCCCAGGCACTTGCTGTGAACTACGAAACGTCTATTCCCATCGACACGATCATCTGCATGGATGGTCTGGAGGTTGTCGGAGCCTATCTTGCTGAGGAACTGACAAAAGCAGGTGTTCTCTCCATGAATGCCCATCAGACCATTTATATCACCTCTCCCGAATATAACAGTGTGGGACAGATGATTTTCCGTGACAATGTACAGATGATGCTCCAGGGAAAAAATATTCTCATTCTCAATGGTTCCGTTACCACAGGCGGCACCCTGAACCGCGCGGTGGAGAGTATTTTGTATTACGGTGGAAAAATCCGTGGAATTGCTGCCATTTTCAGTGCGATCAACAAAATAGCAGATATGCCGGTTCATGCAATTTTTCAACAGAAGGATATTCCAAATTACGGTACTTACAGCAGCCACGATTGTCCACTCTGCAAAAACCGTCAGAAAATTGATGCGATCGTGAGCAGTTACGGATATTCGAAGCTTTAGTTTTTTCGCAAACGCAACGCCCCCGGATTTGCGAATCCGGGGGGCTCTTCATTTTTATAAATTTCTTTCCGCGGTCTGAACTGTTTTTAACATTTCCCGCAATTCTGAAATTGTCTTATCTTTGTTCTGTAACTCCTTATCTTTTTCTTCGATTGCCCTGCTTTGCTCTTCAATTGCCTTGCTTTGCTCTTCGATTGCCTTTTCTTGCTCTTTAAGTACTTTTTCGTTTTCTTCCAGTATCTTTTTCTGCGCTGCTATTTCATCCTGCATTTCATCAATCATTAGATGTACCGTGTTTCGATCCAGTTCCCGCAATTCTTCTGAAAACATTCCCATCACTCCCTCAATATTCCGGCAGATTTCGTACACATGCTCATACATGGCTCTGAACTCCGGATATTTTTCAATAACAGAAATAATATCCTCCGGTCTGTCACTGCTTAAAAACGCAAGCCATGCGTCCAATTTGTTCTGTATGCCTTTATTGTGCATGTTTTTCTGGAAAATGTCAAGAGGAATAAATAGATATTCCTGGAGCAGATTCAGTTTTATTCCTGTCTGGAATTTCTGTTCGGAATGATGAAGATACTCACCTGGAAATTTATGAAACACCTGGGAACTTTTTTCCAGAAATACAATTGTATATACCGTTTTGATATCACGATAAGAAAAGATTTTTTGCCTGGAACTGCGAATTGTTTTATATTGTCTCAGAAGCAAATCCGAAGAGTAGCAGGCAGCACGCTCACCCGGGAATGCATAACCGATTTTCTGCACTTCCACATTTACAATACTTCCGTCCTCCAGCTTTACAACAATATCCATTATTACCAGCGCTGATTCATCTGCGAGTCTGGAATTATCGACTGGCAGAACCTCCAGAATTTTTACCTCTTTACCTAATAAGAGTGACAACAGTTCATTCAGACGTTCAGGAATCGTTTCCGGATTCAGAATTTCTTTGAAAAAGCAGTCGTACAACATCTTCACACCTCTGACGCCTGTAACAAAGTCAAGAAATTCTTCCTGATATTTTTCTTCCCACTTCTGATACTCTTCCAAAAGAGGTTTCCGACCGTAAATATCCGTCAGAACCTCTTCTCTACTCCGAATCATCGGAAAATATTCTTTTAATTTACTGTTCATAAGCTTATCCTCCCTTGTTCATTTTTCTGTTCGTCATCACGGATAATTGCTTCGGAAATGAAGCACCGAAATATGATGCCATATTGGCCTAAGAATCTTTTGCTGCCAGAATTGCAGTCTGATGATAAAAAGAGGATAGCACAGATATCGGATTTGTACAACTATTTTCGTTCGACATGATTCGACCCTTTATCGTTCAAAACATATAATGTGCCCCCGGATTCCTGCGAATCCGGGGGCACATTATATGTCACGTTTTCTCAGAAGACAGCCTGCACCAGTACCATATACAGCACGGTTCCAGCACCGATGCTCAGAAGGACATTGCCTTTCCATTTATGTAATATCACAATTACTGCGATGGCAATGAGCTCCGGAAGCCCGTGAGGCGACCGGACTACAGAAACATTTCTCAGGCAGTAAACTACCAGAAGCCCCATCACTGCAGGAGGAAGTACTTTTCCCAGATAGGTGACCACTTTGGGCGGCTCCTTGCTGTCCGGAAACAGAAGAAACGGGGTGAATCGGGTAATCATGGTTCCCAGTGCAACCGCAAAAATCATAATCAGTGTCTGAACCGGCGTCAAAAACATAATCTTATTTCCTCCTTACCTCTCACTTCCTGCGTCACAATACCGGGTTTCCAGTTTTCTCCCTGCAAGCAGGATGACGAGTATCATAATCATGGACGGAATCACCATATTATCTGCGCCAAACAGCACCACTGCTGCCACAGATGCCAGAATGCCAATTACACCATAACGGTAGTTTTCATGGTTTTTCATCTGCTCCATAAAAAGCACTACGAAGAGCGCTGTCAGAACAAAATCCAGTCCTGTGGTATCAAAGGTGATCATGCCTCCCAGTACCGCTCCGACTATAGTCGCAATAATCCAATAAAGATAATCCAGCAGGGACACAAAAAAGTAGAATAATTTTCTGTACGCCTCTTTTGGCGGCTCCACACTGGATACAATGGAAAATGTCTCATCACAAAGCACATAGATCAGAAAAGCTCTGACTTTCCCCAGGCCTTTATACTTATCCAGCATAGACAGTCCATAAAGCAGATGTCTGGCGTTGATCATCAGACTCAGCAAAAAAGCCTGTGCCGGATCAAAAACAGTCGTCAGAAGCGGAACCATGGCATACTGCACGCTTCCACCAAACCCGATAGCGCTCATCAGCGCTGACCACAACACCCCATAGCCGTTAGTTGCCATGAGAACGCCATATGCCATGCCCAGCACCCCAAATCCCGTCAGAACAGGAATAGTATGGGGAAACGCCGCCTGGAGTGCCCTTTTGTAATCCTGTAATGTATATTTCTTCCCTGTTTCGTCTATCATTTGTTTTCTCCTGAAGAATCATTTTGTCAAACTTATATCATTTTAGATTTCTTTCCTGCATTTGTCAATGCGAACAGAAAACGGAACATTCCATTTTCAACTTCAGATCATTGACAAGTTCTTTACCGCCCACTATGATAAATGCATAATTTGATTTGAAAGGTATTGAAAATAGAAATGAAAAAGATACTGCTGATTGCAACAGGAGGTACCATCGCCTCCAGATACACAAAAGAAGGGCTGTCCCCTCAGCTTTCCGCCGAAGAGCTGCTGGAATATGTTCCCACCGCAAAAGAATTCTGCACCATTGATACGGTGCAGCCATTTTCCCTGGACAGCACCAATATCTGTGCCAGGCACTGGCTGCAGCTCGCCGGCCTCATTGAAAAGAAATACGAATTTTACGATGGCTTTGTCATCTGCCATGGCACAGATACCATGGCATATACGGCGGCAGCGCTGTCCTATCTCATTCAGAATAACCGCCGGCCCATCGTAATCACCGGGGCGCAGAAGCCCATCGACCTGGCAATCACGGATGCCCGTTCCAATCTTCTGGACAGCCTGCGTTTTGTCTCTCATGATCGGGCACATGGCGTATCCATTGTCTTCGGGGGAAAGGTAATTGCCGGAACCCGGGCGAAAAAAGAATTTTCCAAAAGCTACAACGCTTTTTCCAGCATCAATTACCCGGACATCGCATCCATTCACGATAGCAAAATCATCTTTTATATTGATGACAAAGACCATTTTACCCGGCCGCTGACCTTTTATCATGAAATGGACGAGCAAATTTTTCTGCTCAAGCTGATTCCCGGCATTGACGGAAAAATGCTGGATATGCTTTTTGATTCCTATGACGGGCTGATTATCGAATCCTTCGGCGTAGGCGGCCTGCCCAGCTACGAGGATGACCGTTTTCTGAACGCCCTGGAACGATGGATGACTGCCGGAAAGCTGGTATGTATGGCGACCCAGGTTACTCACGAAGGCAGCGACATGGATCTCTACCAGGTAGGAAAAGTCATCAAAGAGCGTTTCCCGGTTCTGGAATCCTACGATATGACACTTGAGGCATCGGTTACAAAGATGATGTGGGCACTGGGCCAGACAAAAGATACGGAAAAATGCAGGGAACTGTTCTACTCCACTATAAACCATGATCTGCTGTTCGTGTAGCCATCTCCGCTGCCCGTGCAGAATCATAACCGACTATCTGTACTTTTACCGGCATCCGTTATCTGCTCAGGTATATTTTTCTTCCCTGTCAGAAGAAGGGCACTTGTCAGAGCAGTAAACGGCGCAACCGTGACCAGCCCAAAGCTTCCTACGATCGTATCCAGGATTTCTGCGGAAACATATTTATAATTCAAAATGTGGTCAATAGGTGTGCCCTGCGCCATAAAGGTCATGAGAAGGGCAATATATCCTCCGGAATAAGCCAGAAGCAGTGTCGTCGTCATAGTTCCCATAGCGGCGCGCCCCACGTTCATGCCAGACCGCGCAGCCTCTTTCCAGCCGATCCCCGGTTTTTTCTGAATAACTTCATTCACTGCGGAAGTGATATCCACCGAAAGGTCCATCATGGCTCCCGAGGCGCCGATAAAAATACCACTCATGAAGATTTTGGTCAGATTCAGGTCCTGATATCCGGAATACAGAAGGCTTTCCGAATAGGACATGACCGCCCCGTGGATTTTAAATGCATCTGTGAAAATGCATCCGATCACGCAGGTCACCATTACCCCGAGAAGCGCCCCGCTGCTTGCAGCAATGGTTTTCCGGTCAAAGCCGTAAACCAGAAAAATAATCAATACCGTGAGAAACACTGTGATCAGGATTCCGCACCAGATAGGATTTACTCCGCGCAGATAGGCAGGTGTCATGATCTTCCAGATGGCAAGGATTGTAATGACAAAAGAATATACCGCCCGCAGTCCGTTTCTTCCTGCAAAAGCGATTAGCAGAGCCACAAACATTGCCGCCAGAATCAGTTCTTTATCCAGGCGGTAATGATCGCTCATCATCACGGAAAGAATCCGATCATTCTCATAGCTTACCACGACCAGAGCCACATCTCCCACTGAAAACATTTTGTCGGATTCCAGGGAGCCGCTCAGCATATTCACCGCTTTGGTTTCCTGTCCTTTAAATTTCCCTCCCAGAATCTCTACCTGGCAATACTGCTCCCCGGACTGGATGAGACCGGAACTTCTAACCGTACTTTCATCTGTGGAAAGAACCTTTGCTTTTACTCTGTCTGTTCCCTTATAAATAGCAGCATCCTCATAGCCCGTGGGAAGGGCCATGAGGATGAGAATCAACAGGATTGCAATTATGGAAACAGAGTTCTTTTTCAGTCTGTTTATCATAAAAACTCCATTCTCTGTTTTACTGTACTCCTGTCAGAGCTGCTACTTTGTTGTAAATGTCTGTGTTATCGTAGTATCCTGCAAAGTCATCCTGGCCAACGCCCATTGCCATAACCTCTACAGGAAGTCCGGTATGTGCATAGGAGGAGAAGTTAATTCCGGATTTGTTGTTCAGAATGTGGGTAATGGTCACAGTCAGCGGCTCATAGCTTCCGTACAGAAGATATTCTTCCTGTCCGAATTCCTCTTCCTCACCGGTGCGGGTCATGGTCTCGTCGTAAGCTGCTTTTAACTTGTTGTACTCATATTCTGTCATAACCAGGGAACCAGTATCCTCGGATTCCGGATGTACATCCTTGCTGTCCGCCTGATTTGTGGTCTCTGCCTGTCCATCTGGTGCCTGAAGTCCAAACAATTCGGTTATGTCTGCCATCACGGTGTCAAAATCTGTCTGGTTTTCTTTGTATGCTGTTACATAATCAGAATCAAATTTAGCATAGGAAATCTTCTGGTTTTCCAGATTGGTAAGGAATGTATCATAGTCTGTTCCTGCAAAACCGATGGTCAGACCACCTGTCTCATGGTCACCGGTTACCAGAATCAGTGTTTCATCCGGATGCTCGTTATAGAAGTCCACTGCTTTTCCCACAGCCTCATCAAGAGCCAGAGTATCGGTAATGGTAGCTCCTGCATCATTTGCATGACATGCCCAGTCGATCTTTCCGCCTTCTACCATCATGAAGAAGCCGTTGTCATTGTTCAGAACTTCAATTCCTTTCTGAACATAATCTGCGAGACCCCATTCACCATCTTCCAGATCCATTGCATAGCTCATGGCATCGCTGTCTGCCAGTGTCTCGTCGATCACGATTGCTTTTCCATCCTCAGCGGTAAGTGCTTCTGCCTCGGCTTTTGTCTTGATTACCTTGTATCCGGCTTCCTCTGCCAGCTCATAGAGATCCTGTTTATCTCCTTCGTCTCCTGTTGTCTTCTTCAGTCCGCCGCCTGCAAAATAATCAAAACCGCTGTCGATCATTTCCTGTCCAATCTCGTAATAGCTGTTTCTGGATGCCTGATGAGCATAGAAAGCAGCCGGTGTCGCATGGTTCAGGTTAACAGAAGACAGAATACCGATCTTATATCCAAGCTGTGCCTTTAATTTTTCTGCAATGGTCTCGTAAGGCGTCTCCATTTTTTCGTCCATATTGATGGTTCCACTGTATGTCTTATGACCGGTAGCGATAGAAGTCGCTGTGGAAGCAGAATCCGGACAGAAAGAGGTGCTGTCATAGGTCTGTGCGGAACCGGAAACAGGGAAATTCATCATGTTCAGATTGCTCTGGCTGGTAAGGATCTCATCCCCGTCATCTGCCAGGGCGCTCAGATAATAATTGGTGGTCTGAATCTGTGGATAGCTCATTCCATCACCGATAAAAAGGAAAATATATTTCGGGACTTTTCCTTCTGCATCTGCGGTTTCTACTGTAGCTTCGGTTTCTTCTGCCATCACTGCCTGTGCCGGTGCTGCACACGGAACCATCATGGCTGCTGCAAGTAACAATGCACTGATTTTTTTCGCATTCATAATCTGTAATCTCCTTCTTTTTTCCAAAAAATTTTTCAGTTTTTGTTTCAACAGTGCTTATTGTATTGTCCCAATGTTAAATGCGCGCCCCTGGTTCCGTTAAATCTATATCAAACTTTGCCGGGAAATGTAAAATATTCTGCAGTCTATTTCTGAATTTCCTCCAGATTGTCCTTTGTCACGATCTGGTAGGGAAGACGGATATATTTTCCGTCCTGAAGTTCAAATTCTTCGGGAAGCTGGTTTCCGGTAACAATAGAGTAGGCAAGCTCCAGCATTCCCTTCGCCTGACCTTCCTTGTCATTGTAAACGGTTGCGGTCATTTCTCCTTTTTTTACGGCTTCCAGCCCCACATCCGTTCCATCGATTCCGATGACAACAGGCCACATCTCCCTGGGAAGTTCTGCCGCCTTCAGCTCATCGATTGCGCCCAGCGCCATATCGTCATTGTTTGCCAGAATCAGCTCGATTTTGTTTCCATACTGTGCAAACATAGTAGCTGTTTTCGTCTGCGCCTGAGCCCGGTTCCAGTTCGCAATGGCATATCCAAGTTTTTCTACCTCAACTCC
Source organism: Oliverpabstia sp. (assembly GCA_051888835.1). Lineage (GTDB taxonomy): Bacteria > Bacillota > Clostridia > Lachnospirales > Lachnospiraceae > Oliverpabstia. The sequence continues at coordinate 10,981 of JBJFCH010000069.1, read as the reverse complement.
CTGTTCCATAAGGGTATTGATGGAATATTCTGTGCGTACGATAGAATCCTGATGTCCTGCTTCTCCCTCCAGCACAATGTACTGGCAGATGCCGTCACCATTCTTGTCCATTGCCAGATTATTTTTGAACGCGCTGGCAGCCAGTTCGCCCTGCAGCACACCGGATTCAAAAGCGTCAGCACCTACATAATAAAGCTGGTCCCACCGCTCCAGATCCTCTGACACCAGCTCTCTGTTAAAGAAAATAATCGGCACTCCGTTTTTTTCTGCCATATCCGTAATCGTCGTTGGCTCCGTTCTGTCTACCAGGTTTACGCAGATGACGTCGCAGCCCTTTTCAATCAGCATCTGTACCTGCTCATTCTGTGTCGTCTGGCTTCCGGATGCATCCAGTGTCTCAATATTGATGGCAATCCCGCTTTCTTCTTCTTTCTCAGAGGCACAGGAAGTAAAAACATTCATAAGCTCTGATATGAACGTATCATACTGATCATACAATGTTACCCCGATTTTGATATTCTTTACTGTATCCTCATCTTTTCTTCCGCATCCGGTCAGAAGCAATGCTGCTGCCGCACACAGAATGATATATCGCTTCAACATCTCTGCCCCCTCTCATCATCGCACTGTCGGAAAAAGAATCTTTCCGATACTTTCGTCATACATGGTTTCTTTTGTCACAGACAGAAAATCAACCTCAATATTTTTTATCTCTGTCGTATACTGCTCCAGCTTCTGCAGAATAAGCTCCATGCTCCGGTAGCCCATATAATATTCATTCGGCACGATCAGAGCCTGAATCATCCCTTTGTCCAGATAGTAAACTGTTTTTTCCGAACGACCCTCACCGTAAATCCGACAGTTTCTGTCCGGATGATCCAGAAGATAATCGATGCATAACTCCGTAGTGTCATTGTTCAGAGAAACAAGGATATCCACCGGTTCTGTCTCCATATATTCACTCAAAAGCTCCTGGCACCGGGAAGTGTCTGCCAGGATATTCCAGGCAATAAACGCATCTGTTTCGGCAATCTCATCCTGGAAACCTTTCACTCGCTCCTGCATGGAAATTTTTTTCTGATTTCCTCCGACAATGCCTATTTTTACTCCATTCAGCCCCTTTTCTTCGCCTGCTGTCACTGCATCCGCGATGGCTTTTCCCATTCCGGAATGATCCGGCATTACCGTAGAATAAAGAATTTCCGATTCCATATCATTTTCCACCAGAATTACCGGTTTTTCTGAAACGGTCTCATAGAACTTTCCATTCAGGTCCTCACTGAACGCAGGCTCCACGATCACACCATCCGCCCCATTCTCCAGTTCTCTCCTGACGATCAGGCTTTCTTCTTCCATACTGGAAAATTTCGCCGTGGATACCACATTCAGATAAATGTTATTTCCGTCAGCCCCCTTGGAAAGTCCCTCTTTAAATGCATTCCAACGGTCGCTGCTGCTGTTCTCCACAATCACTGAAACAGTATAGGACTTGTTTTCTTTTCCAATGTTCAGCATGCCATAGGACACATAAAAAATCACCGCCAGTATACTTGCTACCAGAAGGCCAAGATACACTTTATTTCTGCTCATTTTCCTGTCCTCCTTTTTCTCTGGCTTCATCCGGAAGCTTGCCCTCGTCCAGCAGTTTCTGGGTTTCCTCTGTAAACGGAATAAACGGAATATGAATTTTAACCGTCATACCCTCATCCGGAAAGCTCTCGATGATCAGGCCATACTGTTCTCCAAACCGCAGCTTAATACGGTTATGTACGTTGATCAGTCCAACTCCGGAACCGCGCTTTCTCTCTCTCTCATTTTCCTTCAGAAGCTGTGCTGCTGCCTCTTCCGGCATTCCAAGCCCATTATCCTGTACTTCGAGATAAATATCTCCGTCTTTCCGGTATCCCCGGATAACGATCAGTCCCTCTCCATCCATATATTCCATGCCATAATAAATGGCGTTTTCCAGTAGTGGCTGCACCACCAGTTTCACCGTGCAGCACTGCATGATCTCAGGTTCAATCTGGAATTCCACCTGAAATGCGTTCTTATAACGGATTTTCTGAATGTTCATATAGTTCTGCGCATGCTTTATTTCGTCTTCAATCCGTATGATGGTTTTCCCTCTGCTCAGACTGATGCGGAAAAGGCTGGCAAGCTGCGTGATCATAAATACGGCATCGTCGTAACGCTCCCCTGTGATCATCCACACAATGGAATCCAGAGTATTGTACAGAAAATGCGGATTAATCTGCGACTGGAGAGCGTCCAGCTCACTTTTTCTCTTTTCCTCCTGCTTCACTACAATATCCTGCATCAGATCCTGAATCTGGCCCACTGTAGAACGAAGCGTTTTCCCAAGATGCTCTACCTCCAGGGAACCGCCTACGTATATATCCGGTTCCAGATTGCCGGCTTCCCATTCCTTCACGGAATCATTCAGCTTTCTCAGCGGCTTTGCAATTCTCGCAGAAACCATCTGATTCAGGAAAATGATGGCCAGCAGGGAAAGCGCGATCAGCATGATTGCCAGGTATCTCGTCCCCGCTCTTCCCATACTGAATGCCTCCAGCGGAACTACACTGACAATTTTCCACCCTGTGTAGCTTATGGTTTTCAGCGTGACGATTCTTGTCTGTCCTTCGAAAACCTCTTTATGGCTTTCGTCCTCATAATTCAGGGCTTCCAGATTGTTTTCCTTATAGACACCCATCTGGATCAGATCCTGCATGGGATGATAAATGATGTCCCCGTTCTGATCCATCAGATAGACATATTCCGATGACGTATCCGTATTGGCTTTATCCAGAAGCTGCTCAATGCTGCTGTAGTTCATATCAACCAGCAGTACACCCAGCAGCGAGCTTCCATTACTCGTAAGATCCACAGAACGGCTCAGGGAGATTACCCAGTAATACCGATATGTGGAATCGTCAAACAGATTCTGCACATGTGGATTGGAAAAATGAAAATTTTCAAGCTGTCCCATGGCATCCCCAAACCACTGCTGTGAGGTGACATCTACGTTCTGCTTCACCGTCGCAACCGGTGCCGCAGCCACCAGCTCCCCCTCATTGGTGTAGCAGGCGACGCTGACCAGCTTGTCCTTATTCGCTTCGTACAGAAGGTTCATTTCTTCGTCCAGGCTGTCCACAGCCAGGTCTTTATTTTTAATAACGCTGTAATACATGGCATCAGAAATACGGCGCATGCTTCTTAAATAATCCTCCAGATTGATTGCCGTCTGGGCAAGAAGCTGCTCCGTATTCTCAATTGTCATTCCTTCTTCTTCTTTTGCAAACTGCTTATAAAGTACAATACCAAGGAAACACATACAGCATACGGACACCACTGTAAAAGAAGCGGAAATCGTCACCTGTATGCTCCTGGTATTAAAATATTTTCCAAAATATGCCCTGATTTTTGCTGTAAGATTTTTTATCTTATCCACGTTCCTTTAATTTCCCTGTTCTGTATTTTGACGGGGCCATACCATATTTCTTTTTAAAAACATAGCTGAAATAGTTTGGATCCGCATAGCCCACCTTCTCAGCAATGATATAAGTTTTATCATCCGTTGTCAACAAAAGTTCCACAGCCTGCTCCATTCGGTAATCCGTCAGATAGCTGATGAAAGTTTTTCCTGTTTCTTTTTTAAATACTGTGGAAAAATATGCTGCACTGACACCCAGTTTTTTACATACCGTCTCTATAGATATATTTTTGTCGCTGTAGCTCTCTTCCACATATTCCACAGCTTTCGTGACAAAGGATTTCGTCGTGTTCTGACGTTCCTTCGAAATAACATCCTGCATCCTGCCGCTGATTTCCATCAGCCAGTTCCAGAGTTCCTCCGGCGACTCTGCCTGAAAGCCTTTTTCCAGATAATTGCTCCCATCCGCGAATATCTCATCCACATTCAGGTTATTATTGTTTCCAAAACGGAAAATCTCCGCAACCAGTTCCAGGATAAAAATCCTGTATTTCTGGAGAGATGTCCCATATTCCGAAAAGTGACGCATGCACTCGTTAATCTCTTTTTCCAGTGCATCCCGGTCGCCCATTTTGATTCTTTTCAGAATCGTATGTACAGCCTGCTGTTCCCATGATTCGTCCGCATTTTCCTGCGGGTCAATCTCTGCGATATTGATTGCCCTGGTATTTCCATAAATCGCCCTGTAGGAAACCGCGTTTCCGGCCCCCTGATAGGAAGAGCGCAAATCCTGGATCCGATTGCAGACATGACCGATTCCTGCTGTCACCCTGGCATCGCAGACACGTTTTGCCAGTCTGCAGAACTCGTCCATAAAGTCTGTGTACCCGGTAATCTCCTCCGCGCTTTTCAGCTGGGATATCACAATGATGTCACCCAGATAAATGATGATCTTACTGCTGTACTTTCCTGCAAACTGCTCCTCTGCCAGCTTTTTCACGGAAACCGTCCGCAAAAACGGGTTCATTTCTGACGAATCGTGGGAAGTGCTGATATGCAGAATCGTCGCCACATAGTAAGGGCCATCCAGACTGATCTGATAGCTGACAAGGTATTTTTCAATCTGATCTTCTGCGATCCTGCCTTCGATCAGAGATGTATAAAAGCTTTCCTGTAAAAGCGGCAGGCTTTCCATATAATATTCCCGAAGCTTATCGACGTTTCGTTTCTCGTCCATTTCCCGATCCAGATCTTCCTTCACTCTCAGGAAAACCTTTCTCAGCTCATCCGCATTGATAGGCTTTAAAATATACTGCTCCACCTCAATGTCAATGGCTTCTTTTGCATACTCAAACTCATCAAATCCGGTAAATATAATAATTTTCACTGTCTGATGCTGTTCTTTGAGCTTTCTGCTCATGGTAAGGCCATCCATATACGGCATTTTTATGTCCGTCATGACTACATCCGGCTGGTACTCCTCTGCCATCTCCAGTGCTTCCACACCATTGTGGGCATAGCCAACGATCTGAAATCCCATGCTTTCCCAGTCTATTTTTTTCATAATGATCTGGATGACTTCTTCTTCATCATCCACCAACAGAACGGAATACTGATTCATTGTCCATCTCCCTTCCTGCATTTTTTGTTTTCCTTTAAAGTCCAGATGATCTAATCACCGTATTTTTCATGCATTCTTTTCCACAAAATACCAAATATAACAATGCACACAAGAATTTCCGCCATTGCAGCCTTCGGAGACCAGTATAGAATCACAGACATAGCAAGGGAAGCAATGGACAGAAACAACATAAGCTTTCCCGCTGTTTTTGCATACATTTCCTCATTCTTATATTTCCGTTTCTTATCTTTTCCGCTGATGGAAGACAGATCGTGGAATACCAGAATACGAATTGCATAATAGCCCAGGCCGCCAGCCATCAGAATCGGTACAAATGCCGCAGAAAGAAAATTATCGGTTCCCATATTTTTTCCTCCGTTTCTCTGAAATTTCTTAATCTTTAAATAGTGAAAAGGGGCCGCCACAAAATCTGCACCCATCTTGATATGCCTCATTTTGTGACAGCCCTCATACTATACCATATTAATAACTATTCATAAAGCCATACGAAATGGTAATCCCCATTTTTATTTTCTTGCAATGTACTTTCTGATATCCAGAGAGATTGCGATGAAAATGATGATACCAAGTGCGATATACTGAGCGTATGGAGTTACACCAAGGAACTGCAGAGCAGTCTTCAGAAGTTCGAATACAGCAACACCGATGATAGCGGAGGATACTTTACCACGTCCGCCGGAAACAGATACACCACCGATAGTACAAGCTGCGATTGCTTCCATCTCGTAGCTGAGACCTAACTGTACAGATGCTCCACCAGCTTTTGCACCCATCATGAAACCAGCCAGACCATACATAGCTGCTGCTTTTGCATAAATGATAACCAGTGTTTTGTTTACCGGAACACCGGCAACCTCTGCTGCCTGCATATTTCCACCGATTGCATACATATATTTGCCGTGACGGGTCATGTTAAAGATGAACCATGTAATTGCTGCTACGATAACTGCGATCCAGATCAGGTAGCTGATGCCAAGGAATCTGCCGGTTGCAATGTTGGTATACTCTGTAACGTAACCGCCCAGAGGAGTTGCATTTGTATAAATGGAGTTAACACCATAAATAATTTCCATCATAGCCATGGTAGAAATGAATGGAGGTACGTGCAGGTAAGCGATAAAGAAACCGGTAACAGCACCGAATACAGCACAGATCACCATAACGATGATCAGGGCTACAAAGATATTCAGAGGCTCCATATCCGGGAAGAACTTACCGGAGTAATCGATACGCTGCAGCAGAGTACCTGCGATACATCCGCCAAAACCAATCATACGTCCGGCTGACAGGTCACAGCCGCCGGTGATGATACATCCTGCAATGCCAAGAGCGATGACGATACGGTAACTCATGTTCATCAGAATATTGGACAGGTTGTTCATTGACAGGAAATTCTTTGATGTGATTCCTGTATAGATAACGAGAATAACCATGATGATAATAACACCATAATTAATCATAATATCTTTAAAATTCATTTTTTTCTTGTTTTCCATTTTTTAATCCTCCCATCATCAGAACTGAGTCGCATAGCCCATGACTCTGGCCTGCGTCATTTCTTCTCTTTCTGTAATCTCGCCTCTCATCTTACCGTTACACATTACGTAAACACGGTCTGACATACCAAGAAGTTCTGCCATTTCGGAAGAAATCATGATGATTGCCTTTCCCTGAGCTGCCAGATCATTCATAATTTCATAGATTTCATGCTTTGCACCAACGTCGATACCACGTGTCGGCTCATCCATGATCAGGATATCCGGATCATTTGCCAGCCATCTTGCAACGATTACCTTCTGCTGGTTACCACCGGACAGGTTGGCAATGTGCTCCTGCATATTCGGTGTTTTAATGCTCAGCTTCTTGATGCTGTCATCCACAATCTGATTAATTTCTTTGTGATTAAGAACAAAGCCAGCCTGTAAGTGCTTGTTGTAAACCGATACACCAACGTTATCTTTAATAGACAGACAGCCAAAGATACCATTTCCTCTTCGGTCTTCTGTGATCAGACCAATTCCTGCTTTCATCGCATCAGCAGGTTTTTTGATCTTTACTTCCTGCCCTTTGATAAAGATCTGACCGGAAGCGATTCCTCTCATACCGAAGACACCCTCCAGCAGCTCGGTTCTCTGCGCACCTACCAGACCGCCAAATCCCAGGATTTCACCCTTTCTAAGAGTAAAGGATACATTCTGGAAGGATTTTTCATGGATAGAGCAGAGGTTTTTCACCTCCATGATGACCTCACCCGGTGTATTCTTTCTCGCCGGATATACATTCGTCAGCTCACGACCTACCATCTTTGCAATGATCTGATCTGTGGTCAGCTCTGCTGCAGGCCAGGTACCTACATATGTACCATCACGCATAATGGTGATGTCATCAGCGATACGCTTGATCTCATCCATTTTGTGAGAGATATATACCATGGCTACGCCTTTATCTCGCAAGTCGTTCATAATACGGAACAAAGCTTCTACCTCGTTGTCAGACAGGGAAGAAGTCGGTTCGTCAAAAATTACTACCTGTGCATTATGAGAAACAGCCTTTGCAATTTCCACGGACTGCATCTGCCCAATGGAAAGGCTTCCCAGAAGCGCCTTCGGGTCAAAGTCCATTTTTACTTCCTTTAACCAGTGAGCTGTGTCCTCATACATTTTTTTGTGATCAATGACCTTTAACGGTCCAAAATTTTTGGTTGGAAATCTTCCAAGATACAGGTTCTCGGCAACGGTTCTGGCCGGAACCGGCTGTAATTCCTGATGCACCATGGCAATACCCATTTTCATTGCCTCATCAGGATTGTTGATCACAACCTTTTTTCCATCTAACAATACTTCGCCGGCATCCATTTTGTAGATACCGAACAGACATTTCATAAGAGTTGATTTACCTGCACCGTTTTCACCCATCAGCGCATGTACGGTTCCCGGACGGAGGGATAACTGTACGTTATCCAATGCCTTAACTCCAGGGAAGGATTTGCATATTCCTTTCAGCTCCAGTTTATACTCAGCCATTTTCCTCCTCCTATTCCTAAATGTAAAATTTCTGCAGGAAACAGACCTTTCACATACCAAGTTTCAAAAAAAGGTGCGGGTGCTTCTTGCGTCACCCGCACCTTTCTATTGGTTATTTGGTCCTTCTTGATTATTTAACCATGTCAAGGATTTCCTGTGCATTGTCTCCAGTAACCTTTACATAGTCACAGCCGATGTAATGCTCGTTACCAGCACCTGTCAGGTAGTTGATAGCTGCATCTGCTGCACTGTGGGACTGTGAGAAGTGATCGTTAAATACGGTACCTGTCATTGTTCCGGACATAACATTTTCAAGAGCCTCGGACAGAGCGTCAACACCTACAAGGTAGATATCTTCGTTAACTGTACGTCCTGCTGCCTGGATAGCCTGCAGAGCACCAAGTGCCATAGCGTCGTTGTTACAGAATACAACTTCAACATCATCGCCATTCTGGCTGAGGGAGTTAGCAACTAATGACTGAGCAGTAGCCTGATCCCAGTTACCGATCTGATCATCAAGGCAGTTTACTTCGAGGCCAGCGTCCTCAAGAGCTTTTACAGAGAACTCGGTACGATACTGAGCATCAACGTTCTCCGGGTCACCTTCGATCATAATGTAATCAACTTTGCCATTTCCGTTCATATCAAGTTTGTCAAGGCCAATATCTGCAATCAGCTCGCCCTGCATAGTACCGGACTGACGTGCGTCACAGCCTACATATGTAACATCCCATTCATTGTCTGCCCATCTCTGCTCCTCGGATGCATCCGGCTCACGGTTGATGTATACAAGCGGGATACCAGCGCCAACTACTTTATCAGTAATGGTAGCTGCGGAAGAAGAGTTAACCGGGTTAATGATCAGAACGTCAACGCCGTCTGCGATGAATGCGTCGATCTGATTGGACTGTGTAGCCTGGTCATTAGCACCATCCTGGATAACGATGTTGTCTTTGCTGAAACCTTTCTCTACCAGATAGTTTTCCAGTTCTGTACGGAACAGTGTCATGAAGTTATCTGCGAACTGATAAATACAAACGCCAACCTTTTTGTCTGCTAAATCAGCATTCACTTCTGTGGTTTCCTCTGTTGCGGCATCCTCAGCCATTACCGGTACAGATAAAGCCATAACACCTGCCATTGCTGTTGCCAGAATTCTGCTAACTAATCTTTTTTTCATTGAAACAAACCTCCTATTCCTTTTCTCACGATACATTTATTTTGTATTGCTAACGCTATTATAGCAATGCATTCTTTTAAAAGCCATACAAAATCCTTCTTTTTTTCTGGAAAATCCTTCTCTTTTTTATGCATTTCTTATATCTTTACAGAAAAATCCCTCTCTTTTCTATCCATATTCACGAGTCATTTTTCGACAAATTCTGTTCTTTTTGTTTGTTTTGACATTTTGCTGTCAATCTCTGCCTGCGGATTGACAGCCGTCAAAACCGTTTCATTTACAGGGCAGTTGTTGCCCAAATCCAAAATCTGCGTTATAATAACAAGGCTTTTGGACACCAATTTCACCACTTTATTATGTGACTTTGGGACATCATTTCACCGTTTTATGCGGTATCAGGAGGATATAATGAATAAAAAAGAAATTTCAGAAATAAAGAAGCAGTTTACCCCTGCAAACTGTGCCATTGACCGTATCTGCGGATGTTACGTGGACGGAGATAAGAACAAAAAAACTGAATTAAAGGAAGCTTTCCTCTCTCTTTCCGAAGAAGAAATGTTTAAATACTTTGATATTTTCAAGAAAACCCTGTCCGGAACTCTTGGGAAAAATCTGATGAACATGGAGTTCCCCCTCGAACAGGAAGCAGAAGGCGGTACTCAGGAATTCCTCATGCGTCTTCGTGCCAGCAGGCTGACCGATGATTCTCTTCTGGAAGCTTTTTACGACAAGATTATTGAGAATTATGATTATCCGGAAAATTATTATATCATTCTGATCCATGCGGTCTATGATATTCCCGGAAAAGCTTCCGACGGGACGGAGATGTTTGATGCTTCCGAAGAAATCTATGACCATATCCTTTGCAGCATCTGCCCGGTAAAGCTTTCCAAGGCAGGGCTTTGCTATAATGCGGAGACAAACAATATCGAGGACCGCATCCGCGACTGGATCGTGGAAATGCCGGATGTGGGATTCCTTTTCCCGCAGTTTAACGACCGCAGCACAGACATTCACGGAATGCTGTATTATTCCAAAAATGCGGAGCAGCTCCACGGCACCTTTATCGACGAGCTTTTCGGCTGTACAGCCCCCCTTTCCGCAGGTGGGCAGCGAGATTCCTTTAACGCGCTCGTAGAGGAAACCCTGGGAGAAGACTGCCATTATGACACAGTCATCAATATTCATGAAAAGCTGAATGAACTGATCGAAGCCCAAAAGGACGAGCCGGATCCTGTGATACTCACCAAGTCGGAAGTAAAGCGTCTTTTCGAGGACTGCGGCGTGCAGGAGGACAAGCTTGAGGCTTTTGATGAGCAGTATGAGATGGCTGCCGGAGAAAAATCCACGCTGGTCGCCTCCAACATTACAAATACAAGGAAATTTGAGATCAAGACTCCGGACGTGGTTATTCATGTGGATCCGGAACGAGTGGATCTGGTGGAAACCAGAATCATCGACGGACGCAAGTGTCTGGTAATCCCTATGGAAGATGACGTGGCCGTCAATGGAATCCACGTGCGGGTAAATGGAGTGGATATGGACGGGCGTGCGGCGCTGGAGGCTGCTGTGGCGGATGCCGAATAGGATTAAGATTTTCACTGTGGAAAAAAATAGTCCCTGATGTCAGAAGCCTAAGAACAGTTGCTGCTGTTCAGAAACTTTTGGGCATATAGCGAAAAATATACCTGCCAGGAGAAAAA
>JBJFCH010000068.1:7974-18717 GCA_051888835.1 Oliverpabstia sp. | reverse complement strand
TTTTCCATCAAGAGAATCTACCTTTTTATCGAGAGTAACAAATTTTTCATCAAGGATATTAACTTTTCCATCAAGAGAATCTACCTTTTTATCGAGAGTAATAAATTTTCCATCAAGAGAATCTACCTTTTTATCGAGCGTGACAAATCTTCCATCAAGTGTTGAAAGATTTTGTAAAATGAGATTAAGCTTGTCACTGTCAGTCATATTTACACCCCCTTTATTTTTATGGCTTAATTGGTAAAGAAATCATATCATATTCACAGTGAAATGTAAAGTGTATGTTTGCAAAAAATAATAATTCTTAAATTGTTAGCTTGCACCGGGATGAATAATAATTAAGGTACCTTGACAAAATTTAAAATTGGAAATAAAATATAAGGTACCTAAACAATGAAAAGGAGAGAGAATTATGCCAGAAAAGCTTTCGGATGATATTAACAATAAGCTTATTATCAATCTCAGAAATCTGAGCCACACCATGCGTTCTCTTTATGAAGGCAGGGGAAGTCAGAGACGTATACTGATTATTTTAAATGAAACCGGGTGTATCACCCAAAGAAAACTGACACAACGCCTGGGTATCCAGCCGGGTTCTGCCAGTGAAGTGATCGCAAAATTGGAGGGGAGAGGATTGATACGTCGCCAACCCAGTGAATCAGATCACAGAACTTCCGATATTCTGCTGACAGAAGAAGGGAGGAAACTGGCTGTGGAAGCATTAGAGAAGCGAAACAGCCGACACAGGGAAATGTTTTCTTGTCTCTCTGACGGAGAAAAGCAGCAGCTTTTGTTCCTGCTTGAAAAAGTTAATGAGGATTGGGAAGGGCGTTATCGAAATCAGGAACACTCGTTAGGATGTGGACGTAAAAACTGTGAGATGGAAAATGACAGAAAAGAACGGAGTTGATAGATGATGTGGAAATATATCAAACAATATTTACATTTTGCTGTTATTGCCGCTTGTTTTATGGTCGGTGAAGTGCTGATGGATCTTCTGCAGCCCGGAATTATGAGTCAAATCGTGGATGAAGGTGTACTTGGTTTGAATAACGGCGGAGTAGGTGATTTACATGTAATATGGAAAATGGGCATTTTGATGATCGGACTGGTTTTGTTCGGAGGACTCTGTGGATCGCTGAACAATGTGTTTGTTCATTTATCAGGACAGAATATCGGCAATGAAATGCGTAAAGACTGTTTCAGGAAGATTATGACATTTTCATTTCCACAGCTGGATCAATATGGAACCGGCTCATTGGTAACCAGAGTGACAAATGATATTACACAGGTACAGACTTTTATATCTCAGTTTGTCAGGGGAATGATTCGTACGTCTCTGTTGATGTTTGGAAGTATGTTTTTTATGTATCGTCTGAACCGGACATTTGGACTGATCGTACTGTGTGCTTTTCCTTTTATTGTGGGATGTTTGTGCGTTTGTCTTGCTAAGGCCAATCCGTTGTTTACAAAACTGCAGGCACAGCTGGACCGGATCAACAGCATTATGCAGGAGGATGTATCCGGAATTCGCATGATTAAAGCCTGTGTTCGGGAAATATATGAAAAAGTACGTTTTGGTAAAGCAAACGAAGAATTGATCTGTACCCAGCTTCAGGTACTTGTAATCTTTGCATTTATGAATCCGGTGATCAATGGACTGATGTATATTGTTGTTGCGGTAATTCTTGTTGCGGGTTCTTTTGAAGTGAGTACAGGAGTGACTACTCCCGGAAGTATCATGGCGGCAATTACTTATACTACCCAGCTTCTCAATGGAATTTTGATGCTTGTCATGTTGTTTCAGAATATTTCCAGAGGACTGGTATCATGGAAACGAGTAAAAGAAATTCTTAATACGGAACAGGAATTAAAAGACGGTACATTTGATGGAAAAACAGAGAAAAAAGGCGAAATTGAATTTCGAAATGTATCCTTCTCCTACCCGGGTACAGATAGAAAAGTTCTGGAGAATATTAATCTGTCGATACATAGGGGAGAAACCATTGCCATTATGGGAGCAACAGGCTGCGGAAAAACTACGTTGGTCAATTTGATACCTAGATTTTACGATGTAACAGAGGGCGCTGTGTTGGTAGACGGTGTGGATGTGCGGCAGTATGAACAAAAAGATTTGAGAGAACGGATAGCTGTTGTATTGCAGAAAAGTGAATTATTCAGTGATACGATTGGAAATAATATTGCGTGGGGAGCACCAAATAGCAATGAGAAGGAAGTAAAAAATGCTGCCACGGCTGCTCAGGCGGATGATTTCATTAATGAAACCCATGAAAAATATGAGACCATGATCGCAGAGCGGGGAATGAGCCTGTCAGGAGGTCAGAAACAGCGTTTGTCCATTGCCAGAGCTATTGTGAAAAATGGAGAAATTATGATCTTCGATGATTCAACCAGTGCACTTGATCTGAAAACAGAAGCAAATCTTCACAGTGCTTTGCAGAAAGCCCAGCCGGGAAGTACAAAAATTATTGTTGCTCAGAGAATTGCATCTGTTCGCAGAGCAGATCGAATCGTTGTATTAGACAGTGGAAAAATAGCTGCAGTAGGTACCCATGAGGAATTACTTCATTCCTGTATGGTTTATCAGGATATTTATCAGTCGCAGATGGGGAAGGAGGAAAGCATATGAGTGAAAATAAGGAACAAAAGCTAATGTCAAGAAATATTCCTGGCATGAGAGCAAGGGAGCGTTTCGTTGAGCCGGAACATGCACAGAACGCAGGCGCTGCCATGAAACGAATTGCGCTTTATTTTGCCAGGGAAAAAGGAATGGTTATCGGCATGTTGGCCGTGGTTATTTTTGGCACAATATGTGGCATCTACGCACCCAGTCAGCAAAGCAGGGTGATTGATATTATAGCGGGAACAGGAACGGGAAATTTTGTCGGTACGCTGCTTCTGATGCTGGCAGCATATCTTCTTTACAGTGGAAGCCAGCTTTTACAGGGACTGATCAGTGCCAGACTAAGTCAACGTATTGTAAAAAGAATGAGGGAAGAATTATTCGGGAAAATTGTAGATTTGCCGGTTGGTTATCTGGATACGCATTCTCACGGCGATGTTATGAGCCGTATGACAAATGATGTGGAAAACATTTCTACAACCGTGTCCCAGTCACTGCCTTCACTGTTTTCCGGTGTGCTGACGATTATAGGAACAGCGGCGATTATGTTCTGGTATTGCTGGCAGTTGGCGTCATTGAGCTGTGCTACGGTAATTTTAACAGTACTTGCCACGAAGATTTTATCCGGCAAAGTACGCAAATTTTCCCGCAGAAGGCAAATGCTTCTTGGGCAGTTAAATGGTACTGTGGAAGAAATGATATCGGGATATCGCACCGTGGTGGCATATAATCATCAGGAAATAACAACGGAAGAATTTTGTCAGACATCGGATGCACTCACAAAAGCCGGAATAAAAACTGATATTTTCAGTGGAGTTATGGGACCAATCATGAATTGTATCGGAAATATTGGATTTGTCATTATTGCAGCTTTCGGGGGATATTTTTCTGTTCATGGAATGATTTCAGTGGGTGTGATTTCTGCTTTTATCGTTTATGCAAAACAGTTCAGCCGTCCGATCAATGAGATCGCGCAGGTATATGGACAATTACAGACTGCTGTAGCAGGAGCGGAACGAGTATTTGCTGTGCTGGATGAAGGAAATGAGGAGAAGACCGGTGAAAATATGAAAGAAGCATCTATGACAGAGATTACTTTTCATAATGTACAGTTTTCCTATATTCCGGAACAACCGGTTATCCGTGACTTTAATCTGTCAGTTCCAGCCGGCGAAAAGATAGCCCTTGTAGGAGCTACCGGCAGTGGAAAAACAACGATAGCCAACCTTTTGATGCGTTTTTATGATATTGACAGTGGCGAAATTCTGATTAACGGACAAGACATAAAGTACATTTCCCGGGACAGTCTGCGAAAAAATGTGGCGATTGTTCTCCAGGACACGGTATTGTTTGAAGGTACCATTCGAGATAACTTAAAGTATGGAAATGAAAATGCTACAGAGGAACAGCTGGAACAGGCAATAGAGAGAAGCTGCTGCACAGATATGCTGCGGATGCTGCCGCAGGGATATAATACACTGCTGAAAGCATCCGGTGAAAATATCAGTCAGGGTCAGAGGCAGCTTCTCGCTATCGCTCGGGCTTTTGTGGCTGACCCGAGAATACTGATTCTGGATGAGGCCACTTCCAATGTAGATACCCGAACGGAAAAAGCAATTCAGGATGCAATGCAGTTTATAATGAAAGACCGCACCAGTATTATTATTGCGCATCGTCTGTCCACGATTCAGGACGCAGACAGAATCGTTGTCATGGATCATGGGAAAATTGTGGAAACAGGAAGTCATGAGGAATTACTTTTGCAGAAAGGGAAATATTATGAACTGTATATGACACAGTATGCCGGATTTGCGACCTGATATTTAAAAATCATGTCGGACGCTGTCCGGAGAGGATTCGGAGGCGAGAGAACAATAGCGATGAAAAGCAGTCTGTATGAGCTTATTGGAGAAGAAAGTGAACTTTTTGGAGTAGATACAGGGAAAGCGATACGATATAATCCTTCTGTAAACAGGTGAAAATTTGCAAAGGAGTAGGAGCATGAAGAAAAAGATTATCATTTTTCTTGCTGCTGCAACGGTAGTTATACTTGCTGTCTTTGACAGTTTATCTACAAAGTATGATACTGTCAGCAGCCCCACAAAAAAAGTCGAGACAAATAATACGGAAGAATAAAATAGGATTCCAATCACAGGAAAGATATGCTATGATAATGCCAGTATATTACATATTTTAAGAGGTGATTAATATGTGGTTGGGATTTGCGATCGGATCAGCTTTTTTTGCCGGCATCACATCCATTCTGGCGAAATGTGGCATCAAGAAAACGGATTCTGATGTAGCTACAGCGATTCGAACGATTGTTGTTCTGGCTTTTTCATGGCTGATGGTTTTCATTGTCGGTTCCCAGAGTGAACTTAAGAGTCTTTCGGCAAAATCTGTTTTGTTTCTGATATTATCGGGGCTGGCTACGGGAGCATCCTGGCTTTGTTATTTTCGGGCATTGCAGCTTGGAGATGTAAATAAAGTGGTTCCCATTGACAAGTTCAGTACGGTACTGACGATTATTCTGGCATTTATTCTGCTGGGTGAACCTGTAAGCATTTATAAGATTGTCGGTATGGCAGGAATTGCCATCGGTACCTGGCTGATGATCCAGAAAAAAGAGAGGACAGAACAGAAAAAAGAAGGCGGAAGCTGGCTTATATATGCTATACTGTCAGCTGTTTTTGCCAGTCTCACATCAATTCTTGGGAAAATCGGAGTTACCGGGATCGACTCCAATCTGGGAACTGCCATTCGAACCGTTGTTGTTCTGATTATGGCCTGGGTCGTTGTTTTTGTCACAAAAAAGCAGGGGACGATACATAACACGGATAAGAAAGAATTATTTTTTATCATTTTGTCCGGATTTGCCACAGGAGCCTCCTGGCTGTGCTATTACCGTGCACTGCAGTCCGGACCGGCCAGCCTGATCGTGCCGATTGATAAATTGAGTATCGTTGTTTCTATTGCGTTTTCCTGGTTTGTGTTTAAAGAAAAGCTGTCGAAAAAGGCATTTGTGGGACTGGCATGTATCGTGGGCGGAACACTGATTATGTTGGTTGGATAGTATTCTTTTGTTGACAGGGGAAAGTTTTGGTGTTACAATATGTAGCGTACTACAGAATGGGAGCGTGAATCGATGTACAAAGATGTGGGATATCTGATTAAAAATATCAATGACAAACTGAAAGTGAAAGCGGATGCGGACTTAAAAGGATATAATCTTACGTTGGCGCAGAGCCGTGTACTGGCATTTTTGAACAGCACCGGAGGGCAGGCGACACAGAAAGAGATTGAGATTTTTTTGGAGGTATCTCATCCCACTGTGGTGGGTATTGTTTCCCGTATGGAGCAGAATGGGCATCTGATCACATGGATGGATGAGAATGATAAGCGCAATAAAATCGTGAAGCTGACCCAACAGGCAAGAAATATGAGCGTATATATGGAACAGAATATCAGAGCAAATGAAGAAAAAATGCTCACTTCTCTTTCAGAAGAAGATACAGATAATTTGAAAAGGATGTTGGCTGTCATTGCAAAAAATCTTGAATAGGTAGAGCCGGAGAGATCCGGCTTTTACTTAGATACAAAGTGTAGCATACTACATAAAAGCGATGGCTTACGCATACCAGGTTGTGTATTGCACATAATATGTAGCGTGCTACTAATGGAAAGAAAGGGGTATAGTTATGGTTAAAACGCTCGCACGGAGCCTGCGTGAACACAAAAAAGGCTCACTGATCACAATGCTTCTGTCGATACTGGAAGTGGTATTTGAAATTTTAATACCGCTTTGTATGGCGGGGATGATTGACAATGGTATTGATGTGGGGGACAAAGGAGTGGTATGGAAATACGGTATAGCACTTTTGATTTTCGCATTTTTACAGCTTCTGACCGGAGTACTCGCTGCACATATTGCTGCTCGGGCTTCGGTAGGATTTTCTGAAAATCTTCGCCAGGATATGTATGACAATGTACAGACATTTTCATTTTCCAATATCGACAAATTTTCTACGGCATCGATTGTTACCCGTCTGACCACTGATGTCACCAATATTCAGAATGCTTATCAGATGCTGATTCGAATGGCAATTCGAGGTCCGGTGATGATGATATTCTGTATGATCGTTTCTTTCAGAATCAACAGAGCTATTTCATTTATTTTCCTGGCAGTTATCCCGATGCTTGCAATCTTACTTTGGTTGATCATCAGAAATGTTAATCCCATATTCAGCAGAGTTTTTCATACCTATGATGAGCTGAATAATGTAGTACAGGAAGATATCAGAGGAATCAGAGTAGTAAAGTCTTTCAATCAGGAAGAGTATGAAAAGGAAAAATTCAAAGGTATTTCTGAAAGAATCTATCTGGATTTTGCGAAGGGAGAAAGGCTGCTTGCATTTAACTCACCACTGATGCAGTTTTTTATGTATGCCTGTATGATCCTGATTTCCTGGATCGGAGCCAAGGCAATCGTTTCATGTGGCAATAACGCAGCTCTGGGACTTACAACAGGAGATCTTACAGCGCTTTTTACGTATGCCACACAGATTCTGATGGCACTTATGATGCTTTCTATGGTTTTCGCCATGATCACGATTGCGCTCTCTTCCGCAAAACGTATAGCAGAAGTTCTGGAAGAAGAGAGTGATATTCAGAGTCCGGAAAATCCTGTGACTGAAGTTAAAGATGGAAGTATCGAATTCTCAGATGTGGATTTTGTTTATGCTTCCAAAGCGGATAAAAAGGTTCTGAGCAATATTAATCTTAAGATTGCTTCCGGGGAAACTGTGGGTATTATTGGCGGAACCGGTTCGTCAAAATCCAGTCTGGTACAGCTGATTCCCCGCCTTTATGATGTTACGGGAGGAAATCTGACACTGGGTGGAGTGGATGTGAGAAAATATGATCTGGATACGCTGCGTAATGCTGTAGCAATGGTTTTGCAGAAAAATGAACTGTTTTCCGGTACGATCACAGAGAATCTGCGCTGGGGAAATGAAAATGCTTCCGATGAAGAAATTGCACATGCTTGTGGTTTGGCCTGTGCGGATGAATTTATTCAGACATTTCCGAAAAAATATGACACCTATATTGAGCAGGGAGGCACCAATGTATCAGGCGGGCAAAAGCAGCGGCTCTGTATTGCCCGTGCTCTTTTAAAAAAGCCGAAAGTTCTGATTCTGGATGATTCTACAAGTGCAGTGGATACCAGGACAGATGCGACGATCCAGAAATCTTTTGCAGAGTATATCCCGGAAACTACGAAAATTATTATCGCTCAGCGTGTAAGTTCTGTTCAGCATGCTGATAAGATTGTCGTTCTGGAAGACGGAAAAATCGCAGCAGTAGGTAAACACGAAGAGTTACTTCGTACCTGCAGTATTTATCGTGAAGTATTTGAATCTCAGCAGAAAGGGGAGAGTGAGGATGAATAAGGAAATCAGGAGATTATTTTCCTATATGAAAGAATACAGAGCAAAGCTTATTTTCGTTGTAATCTGCATTCTGTTAAGTGCTATTGCCAGCGCAGCTTCGGCTTTGTTTCTGCAGATTCTCATAGATGACTATATCGTACCTTTGCTCGGTATGGATCAACCGGTATTTACCGGGCTTTTGAAAGCTTTGGTGATGATCGGTATCGTGTATTTGATTGGAGTACTTTCAACGCTTTTTTATAATCGTGTCATGGTTACTATTGCACAGGGAACTCTGAAAAAAATCAGGGATGATATGTTTTCTAAAATGCAGACGTTTCCTATTCGATATTTTGATACCCATACCCATGGAGAAATCATGAGCCTGTATACCAATGATACGGATACGCTCCGCCAGATGATTGCCCAGTCTATGGCACAGCTTGTATCCTCTGTATTTACTATTGTGGTGGTATTTATCTGCATGCTGTATGTCAGTGTGTGGCTGACGCTGGTGGCAGTAGCAGTTATGCTCTGCATTTTACAGATCGTAAAAGTGATCACCGGGAAAATCGGAATTTATTTTATTATGCAGCAAAAGACGCTTGCACAGCTGAATGGTTACGTGGAAGAAATGGTAAACGGACAGAAAGTAATCAAGGTATTCTGTCATGAAGAACAGGCAAAGAAAGAACTGCGTGAAAAGAATAAAGCATGGGCTGCAAGTGCTGCCAGTGCCAACGGACATGCCAATTCCATGATGCCGATGATGAATGCTCTCGGCTATGTCCAGTATGTGATCATCGCAATCCTGGGAGCTTACATGGCGATTGCAGGAACAGTCAATATCGGACTTACCGGGACAGGAACATTGACACTTGGTATGATTGCTTCTTTTCTTACCTTATCCCGTAACTTTACTAATCCGGTGGCACAGATCTCCAATCAGTTTAACTCGATTGTCACGGCGCTTGCCGGTGCAGCCCGTATTTTTGATTTTATGGATGAAGAACCGGAAAAGGATGAGGGATATGTAACTCTTGTCAATGCGAAAGAAGAGAATGGTAAAATTATTGAAACAAAAGAGCATACAGGAATGTGGGCATGGAAACATCCTCATCATGACGGAACTTTGACTTATACAAAACTGGAAGGAAGAGTAGTGCTGGATCATGTGGATTTTGGCTATGTTCCTGAAAAAGAGGTATTGCATGATATCACCTTATATGCAGAACCGGGACAGAAAATTGCTTTTGTGGGTGCTACCGGTGCCGGCAAAACCACCATTACCAATCTGATTAATCGATTTTATGATATTGCAGACGGTAAGATCCGCTATGACGGAATCAATATCAATAAGATAAAAAAAGCAGATCTTCGTCGGTCTCTCGGAGTGGTTTTGCAGGAAGTCAATCTGTTCACAGGAACTGTAATGGAAAACCTACGGTATGGAAATCCCGGTGCTACAGATGAAGAGTGTATCGCTGCCGCCAAACTTGCCAATGCGGATGGATTTATCCGCATGCTGCCCCAGGGATATGATACTGTTTTAAAAGGTGACGGAAGCGGGCTTTCTCAGGGACAGAGACAGTTGATTTCCATTGCACGTGCTGCTGTGTCTGATCCGCCGGTTATGATCCTGGATGAAGCGACTTCTTCTATTGATACCCGTACCGAAGCTCTGGTACAGGATGGCATGGATAAGCTGATGAAAGGAAGAACAGTATTTGTAATCGCTCACCGGCTTTCCACCGTTCAAAATTCGGATGTGATCATGGTGTTGGATCACGGTCGGATCATTGAACGGGGAAGCCATGATAAGCTGATCGCAGAAAAAGGGACTTATTATCAGCTTTATACCGGAGCGTTTGAACTGGAGTAATTAAAAAAAATTTACGGAAGTATAAGCTTTTCGTGGGCAATCTGTTTGTCGGATGCTTCCTTGCTGTTGAATGGCGTCAGACGGAAACAAAGCCGGAAAGGTTCGAACTTTGTCCGGTACTGGTCCAGCTGCCACTGACCGCAGGAGTAGGAACCCAGCCCGGTTTGTTTATCATCGATATGCAATACGATATAATCCCGTTTTTTCAGATCACAGGTGTGTTTTGCCTCTTCCAGATCTTTTTCTTCATAGAAAGAAGCACTGAACTGAAAACTACCTTCTGTGGAAGCCACAAGCCCCATTCCTCTGTCATCTGTAAGAGATACCCATTGGCAGTCCATGTGATTGCCATTTGACTGGGGAACAACGTAATTGGTAAATAAGCCGTCGATGGTATTTTCATAAACTCCCATAAGTCCGGCTTCTTTGGAGTCCGGGTAATTTTCTCCCGGTCCCCGTCCAAAGTAACGTACATGCTCCATGCTCCGGTCAAGGTGCATGGAGACACCCAGGCGGGGAAGCATAGCCGGTGCATGGCTTTGGGGACAGCCGGATGGCAGATAAGGAGTTCCGGATACTTCGATCAGGATATCTCCGGTGGGGCAGACGGTATATTTATAAACCGTGTCAAAATGCCAGGCATTGTTGGTGGTTCCATTTACGGTAGATACAGTGAAATGCAGAAAATGTCCATTTTCTTTGTATTCAATATTTTTTACAATCTCATGTTCCAGATGGAGAAAATCCACTTTCTTCATCTGGTCAATGAGTTCCATATCATTACTGAT
>JBJFCH010000068.1:0-7874 GCA_051888835.1 Oliverpabstia sp. | reverse complement strand
TCATAGGGTAAAGCAATCTCCAGAGAGCTTCTTGCCGGTATGGAAGGCAGATTCATACTGCCGCTTTGCAGCAGTACGTCATCTTCCATGATCCGGTACACAAGCCGGAACTGATCCAGGTTGGCAAAATCCAGTCGGCTTAAAAGTCGGATACTGCCGTGAGCCAGATCAACAGCAGCGGTGGTTACCGGCTCGATCACTTTTTTATATTCGTACAGCCCCGGAGATGGTGTCCGGTCAGGCATCAGCATACCATCGATACAGAAATCTTTATTGCTGGGATCATCCCCGAAATCTCCCCCGTAGCGGTAATATTTTTCTCCTTGATCCGTATAAGACTCAATTCCATGGTCAAACCATTCCCAGATAAAACCCCCCTGTAGCTTGTCGTGGGCATAGAAAAGATCCTGATATTCTTTCAGGTTTCCTGGACCGTTGCCCATGGCATGGGCATATTCACACAAAATATGTGGATGTGTGCTGTTTGTGATGATATCTTTCATGACAAATGGCTTTTTGGGATTGTCCAGCCAGGTATACATGGTAGAATAGACATCTGCGTACTCCACATCAAAGTCTCCTTCATAGTGAACCAGCCGGGTGGGATCCATCCTGTGGGCAACTTCCGTCATTTTCCGGAAATTACAGCCGGTGGAGGATTCATTTCCCAGAGACCACATCAGGATAGAAGGATGGTTTTTGTCCCGTGCGATCATCCGTACCATACGGGAAACGTAAGCAGTCTCCCAGGACGGATCATTAGAGATCCAGGAATAATTTCCGGTCAGTTCAAACCCATGGCATTCCAGATCCGTCTCATCGATCAGATACATGCCGTAGAAGTCACACAGATCATACAGATAGTAGGAATTCGGGTAATGACAGGTACGGATAGCGTTTATATTAAATTGTTTCATCAGGATAATGTCCTGTTCGATCTCTTCTTTTGATACCACACGCCCATTTCTGGGGTTATAGTCGTGGCGATTCATGCCTTTGAACTTTATGGGAACTCCGTTCACCAGGAAGGTGTCACCATGCAGACGAATATTGCGAAAACCGACCTGTTGGGGGATGAATTCTATGAAATGCTCTCCCTCTTTTACAGTAATCAGCAAATGATACAGATTCGGAGTTTCCGCTGTCCAGGGGCGGATGTTTTTGAGAACTGCCTGGAAGGTATAGTGTAGATTACCTACGGAATCATTTTCCGGGACACATGTGGCATCCAACGGCAGGATATTGTTCCCGGTTTCATCCAAAAGCTCCAGCGTAATCTGCAACGGTTCTTTGCCACGAAGGGCTATGTTTATGGAAAATAGACCATTCTGAAACGAATCATCCAGATCGGCAGTTACTGTGAAATCCTGAATTCCGTTTTTGGGTATGCCAACCAGCTCCACATCCCGGAAAATGCCGCTTTCCCACCACATATCCTGATCCTCCAGGTACGTGCCGTCGGACCACTGATATACACGAACTGTCACATCGTTTTCTTTTCCGATTTGTACCAGATCCGTAATATCAAATTCTGCTTCGCATCTTGCTCCTTTGCTGTAACCCACTTCCTGTCCGTTGATCCAGAGATGATAGGCAGAATCCACTCCACAGAAACGCAGAAGGATTTTCTTATCCCGAAAACTTTCATCTACATAGAAGGTACGTTTGTAGATGCCGGTTGGATTTTCGGTGGGAACATATGGAGGATCGATCGGAAAATTATACCACAGATCGGAGTAGTGCATATGTCCGTAGCCCTGAAGCTGCCAGTTACCGGGTACGGTGATCTCATCCATGGATGAAATGTCAAAATCCGGCAGATAAAATCCTTCCGGGCTATATTCCGGAGCCTCCAGAAATAAAAATTTCCATACACCGTTCAGATTTTTAAAAGCATGGGTATAGCGATTACTGTTGATGAGAGCCTTTTCCCGTGAGGGAAATGAAAGAAAATGTGCGCGGGCAGGCTGTCTGCCGATATTGTCCAGTAGATGATTTTCCCAGATTTTCATGAAAATAGATTCTCCTTTCCCAGATGAATACGGGCATATTTTTATATGTTTTTGATAAATTCGTTCACATCATACAGAGCACTTCCGATCGCAGGAGCGTATTGTCCCTGGGTTCCCACAATGATCTGTTCCCGTGACAGCGGAAACGGAGTAAATGGATTGATCTGTGACAGAAGAAAGGCAATATCATTTTCACAGATATACGGAGCCAGATACCCGTTTAATATGACAGCACCGTCAATCAGAATGCTGAGGTTTCGGATGGCGAAAGCCAGATGCTCAAGATACTCCGTCCAGAGCTGCTGTGCAGATTCTGATTCGTGGACAGCTGTAAAAAATGAATCCAGCGACATTCCGGCTGCTTCTTCCAGACTGTGGGCAGAACAGTAGGTTTCCAGACACCCCCGATTTCCACAGTAGCACAGGGGACCGTCCGGATCCATACACAGGTGTTCCAGTGTGCCGCTTTTCATGTGATTACCGGTCAGGACTTTCCCATCGGAGATGATGGCACCGCCCAGGTTTCGGTTCAGAAGAAATAATACTGCATTTTTCAGATTTTTATGATTCCACAGTTCCAGATAGGCAGCAGCTTTGGAATCATGTTCCAGACGGCAGGGCCAGGGAATATATTTTTCAAAATCCGATAACTTCATATCGGCATTGTCCATCAGTACCCCATAATCTACGGTTCGTCCATCGGGAGATATAATCCCCTGGGCAGCGATGGAAACTCCAAGGATTCGTTCTTCTGGCAGGGAATTTTCCGAAATAAAATCGGTTAGTAGTTTTCCGAGATATTGATAATAGGATTCTTCCTGTGAATAGGAACAGGAAACCGTCGTCTGATATAAAACCTCACCATAGAGATCGATCGCCACCATATGAATCATATCTTTCAGAATACCGATTCCGATAGCGATGCGTGCCGTGGGGATGATCTGAATCATCTGGGCCTTTCTTCCACCGGTAGATTCAAAAGTACCTTTGCGTTCGATCAGTCCCTCTTCTTCCAGTTCTTTCAGATTTTGTCCGACCGTGGACAGACCCATCTGCAGATTCTGTACAATCTGATATTTGGATGTGGTCTTTTGTTCATAGATATAGTTATATACTTTATTCTTGTTTATTATTTTGACATTCATGGTCGTCAGACCCGTCTGGCTCATAAACAGTCCTCACTTTTGTATCAGTCTATTATATCAGTTTATTTTACGTCATGAGATTGCGAAGTTCAATGTAAAGGAGAGATTTTTGTAAGATGTTCATAAAAATATATATGAAAATTTAGGATAATCTCCGATGGCAATTTGACGAAAAAGGTTTTATACTCAACTTATGATTAGAAGTTAAACATAAGTGGTAAATAAAACTATTGGAGGTATCAGAAAATGAAGAGTGCAGTATTTTATGGAAAGCATGATCTGCGGATAGAAGATCATGAGATGCCGGCGGTGGGACCGGAGGATGTGCTGATTCAGGTGAAAGCATGTGGAGTATGTGGAACAGATGTACATATTTACGAGGGAGATAAAGGAGCAGCAGAAGTAACACCGCCTACTATTCTGGGTCATGAATTTGCAGGTGTGATCGCACAAGTGGGAGAAAATGTAAAGAACTACAAAGTCGGTGATCGGGTATGTATCGATCCGAACTGCTACTGTGGAGCCTGTGAGCCTTGCAGAAACGGGGTAGCTCATTACTGCGAGCATATGATTGGTTACGGAACTACCGTAAATGGCGGATTTGCAGAATATTGCGCGGTAAATCAGAGGCAGGTATACAAACTGGGAGACCATACTACTTTTGAACAGGGTGCCATGACAGAACCTGTAGCCTGCTGTCTCCACGGAATGGATATGTGCGAAATTCAGCCGGGACATCAGGTGGTTGTGATCGGCGGTGGTATGATCGGGCTTCTTATGATGCAGCTGGCAAAGCTGGCGGGAGCTGCCAAGGTAGCACTGCTGGAGCCTGTGGAGAGTAAGAGAGAAGTGGGCAAAAAACTGGGAGCGGATATCTGTATTGACCCGATCCATGAGGATGTTAAGCAGGTACTGAAAGATGCCGGTATGACATGGATCAACACAGTGATCGAGTGTGTCGGACGCCCGTCCACCATAGAACAGGCTATTGACATTGCAGGAAATAAAGCAGTCGTCATGATGTTTGGTCTGACCAAACCGGATGAGACTATCTCTGTAAAACCATTTCAGATTTTCCAGAAGGAACTGGTTTTGAAAGCTTCTTATATCAATCCGTACACCCAGAAGCGTGCGCTGGATCTGATCGATTCCGGACGGCTGGATGTAAGCAGTATGGTTTATGAAGTATGTGGACTTGACAAACTGGCAGATGTACTGGGAAAACCTCAGATGCGGGCTAACGGTAAATATATAATTTCGCCGGAAAAATAGAATAGTGGAAAAGAAAGCTCCGGGGATTGGAAAGTTGCAATTCCCGGAGCTTTTGGGTAATTATATATATTTATTTTATAAATATACGATTTGTTTGTGAAAATTATATCAAAAATTGAATAACACAGAGTTTTGTTTGTGTAATGTATGAAAAAATATACAATAATGGAAAGAATATTTGTTGAAAAATGCAATGATTGTAGTATAATTAAAAATAATATGTCTAGAATTTGTGAAAATGTATTTTGACAGCATCGATAGAGAAGGAAAGAGGATATAAGATAATATGACAGATAAAGAGCTTCAAAGATTAAAAAGAGGAGAATTGTTGGAGATGCTCCTGGAGCAGAGCAAAGAAAACGATCGTCTGGAGGAAGAGGTTCAGGAGCTTCGGGCGCAGCTTGCGGACCGAAAGATAGAGATTGAGAGCGCAGGAACGATAGCGGAGGCTTCTTTCAAACTGAATGGCGTTTTTGATGCAGCGCAGGCGGCGGCACAGCAGTATCTGGATAATCTTCAGCTTTTATATGATCGTGAAGAAGTAAATTGTGTGAAGAAAGAGGAAGAGACGGAAGCATATGTGAAAAAGCTGCTGGAGGATACACAGCGGGAGTGTGAGATGAAAGAACAGCAGATGCAGGATCGATGTACAGCAATGAAGCAGACTGTGAAGGAACGCTGTGATTCCATGAAGGAAAACATGATCATCAAGTGCAACGAGATGGAAGAGGAAACCAGAAGAAAATGTGAAGAAATGGAAGAGAGCACCCGGATCCGCTGTGAGGAAAGAGAAAAAGAATCTCTGGAAAAATGCCAGAGTCTTGATAAAAAAGCAGAAGAAGATGTGGAAAAACGATGGGATGATCTATCATCGAGACTGGAAGCGTTCTATCAGGCACACGCAGGCTTGCGGGAACTTTTGACAGCATCGGGAGAGATCCAGAGAGACTAGATATGAAAGCAAAAAAGGATATCAGCAGGCCATCAGTGGAAGAGCTGGAGCGTGAACTAAAAAGGGTACGATATAAAGATGCATATGGAAAGACTCTGCGAAGTACGGTGTATGCACTTATTACAGTTGCGGCGATCGCAGTACTTGTGGCTACGCTTCTTTTACCGGTGCTTCAGATCTACGGCTCTTCTATGACACCGACGCTGGAGGACGGTGAGATCGTGATCTCATTGAAAGGATCTGAATTTGGAAAGCATGATGTGGTGGCCTTTTATTACAATAATAAAATACTGGTAAAACGTGTCATTGCCCGTGCCGGTGAATGGGTGGATATCGATGAAGAGGGCAATGTAACGGTAAACGGGGAACCTTTGGACGAACCGTATGTTCAGGATAAAGCACTGGGAGAATGTGATATTGAGCTCCCCTATCAGGTTCCGGAAGGCAGATTGTTTGTCATGGGTGATCACCGTTCTGTATCTGTGGACAGCAGAAGCTCAGCTGTGGGCTGTGTAGCGGAAGAACAGATCGTAGGGAAACTGGTATTTCGCATATGGCCATTGAACCGAATCGGGAAAATACAATAAAAAGGAAGAGGAAAGGGGGTACCTCAGTTGAATGAGAAACTGTTAGAACAGGGAGAAAAGTATGAAAAAAGCAGAAAACACTGGAAGCGCTGGCAGAAGCTGGTAGGTGCTCTGGCATGTATCGTGGTTTTCTGCACTACATATGCCCTGATCCTGCCTGCAATAACGATGGAAAGAACTGCATATTGCGGATATGAAGAACATACACACGGAGAAGAGTGTTATACAAAAGAATTGATCTGTGGTTATCCGGAGAATCCGGTGGCTCAGTCAACTGTCGCTCATCAACATACAGATGCGTGTTATACAGAAGAAAAGGAACTGATCTGTGGAAAAGAAGAGTCGGAAGGTCATACTCATACAGATGAATGCAAGCATACAGAGCAGGTTCTGATCTGTAATGTTCCTGAGAGCGAAGGTCATACACATAGTGACAGCTGTTATAATGAAGCAGGAGAGTTGATCTGCGGAAAAGAAGAATCGGAAGGTCATATCCATACGGATTCTTGCTATGAGACAAGGATAACGTATGTCTGTGGAAAAGAAGAATCGGAAGGTCATACCCATACAGATGTCTGCTATGAGACGAAAAAAGTGCTGACCTGCGGTCAGGAAGAAACCTCCGGGCAGACCAGCAGCAATACGCATGTACATACCGATGCATGTTATAAAAAGGTACTGACCTGCGAAAAAGAAGAACATACCCATACATTAATATGTTATTCGAATCCGAATGCGGATGTGGAGACCGCAGAGATATGGGAAAGAACAATTCCGACAGAATTGTCAGGTATATGGGCGGATGATGTGCTGGCTGTAGCAAAGAGTCAGCTGGGTTATAGAGAAAGTACGGATAATTACATAGTGGAAGAAGATGGCACCACCATGAAAGGATACACCCGCTACGGTGCGTGGTATGGAGATTCTTACGGTGACTGGTGTGCCATGTTCGTATCTTTCTGCCTGAACTACGCAGAGGTTCCGAGAAATGAAATGCCTCTGGACTGCAATTGTCAGAACTGGATACAGACTCTGTCAGACCGGGGAATGTATTTCGATGCTTCTTCAGACTATCAGCCCGAACCGGGAGATCTTATTTTCTTCAGCATCAAGAAGAACGGAACATCCGATCACGTAGGACTGGTGGCGGAAGTAAATGAATATACGATCAAAACAATCGAAGGAAACTCCGGCAATCAGGTGGAATACAATACGTATGATATCAATGATGCACGGATACTGGGATATGGAGAACTGCCGGAGAATCCGGAAGCAGAAAGTGAAGCAGCCATTGAAAATGCAGTAATGCTGTTGGATGATGATACGGATTCTGATGGTTCAGGTGGATCGACTACAAATGCTGGTAATATGCTGCCGGTGACTAAGCTTTCCGGTAATGGAACCAAATATGATCCGATCACAGATCTTTTCACGACAAACGTTCGCATAGATTTCCAGTTTACTACAGAAACTGTTCTACCGACAGCGGGTGTTGCTTACACTTATACCTATCCTGAGGGGATCGTAGTTCCGGATGATATTGTGAACAAAGGTGCGCAGAATCTCTATGATGGAGATAGACTGGCTGGTACGTATCAGTTTATTAAAAATGAGGCTGGTACTTACTCCGTTCAGGTTGTATTTAATGAGACTTATATTACGGAATCGGGTGACACTGTGACCGGTTATGTCCAGTTTGAGGGCAGTTTTGGAAAAGAGGATATAAACGAAAAAGGAGATATCATTGTCGGAGCGGATGATGCTATTGTTTTAGTTCCGGGGGGAGAGATTAAGTATCCTAAAGACGAGACCGAAAGTTATAACATAGATGTAAGCAAGTCGGGCAGCTGGGTGCAGGACGGAGATAAACTGGTCTATACGGTTTATATTCGTACTACCAAGGGAA
>JBJFCH010000067.1:0-18776 GCA_051888835.1 Oliverpabstia sp. | reverse complement strand
TTTATCCATAACAAATGCAACTCTGGCTATGTAACCACTGTCCTCCATCATGGAAAGGAAGAAAAACAGTGTAACAATAATCGGAAGGAAACTTAATACACTGCCGACACCATTAAAGATGCCGTCAATCACCAGTGATCGCAGCGCCTCATTTACATTTGCCGCCATCATTGCAGCATCCGTTAAATCTGCCAGCCAGGAAATTCCCCTATCCAGAATATCCTGCAAAAATGCTCCGATCACATTAAAAGTCAACCAAAATACAAGTCCCATAATACCGATAAAAGCCGGTATTGCAGTATATTTACCTGTCAGTACTTTATCGATTTTGGCGCTTCTGGCATGCTCTCTGCTCTCTTTCGGTTTGATTACAGTAGCGTCGCAAACATCTCTGATAAAGGAAAAACGCATGGCAGCAATAGCCGCCGAACGATCCAATCCACTTTCTGTTTCCATCTGTCTGATAATATGCTCAATGGTCTCCTTCTCATTTTGATCCAGCTGCAGCTTTTCCATAATTCTGGCATCGCCTTCTGCCAGCTTGCTGGCTGCAAAACGAACCGGAATATCTGCTTTTTTCGCATGATCTTCAATCAGATGCATAATGCCGTGAAGACATCTGTGTACGGCACCACCCTGTTTATCCTCACTGCAAAAATCTGTTCTTCTGGGCTTTTCCTGATACTTCGCCACATGAATCGCATGACCTACCAGTTCATCAATTCCCTCATTTTTTGCTGCGGATATCGGCACTACCGGGATACCCAGCATTTCTTCCATTTCATTTACCAGAATAGAACCACCGTTTTTTCTTACCTCATCCATCATATTCAGAGCCAGAACCATCGGGATGCCCAGCTCCATAAGCTGCATGGTCAGGTACAAATTACGTTCAATATTCGATGCATCCACAATATTGATAATTCCTTTTGGATGCTCATTCAGTACAAACTGACGGGTCACAATTTCTTCACTGGAATAAGGCGACAAAGAGTAGATACCGGGAAGATCCGTAATAGATGTATCTTTATGCCCTTTAATCTGTCCATCTTTCCGGTCAACCGTAACGCCCGGGAAGTTTCCCACATGCTGATTCGAGCCTGTCAGCTGATTAAACAATGTAGTTTTTCCACAGTTTTGATTGCCCGCCAAAGCAAAAGTCAGCAGAGTTCCTTCCGGCACCGGATTCTCTGTTGCCTTTTCATGATATTTCCCTTCTTCTCCCAAACCCGGATGATTTTTTAATTTTTTTGTCCATTCCTGTCCGGCAGGCTGGATATTTTCTTCCGGATCCCGAACATCTTTGATCTGAATCTGTTGGGCGTCAGCCACTCTCAAGGTCAGCTCATACCCTTGTATCATAAACTCCATCGGGTCACCCATGGGCGCATACTTGACAAGTTTTATCGTTTCATTAGGAATAACACCCATATCCAGGAAATGTTGTCTCAGCGCCCCCTTACCTCCGACGGTCGTGATCGTCGCTTCTTTTCCAATTGGTAATTCTTTCAGAGTCAAATTCATTTCCCCCTTTTTCTTATGCTAAGGTTAATATAAGCTAACTGAGAAAAATTGTCAAGTAGAAGGAAATCATTAATAATCTGTATTATAATAACTGCAGATTTCAATTTCCACCTGAACCGGCACTGGATGCTGCAATAGCGGCACACATGGCCGCCTGCCAGGCGGCCATCAGTCCCATGTTTTACATAAACAACATTTATTGTATATCCTTCTTACAATATCTCCAATAAGCCACCGCAATTCCCAACACACCACATACCAGACCAAGAGCCACCAGACCGCCATCCAGAGTGACATCCGTAACAATATCCGTACCTTCCGCATAAGCAAACGGGGTAAAATATTTCAAAAATTCCGCTTTCTCCGTTATGTTTGCGATCAGATTCAAAAAATACATCATAGTGGCAATTCCAAGCCCGATTCCTATGCTTCCTCTCCTCAGAAATGCCGATACCCCGAAACAGATTCCCGCAAGTTCCACCTGAAGGATGTAATATGCCAGATGCAGAAGCAAAAGCTCTTTCCAGGGAATTTCTTCCCCGATGCATGCAATAGATATAAACGATGCTGCCAAAACCATAAGATTCAACAAAGTGATCTGCAGCATAACAGAAGCCAGCTTTTCTGTTATGACACGAACTCTGCTAACCGGGTGAGTAAGGAGAAATTCTGCCGTATGGTCTTTTTCCTCTTTTGCAAGCATCGTCACAGCACAAAATGCTGCAAAAAATGCACCGCCTAATCCAAGAATATTACCACACTCCACAGCATAAAAGCCCAACAAAGAACCAAAACTGATTCTATCCATACCGAACGCCTGCGTGAAGCTTCCCATAGAAGCAAACATGTCCCCAACAGTATCCATTTCCCCTTTCATCTCAGGAAAAAGAAGAACACAGATCACCATAAGAAATATAATAGATGCTGTCCAGACAATCAGAGACATCTTCCCCTGTTTCAATTCATGTTTTACCAGTGTCATTCTTTATCACCTCCATCCTGATAATAGTGCATAAAGATTTCTTCCAGATCCGGCTCCGTCACCGTCAGATCCGTAATATGATTTTTCGAAAGCATCTGTACCAATGCATTCATATCGCCTGTGTAAAGGAAGCTGATTCCATTGTCCACCTGCTGCATATCCCGGATTCCAGGTAACTCTTGCAGATCGATACTGCCATGAACGACTACCCTTTTTGCACTGGTTTTTACCAGTTCCTCCACACTGTTACATGCTGTCATATGCCCTTCCCGGACAATCGCCGCCCGGGTACAATTACGCTGAATCTCTGAAAGAATATGAGAGGACAGGAAAATCGTTGTTCCTGCTTGATTTCTCTCTCTAAGAATACTGAAAAATTCTCTCTGCATCAAAGGATCAAGCCCGCTTGTAGGCTCGTCCAGCACAAGCAGCTTTGGATCATGCTGCAGTGCACATACAATCGCCACTTTTTTTCTATTTCCAAAAGAAAGCTCTTCCACTTTCCGTGTGGTATCAAGCTGAAGCCGTTCACAAAGATTTTTTGCTTCTTTTGTACAATTCTTCTTTCTCAGTTCGGCTGAAAGCTTAAGAATATCCCGTACACGCATTCCTGTATAAAATACTGCTTCCGAAGGAAGATACCCCACTTCATTGAGAATCTCCTGCTTTTCCCGGACAATATCTTTTTCAAAAATGACTCCACTGCCCTCCGTAGGTTTAATGAGCCCCAGCAATGTCCGGATCGTTGTACTCTTTCCTGCCCCATTCGGTCCGATAAATCCGAAAAACTCTCCCTCTCTTACGCTAAGATTCAAATCTATGATTCCTCTTGCTTTTCCATAATACTTTGTTAAACCTGTTGTTCTAATTGCGTCCATACTACACCTCTTCCATTCGCCGGATGATTTATCTCCTTACAAGATAAACACTTTTCCAAAAATCAACCATCTCAAGAAAATCCTTTTCTACCTGATCCATATCAAGTTCCCCATTTCTCAGCATTTCCCA
This sequence comes from Oliverpabstia sp., assembly GCA_051888835.1. Classification (GTDB taxonomy): domain Bacteria; phylum Bacillota; class Clostridia; order Lachnospirales; family Lachnospiraceae; genus Oliverpabstia. The sequence continues at coordinate 15,262 of JBJFCH010000067.1, read as the reverse complement.
CAGATATCCCTCTGATGCCCAATACATTTCCCGGTACATCATCTGCAGATTTAAACCGGGAATAAACTTGTCCGGATCCAGTTTCAGCAAAGATGCATTCGCTTTGAAATCTATCGCTTTCCGATAACTCTCCTGGATATCCTGACATACTGCCGGATCTTTTTCATAAAATGCCTTCACCACAAATCTGGCCATATCCGGATATTTCCGCATAATATGCATTTTCGCCTGAAGACCGCTGTACATCATCTCAAACAGATCTTCCTTTTCATAGCATCCATAATCGGTCATATATTCAATGGTTAGCTCCGCACATTTATTCCAAAGGAAAAGATAAAGTTCCCTCTTATTCAGGAAATAATAAAACAGCAGAGATTTGCTGATTCCGGCAGCGTCCGCAATTTCACTCATAGGACTCTTCTTATAGGAATTGTTCGCAAACACCGCAAATCCTGCATTTATAATCTTTTCCTGTTTTTCCGCAGGCAGCTGAAAAAATCTTTCGTTCATAGGCACCTCCTTGGATTGTTTCAGGTACCATCTATTATATAGGCACTGACCGATTTTGAGAAGACGGTCAATACAAATATTATGGAAGAAAAAGAACTTTTGACTATGGCTCCAGATTCATTATATTGTTAAAATTATTCCAATAAAAAATGTTGACCTGAGATGAAAATCACTTTCATCCCGGTCAACATTTTTCTCTTTTTATGCCTGCTTTTCTTTCTCTTCAATCATGAAATAATGGAAATTAACCTGCGACGAAATTGTCTCCGTAATATTAACACAAGTATTTCCGATACGGTCAATTGCCAGCAGTATCTTTGAAAACGGTGCTGTGAGGTTTCCGGAACATTTCCCGGTGGCAACACGGTGCATATGGGCTTTTCTCATATCGATATCCAACGCCATAACTTTCTCTTTCTGTTTGAGTATTTCTTCTGCTTTTTCCTGCTCTCCATTTTCCATGACCTGTAACGTATCCGAATACATCTTCTCAATCACCTGAAGACTCTGTGCAAGCTCATTCATGGCTTCCGCAGTGAAAGCATATTTTTTATTGATCTTATCCATAATCGAATCGGCAATATCTTTACATAAACCAGCGATACGTTCAATATCACTGAGTACATACATGATTCTCGCTGTCTGTGTAGCCTGATCTTCTGTCAGCACACCTCCTGAAAACAGCTCCGCCAGATAATCTGTAATTTTTTCACTTAAATTACTGACAATCTCTGCTTTTTCCTGCACACCGGTCAATACCGTTTTATCCTCACTTTTTGCAGCGGTACCGACATTTTGAATCATTTCTTTTACCACCTTACTGCAATGAAGGACTTCTTTTGCCACCAGCTGTAAAGCTGCCGCAGGCTGATTGGTAATGTTATAATCCAAATACAGTGGCTCTGCCGGATTGAGTGCCTTGCTCTTTCCGGACGGTATCAATTTCATTACAAGTTTTACCATCACTCCAAGCAATAGCGTCCATACAATCGTCATACAAAGATTAAATCCTGTATGAGCATTTGCTATCTGTCTGGAAATCACTTCTACTTCCGGTCCTTTCGGTGAGATCTGCTGAATCAGTGCCGCATATGGTTTTACGAACCAGATAAATACCAGAGAACCGGAAATGTTAAAGATACAGTGCGCTGCTGCAGTTCTTTTTGCATCTTTTGACTGACCGATACTTGCCAGCAGCGCAGTGATCGTCGTACCAATATTATCACCCAACAAAATCGGGATCGCACCTGCCAGTCCCATGATGCTTGTCACGCCATCCGGTCCTGCCTGTGCGGCAAAGTTCTGCAAAACAGCAATGGTAGCACTGCTGCTCTGCACAACCAGCGTCATAAGTGTACCTACACAAATGCCCAGGATCGGCACATCAGAAACTTTTTCAATCATATTCAGGAAAACTGGGCTTGATGCCAGGGGTTTCATGACGCTTCCCATAGTCTCAATCCCGAGGAACAGGAGACCAAAAGCGAAAATCGTCTGACCGATATTTTTCCATTTCTCAGATTTTACGACAAAAGAAATAATAAAACCTAAAAATACAAACAGATAAATATAATCACTTATTTTAAAGGCAATAATCTGTGCCGTCATAGTTGTTCCGATATTCGCTCCGAAAATAATGGATATTGCCTGAGGAAGGCTCATAAGCCCCGCACTTACAAATCCAATCGCCATAACAGTAGTAGCGCTGCTGCTCTGCAGCACAGCAGTTGTAAGGGCTCCCGCAAGTACACCCAGTAATCGGTTTCTTGTCAGAAGTGCCAAAACTTTTTTCATCTTTTCACCGGCTGCTTTCTGCAGACTCTCACTCATCATATTCATTCCATAGATAAATATTGCCAGACCGCCAAACAACCCGAAAATAATCTGTAATGTGTCTTTCATGATTTTCTCCTATCGTATTCCTTTTACTGGTTTAAGTCTTCCCATCTTTCAAATTCACCTGTAAATATGCTCTTCAGTTCATCCAGCGTAATATTTTCCAGTGGATTTGCTGTATTCACAATTACTGCGATATCATCTTTCGCAATTGCTTCATAATCCAAAAGCTCCCTCTCATAATCCTTTAGATCTCTGGATGCCATTCCCAAATCCAGTTCTCCGGACATGGCTCTCGTCAGACCATCACCAGAGTCGGTCGCCTCCACGATAATCTCTGCATTTGGATTATATTCTTTATATGCTTCCGCCAGTTTTTCCATCAAAGGTGCCACAGATGTGGAACCGCCGATTCTTATGGTTCCTGAAGACTTATTTGACAAAAAAGTGCTGCTCTTTGCTACGGGAATGTACGCCTTTTCTACAATTGTCTGACCCGCGCCGTGCACATAAGTGAGGAAATCGGTCTCCAGTTCACTCAGGCCTCCACTGTATGCCAGATAAAATGTCCGGCTTAATGGATAGGATTTTTCCTCAAGACTAGCTGTTATTCCGTTAACCTGCAAAACCTTTACATTTTTTTCATCCGGCAATGCCCCGAGAGAAAGATATCCCACAGCGGATCCATTTTCGCCGACCAGAGTACTTACCTGATCTGCATTTTCTGCAATCTGTGCACTTTCGATCGTCAGATCCGGTTTCCCCATATCATTTTCCAAAAAACCGACCAACTCGGCAAATGTGTTTCTTGTCCCAGAACCCTCTTCTCTTGAAATCACCTGAATATCATTCAGCTTATCCAGTCCCTCAGTTTTGGAAGTCTGTTCATTGATTTTCTCCGTACCACCGCAGCCGGATATGAGCACCATCAGACAGAGGGTGAATAAAAACAGAGACCTCTTCATATTCTTCATCTTGATCTCCTCCTAATTCTCTTTGACACCTGCTTCCGCTTCCATCCCCTGTTTCTGTGCATATGCCTGGGAAAAAAAATATTCCTGAGAATTCAAAGGAGTACCTTCAGCCTGTAACCTTACATAATTACCATCATTTTGTAATTCTCTAGCCTGCTGATTATCACTCAGCATAGTAATGAACATTTCATTTAACTGATTGCAAAGTTCCGGATCATAAATTGGTGCTGCTACCTCTACACGACGAAGAGTATTTCTGGTCATAAAATCAGCTGATGCAATGTAAAGTTTCTGTCTTTCTCCGCATCCGAAAATATAAATACGGGAATGCTCCAGATAACGTCCTACGATGCTAATGATACGGATATTTTCTGTTATGTCTTTCACTCCCGGAATCAGACAGCAAATGCCGCGGACTACCATCTCAATCTTTACTCCGGCCTGAGAAGCAAGAATCAGGCGATCGATAATCTTTTTATCCGTCAGTGAATTAATCTTTATTCCGATATATGCTTCTTCTCCGTTCTTTGCATGTTCAATCTCTTCATCAATCATTTCCAGAATTTTATTTTGCAGACAGTTTGGTGCAACCAGAAGCTGTTTTGTTTCTTTCACAGTTTCTCCCATAGCCAGAGCTGCGAATACCGCAGAAGCTTCCTGACCGATTTCTGTATTTGCAGTCATTAGCGACAGATCTGTGTATAATCTTGCTGTTTTTTCATTGTAATTGCCAGTTCCAACTTGTGTGATATACTCCAGTTTATTTGCTGTTTTTCTGGTGATCAGACAAAGTTTGGAGTGTACCTTGTAGCCATCCAGTCCGTATATTACCTGACATCCGGCATCCTCCAACCTTCTGGACCATTCGATATTATTTTCCTCATCAAAACGGGCTTTCAATTCTACCAAAACCAGAACTTCTTTTCCGTTTTCCGCCGCTTCAATCAGTGCTTCAACCACCTTACTCTGACGCGCCACACGATAAAGCGTCATTTTGATGGATACCACATCCGGGTCATTGGCAGCTTCATGAAGCATTTCCAGAAATGGCTTGATACTGTCGAATGGATAAGACAGCAGTTTATCTTTTTCTTCGATCTGTTTCAGGATCGATATTCCTTTTCGGAACTGTACAGAACTCTGAGGAATTCTTTTTTCATAGAACAATTCCGGAATATTGCGCACTTTATCCTGAATCTGAAATAAGAAAGAAAGATCCAGCGGTGTGTTTGTCTGAAATACATACTCTACATCCACATCCAGATAGTCACACAGGGTATCCACAATATTTCCGTCAAGTTCCCGGGACATTTCCAGACGAACCGGAGCCAATCTTTTTCTTTTCTTGATTAGTTCCACCATAAAATCACGATAGTCAAGATCTTCATCATAAAGGGCATCTGCATCAATATCTGCATTTCGGGTCACACGGATCAGCGATTTTTCTTTTACGATATAACCCGGAAATGCTTTTGGAATATAATGTAAAATTAAATCCTCACAGAGCATATAGGTTCCCGGATTCCCCGGAACCGGGATCAATCTCGGGAAAACCCCATTGCTGCACGGAATAATTCCCAGTTTTTCCTTTCCGTTTTTCTTTTCCAGAACTCCTACTGCATAAATTTCTTTATTTCTCAGAAACGGAAACGGCTGACGCTTTCCAACAATCGTGGGCGAAATCAGTGGTGCTATTTCAGCCTCAAAATACTGGGCCAGGGCTTCACTTTCTTTTTTGCTGACTTTTCGAAAATTTACTATCTTAATTCCGTATTCCTCCAGCTGTTTCATCAATGTTTCATACACATCATCTTTTCTATAATTCAAATGAGATACTCTTTTCAGAATTTCTTTGATCTGCTCCGAAGATGTCATGTTCGTCTTATTATCACGAATATCTTTGGAGATAATCATCTGATCGATCAGAGAACCAACTCTTACCATAAAAAATTCATCCAGATTACTCTGGTAAATCGAAGCAAATGAAAGACGCTCACACAAAGGTACTTTATCGCTCTCTGCTTCTTCCAATACCCGCTCATTAAACTTCAGCCATGATAATTCCCGATTCATATATACATCCTGTTTGCTCATACTCACTTCTCCTTCGTATTAATAAATACACACATATATATTAGACAACAGCAATATCAAATCAAACCGGATGTTTTTGTAAAATAAAGGTAAAATATCGCAAAAAAAACGGCCATTTTTTTCAAAATGACCGCTCTTTTCATTACTATTTCTCTAATAATTTTTTCGTCAGTTTCTTGACTTTCTTCTTACATTTTCCGCATGCTTTGCCTGCTTTTGTGGCTTTTTTTACTTCTTTAAAACAGGTGGCGCCATCTTTAACAGCTTTTGCCACATCGCCTTTTGTCACTTTATAGCAGGAGCATAGGATTTTCTCCGGGTTCTTCATATTACAGTACCAGAGAAGGTGCAGAGTATACACGGGCTCCCAGTTCATTATCCAGCATATAAAGACTCTTTGGATCGTCTCCAAACAATTCAAACTTCTTTACCAGACCTTCTGCGTTCGTTTCCTCTTCGCCCTGCTCTTTTACAAACCAGTCAAGGAACTGCATGGTACGGAAATCTTTCACCGAATATGCCGCATCATAAATGTTATGAATCAGGCTGGTTACATACTGCTCATGTTTCAGTCCTTCTGCCAGAACCGCTTTTGCACTTGACAATTCCACACCCGGTTTTGCGATAGCCTCAAGAACAACCTTCTCACCGTTATTCTGCAGATACTGTACAAAGAGCATCGCATGATCACGTTCTTCCTGTGCCTGAATCTTATACCAGTTACCAAAGCCGTCCAAGCCCTGATCATAATAATAATTTGAGAAATCCAGATACAGATAGGCAGAATAAAACTCTTTATTTACCTGCTGATTCAATAGTTCAACTACTTTTTTGTCTAACATACTTATCCTCCTCTTTTCATTCAAGATTTGCCTCTATAATAGCAGACATTCTTGAATTTTTCCAGATATGAGACAAAAAATATAGGATTTATTCATTTTCAAAGCATTCATGAGCCATCATATGACACCAGTCCACAGGATTATCGGCATGCTGTAAAAGATAGGGGCCGGTTTCGTATGGCAGACGATTGCTCATACACATCAAACTAATGGTGTAGTATCATGAGCCGCTCTGACCATTGCCTGGACATTTTCCAACGGAGCTGCCGGAGGAAGATCACAACCCGGCATCATCACATAGCCACCTTCCAGACCTGCAATATCACCCAATTCTTTACAGGTCTGATATACTTTGTCCGACGTCATGGCCTGCATTACAGAAAACGGGTCCATATTTCCAAAAATCGCATAATGTCCTCTTGCCGTTTCGAGCGCCTCTTTCAAATCTACTGCTGCCAGAGAAAATGCGGAAATGCCCGCCTCTTTCAATGGTTCAAGCCGTGCCTGTGTATTCCCACAGATATGTAAAATAATCGGAACATCATATTTTTTCAATCTTCCGGTCACTTCTTTTATATACGGAAGCGCATATTCTTCAAACATTGACGGACTGATCAGATCCCCAGATGCAACCGGATCTGCTATGAATACCGCATCTGCTCCCCGGGCAATCTGTGATTCACATAATCTGACAACCAATTCCGTGGCAAATTCAAGCAAAGCAACAGTACCTTCCTCGTCATCATACAGCTGCATCATAAAATTCTGTACTCCCAGCATCATTCCTGCAAGAGTTAAAGGTGCAACGCACACCGCACAGATCAGCTTTTCATCACCATAATACTTTTTCAATTTTTCCAGCAATCCAAGTCCAACAGCATATTCTTTTTTCTGTTCCAATTGTTCGCACAATTTATCAACATCGTATTGCCGAAAATCACTGATTTCTTCCAAAGGAGTTTTTGTTACTTCAAAAGCCTCTCCTTTTCTGTCACATGATACAATTCCGCCCATGATTTCAAATAAAAAGTTAAATGCATGAATATTGGGATAAACAATATCAGACTGAAAATCATCGAAGGCTTTTTCTACAACCTCAGCTCCACCGTCTTCCATTTCAAGCAATTCCCTGAAAGAGATGTTATTTTTTCTTAAAATCCAAACATAACCATCTAAAATCGCAACCGGAAGACGCGGGGTTTCTTCAAATCTCATAGCTTTTAATACAATTTCTTTTCCTGTCATAACAGTTTCCTCCTGTAATAATTATGCTTTTACTTTACTATTATTCCTATCGTTATACTATGATTAAATTTAGGTATTTTGTACTTATTTTTGAATTGATCTGAAGTTCGATTGTTGTACACATAATTATATCGTGATAAAATGCTCCATAGAAAGAAGGGATTTTCATGAAACATCTATTTCAAGGTTGTACCGTAACAATTATTGTTTTATTTCTTCTGTCATTTACTGGCTGCCAGTCAAAAAAATCTTATTTACAGGAAGAAAAACTCGATTCTCAAACAGAAGAACTTGATTCTCAGAGAGAAATATCTGACCCGGATACAGATTTTTCTCCTGATTTTTTAATTAATGCACACTGGCGCTATTTTACAAACTGTGATGAAACCATCAGTTTTGGAGCTGACGGCAGTTATTGCTATTATTGCGCATGTGGAAGCCCTGTGGGAGATTCTGATCTTTACGACAGTTATACATATGATGAAACCACATCGGAAATTACTCTGTATCCGAAAGGAGAAGAAGATCATATTAAAGTACTGAGATATGAAAATGGCAGACTTTTACTGGAATTTACAGATGGCATCAAAGAGTTTTTCGATAGTGATGATCTTCAAATATCCAACGCTGTTCCCTGCCCTTACGTAGATGCTGACCAGTATATTGGTAATTATAGTTCCTGCGCTACCGTGTCAGAAAAAGACGATCATATTTTTACAACCGCTCCTTCCGGCACCGACACCACTTCATCTGATTATCAAGCATACCTTCTACAAGAAACGCTCTCCGACGATGCCTCATTTTTTGAATGGAGTGTCCTTTCACCCGAGTCAGATGAGAATAATATAACAACTCAAAGTTACGAAGAACTGTCTTTTCAACAAGTTGAGGAACTCCTTAAAGATACCGCTCAAACAGCTTTTGTATGGTATAACAATCATGCGGAAATTGAAAAAATTGTTCTTTATAACAAACTGCCCTGCAAATAACAGGGCAGTTGTTCTGATTTTATTACACTTCAATCAGATGGTAGTCTCTTGTTCCATATCCCAATGAAGCAGCAGCTTCAATCGTATGAACACCATTGCGGCTTTCAATCCGCTCCAGTAAATGTGGTTTTCCGGGGTCGTTGCTGGCATAGACCAGATCGATACACGCCTGATCAATCGCAACCGGATCCGTACCGGCCAGAATTCCAATATCAGCCATACACGGATCTTCTGCCTCTGCACAGCAGTCACAGTCTACACTCATGTTTTTCATCACATTGATATAGACCATATTGCCCTTAAAATAATTCACGATACTGCCGGCTGCGTCCGCCATAGATTCCAGAAAAGAATCATGATCCGATGTCCAGATTTCTTCCGTTACTCCCACTCCGTGGATATAAGCCTTCCCAAAAGACGATGCCACTCCGATCGAGAGCTGCTTTAATGCACCGCCGTATCCTCCCATAGGATGTCCTTTAAAATGAGACAATACCAACATAGAATCGTATTTTTCAATATTTTTACCCACAAAATTCTTGTGAATCTTTTTTCCATCCGGTATAGCAAGTTCCAGATCCGGACCCTCCGCATCCATAATATCCACATCAAAATGGCTGCTCCAACCGTGTTCGTCCATAAGACCGCGATGGCGTTCTGTAGTATTACGTGCTCCTTCATAAGCAGTATTACATTCTACCACCGTACCATTTACATATCGGATGATTGGTTCCCAAAAATCCGGTCCCAGAAAATTCTGATTTCCCTTTTCTCCTGAATGCAGCTTAACTGCCACCTTACCCGGCAGCTGCCTTCCAACTAATCGGTATAACTCCAATACCTTCTCCGGGGTAATCGTTCTTGTAAAATAGATATCCGCACACATACCCAAACACTCCTCCAATGATTTTAATACTTTGACAATAACGCTTTACTTTTTAATATCAGTATAACATTGAACTTAACTTTAAGGTCAATAGTTTTTTAAACTTAAATTCCACACAGATTCCAAATTTCTTCCTAATAGTTTCCAAATTCGGTTTTTATAATAAAAAAAACAAACAGAAAGGAGGATTTTATAATGCTCAACAGGAAACATGCAGTTTGGGGTTCCGCTCTTGCAGTGGTTGCAGCAGTCATTCTTCTTGCCGTTCCGGCATTTGCAGCTTCCGATCCGGCTGACAACGCAAACAACTACAGATACAACACGGGCCGTATAGAAAACGCAGATCGCCAGTCCATCTATAGTGAGCTTCCGGAGAACGCAACTGATGAAGATCTGGAGGCTTTCTATGAAAATCATGAGGTAGGAGAAAGCTCTGCGTACTCTGACGGCGAATATGACGAGACCGCCAAAGAAAACTATAGCTATATGAAAGGATATCATTCCTATCAGGAATGGCATTCTACTTTCGAAGACAATTAATCTTTATTCTGCTATACAGCGACCCGGATTACTCTCCACCGGGTCGTTTTTCTTTCACAAATTCCATCCAAAAAACACTGCCGTTTCCCTCTGTACTGTCTGCTCCATATTCAGCCTTATGAAGGATTGCGACCTGTTTTACAATAGCAAGTCCCAGCCCTGAAACTCCTTTGTGTCCCCGTTGTCCGGATGTATAGTATTTCTCCCAGATATAAGGAAGTTCTTTTTCGGAAATTTTCCCGGTTCAGATTATGCCTCTTAACAATCACATTTATCCGAGCAAGAAGCTCTCTGGGAGAAAATGGTTTCGTTACATAATCATCTACACCAACTTCAAATCCCATCAACTTATCATATTCCTCTCCTCTTGCGGACAACATCAAAACCGGGATATCACTTTTCTCCCGAATTCTCCTGCATGCTTCGAACCCATCCATGTCCGGCATCATAACATCCATGACAATAATATCAAATTTTTCTTTACGGCAAATAGAGACAGCTTCTGTTCCATCTGAAACGCTAACTGTCTCATACCCCGCATGTTCCGTATAACGCCTGATCAGCTGACAAATATCCGGCTCATCATCAACAACTAATATCCGCGGCATTGGAAAACTCCCTTCTACAGATTACTATTTCTGCATTGAGTTTACCATTTTAAAATATATTCCGCAACCGACTAATTTTTTTATCTTTTCCAGTATACTTTTAATTGGGTCTCATCCAGTTCTTTTATAAAATGTATCTTATATTTCAAAAAATCTTCGATATCCCTCAATATATGATAAACCAACGCTCTGTTTGCAAACTCCTCATGTGTTTCAGGTAATTCTTCTTCTTCCATAAGTTGAAATAAAAGCACGGCAAAGATAATCCCGATCAGTATGAGAAGAAATTCATTCCAGATAGCAGTATCACTGAAATTACGGTTTGTTACAAGATGGGCCGCTATTACTCCGTTTACGGAAATCGTGGAGCGCCATTCAAAAATTTCAGCTATAAACACTATAATTGCCAGCAGGATTCCATAGGAAATCCAAGTACTTTTTACATGGGAAAATACCTGCCAGGCAATTAGCACAGTCATTGTAAAAGTAGCAAGCCTGCACACCGACAGTTTCACGGTCTCCCATTTTGAAGTCATAAGGGTCAATAAAGTGATGGTTCCTGCTGATACTGCATAATCCAATCCTATCGATTCTGCAATGTACAGTGCCAGACTGCTCCCGATTCCTATTTTTAATGATAATACTATTATTTTTCGATATCTATCCATAATGATATTTAAAATGGCCATACAAAGATCATGGCAGTTTACTCTCTGTATGGCCATCCGTGGCAAAAATTTGTTTTCTTTCTTTGATTTACAGGTTACTTGATAAAGCTTACATGTTTGCAGATTTCTTCAATGGCTTTCTCTTTTCTTTCATTAAATATCACTTTATTTTCTTCAAACAGATTACGTCCCTCTGTATCAATGGATACGATCAGTGGACCAAATTCTTTTACTCTGCAATGCCACAAGGTTTCCGGCATTCCCAGATCGCGCCACTGTGCTTCCACAATTTCTTCTACCTCTGTAGCTGCAACAACGGCATTTCCCGCAGGAAATACACAATGAATGGCTTTATAGTTCTTGCAGGCATATTCTGTATTCGGACCCATACCACCTTTTCCAATGATTACTTTTACACCTGTTTTTTCAACAAATTCTTTTTCAAATTTTTCCATACGCATACTTGTAGTAGGGCCTACGGATACCATTTCAAATTTGTCATTTTCCAGTGGACGGATAATTGGACCAGCATGAAAAATAGCTGCATCTCTTACATCCACAGGAAGTTCCCTTCCTCCTTCAACCAGTCTTCTGTGGGCAACATCTCTGCAGGTTGTCATGCTCCCGTTTAAATAAACAATGTCTCCTATATGAATATCTGCCAGATCCTCGGCTGAGACAGGTGTTGTAAGAATTTTCTTTCCATCTTTAATTTCCAACATTATAATTTCACCCCCGAATGTGTTGTAATTGTATAATTAAGGTCTCTATCAAAAATTATATGTCCTCTTCTATGTGACCAGCATCCAACATTTACGGCAACCCCGATTGCAGATGGATGTCTTGCTGTATTTTCGATATGAACTCCCATAACAGAATATTTTCCGCCCATTCCCTGCGGTCCCAATCCGATTGCATTGATTCCATCTTCCAGCAGTTTTTCCATGGAAGCCGCGCGTTCATTTTCATTATGACTTCCCAGAGGTCTCATTAAGGCTTTTTTGGAAAGCAATGCTGCTGTCTCAACAGAAGTTGCCACACCTACACCTACCAAAAGCGGAGGACATGCATTAAGTCCATAAGATGTCATGACATCCATAACAAATTTTGTCACACCTTCATAACCTGCACCCGGCATCAAAACCATGGCCTTTCCCGGAAGCGTACATCCACCGCCTGCCATGTAAGCATAGATTTCACACTGATCACTGTCCGGCACAATATCCCAGAATACAGTAGGTGTTCCTTTTCCAACATTTTTACCAGTATTATATTCATCAAATGTCTCAACGCTGTTGTGACGAAGCGGAGCTTCAAAAGTTGCTTTAACAACAGCTTCTTTCAGCAGCGCCTCGAGCTCGCCAATCAACGGAAACCCTGTTCCGCATTTTACCCAGAACTGAAGTACTCCTGTGTCCTGGCAGCTTGGTCTGTTCAATTCTTTTGCAAGTACCTGATTCTTTTTCATAGTCTGATAGATGACTTTAGAAAGCGGGCTGTCTTCTTTCTCCGCAAGCTCATCCAGTTTTGCAATAATATCATCCGGCAGCACTTTTCCGATATATGACACAAAATTTGCCATATAAGCAGTCAGCTGCTCTACCTGTTGTTTTTTCTCCATTATTTTGCCTCCTTTTAGGAATTTAATTATGTAAGTTCGTCTTCTTTAAGCCGGGAAGAACGGGAATGCAATCGGAAGGACAATCATACTTACGATCGTCGCTATAATGATTAATGGGAAACCGGCTTTTACATAATCCATAAACCGATATTCTCCGGCACCTACTACCATTGTGTTGGCAGGCATCCCGATCGGTGTCGCATAAGCACAGGATCCACCGATTACACATGCCATCAGGACCGCTCTCGGATCCGCACCCATCCCCTGAGCAATAGACAGACAAATCGGAACCATAAGTGCTGTTGTAGCTGTATTTGACATAAAGTTTGTCATCACACAGCAGAGTAGAAATACCACAAGAGTCAGAACATATGGTGAAGGATTTTCTCCCAATGCACCGATTACTTTACCTGCAATCAGTTCCCCTGCTCCTGTACTTTGAAGGGCTGCTGCCAGAGACAGAGTTCCTCCAAACAGAAAAATTGTTTTAAGATCAATAGACTTTAACGCTTCCTTCTCTGAAATAACACCCGTCAGAATCAAAAGAAGAGCTCCAATTCCTCCGGATATACAGAGTTTAATTCCAATCTGATCTTCAAAAATCATAGCCAGCAATGTCAATATTAAAATGACCAGAGACAGCCATTGCTTCCATACCGGAACATCACTGAAATCTTTTTGTGTATCAAAAGCACCATTATCCTTTACCTCATGATTTGGCAGGAGCTTATACCCGATGGTTGCGTAAAAGATGATACCAACAACCAAAATCGGTATTCCGACAATTGCATATTCAAAAAAGCCAAATCCCATATCAAGCTCTTCCAGAGCACTTTGTGCGATGAGATTTCCTGGAGCACCGATCAGCGAAAGATTTCCTCCCATCGCTGCCGCAAATACAAGCGGCATCAACAAACGTGATCTCTTGTACCCTGATTTTGCGGCAATTCCGATCACCACCGGAATCAATACAGCAGCCGTTCCTGTGTTTGACAGCACTCCGCTCATCAATCCTACGATAACCATAATCGCAACAATCAGCATACGTTCTGATTTTGCAAACTTTGTTACAATACCGCCGATTTTGTTTGCCATGCCTGTTTCAAATAACGCACCGCCTACAATAAACATCGCCATAAACAAGATTACATTACTGTCTATAAATCCTGCAAAAGCTGTCTTTACATCCAATACTCCTGTTACAACCAGTCCGATACAGACGATCATGGATGTGACTCCCAGCGGAATCTTCTCCAACACAAACATTACAACTGCAAACAAAAGAAAAAGTAAAGTAATTGAAGATGGACTCATCTGCTTTCCTCCAATCCTATTTCATTTCTTTCAACAAGTAATATGGCGGCCGTTCCATTACTGTTTGTTACAACCTGATTATACAAAACCTGTTCTTACTTGTACATTTATGAATAATTATATCCTCATAAAAAAAGATTATTTTATTTAATTTTTTGTGCATTTTCACTCATAATATGATATACTTTCAAAAAGCAGCTTCACATTTTTCGTTAAATTTAACCAAAAACTCTTTATAGAACAGAAAGTGAGAAACCACGATGAAAATTATCCAATTAGAATATTTTTGTGCCGTCTGCCGTTACCACAGTATCACACAAGCTGCCCAAAAATTGTATGTGACACAGCCTGCAATATCTAATGCAATAAAGGAATTGGAAAAAGAGTTTTCAATTAACTTGTTTGCACGTTCCAGGAACCATATGATGCTTACAAAAGAAGGCGAAATCTTTTATCAGAAAGCCAGCCAGCTTCTTGACACCATCAATCAGACTTCATCCGAGCTTTATGATCTGGGAAAACAGATTTCCCCTATTCGCATCGGGATTCCGCCACTTTTAAGTACTATTTTTTTTCCAAACATGCTGCTGGCATTTCAAAAAGCTTATCCCTCCATCCCTGTAGAATTATTTGAGTATGGTTCCATTCGTGCGGCAAATCTTGTTTCGGAAGATGTTCTTGATCTTGCACTTGTAAATATGAATTTTTATGAAATTGATAAATTGAATTGTTATCATATCCTTTCTGAACAGATTGTCTTCTGTGTGTCCCCTGAGCATCCGTTTGCGAAAGAAGCAGAGATAACCATGGAAATGCTGCAAAAAGAACCTCTAATTATGTATAATACAGACTCCGTTCTCAATACTACATTATATTCGCGCTTTGAAACCCTGGGCATAAAACCCAATGTAATCATGCATGCCAGTCAGCTATATACCATCCGCAGTTTTATTACTCAAAATCTGGGAGGAGCTTTTCTTTATGCGTCCATGATGAAAAATTTGCCCGGACTGATCGGCATCCCGGTGACACCAACAATACGTCAGGAAATAGGACTTGTATGGAAAAAAGGGAAATATGTCAATGACAGCGTAGAAAAATATATCACTTTTACGAAAAAATCTTTTTACAATAT
>JBJFCH010000066.1:0-3252 GCA_051888835.1 Oliverpabstia sp. | reverse complement strand
TCATAATAAGGGGACATTATGAAAAAAATTCATTTGAGAAAGCCTGATATCAAAGAGGCGGTTTCGAAACTTAAGAATCTGAAAAAAGAAGATATAAAAACACAGTGGAGAGAAAGACGTATCCGCCGTGCCAGAATTATTGAAGAAAGAAGAAACAGTGAGTTTTCAAAGAAAATGAAACCGGTTTATAATTTTATGAACCGGTTCTCACTAATCTTCCATGCATTACTGGCGTGCGTGATTAATTTTGCTATAGAAGCAATATCCAGGCATTCTGTTTTTGAGGCATGGAGTTATATGACAGAAACACCGTTTGTATTTTTGTACAATGCCTTCATGATCTTTATGACATTTTCTATAGTATATCTGTTTAAAAGAAGAGTGTTTGTGCGTATTATTATCAGTGTACTCTGGATGGTACTTGGGGTAGCAAACGGGTATATGCTGCTTAAGCGTGTAACTCCTTTTAATGCACAGGATTTGAAAGTTGCAAAAGATGCGGTATCTTTGATTAATAACTATTTCAATGGATTTGAACTGATTATGCTTACTGTGGGAATCGTTGCAGTTGTTATCTGGGTGATTTCCATGTGGCGGCGTGGAGGCCAGTATGAAGGGAAGGTTCACCGTATATGGGCAGTTGTCGGAATTTTGATATGTGCAGTTTTGTACGGAACTTTCACTAATCTGGCAATTGACAAAAGAGTAATTTCTACGTATTTCGGAAATATTGCGTTTGCTTATGAAGATTATGGTCTTCCGTATTGTTTTATGGCAAGTGTATTTAATACTGGAATTAATGAGCCGAATGATTATAATGAAGAGACGATTGCAGAAATCAGTAATAATGGTGACATTACAAAAAGTGAAACCGGACTTAAAGAGGATGAAAGACCAAATATCATCTTTGTTCAGCTGGAATCTTATTTTGATGTAAAAGAAGCTGAATTTTTTACAACATCAAAAGATGCAAGCCCAAATCTTAGAAAAATGTATAAAAATTATTCTTCCGGATATTTTAAGGTACCTTCAGTCGGTGCGGGAACAGCTAACACGGAGTTCGAAGTTCTGACAGGAATGAATCTTCGTTATTTTGGCCCGGGAGAATATCCATACAAAACAGTATTAAAAGAGCAGCAGTGCGAAAGTGCAGCCTCTGCTTTGAGTGCACTTGGATACGGAACTCATGCACTTCATAACAATGGCGGTAATTTTTACAGCCGTGCAAAAGTTTTTGATCATATCGGATTCGACTCTTATACAAGTAAAGAGTTTATGAATATTCTGCAGTTCACGGAAAACGGATGGGCAAAGGACGATATTCTGGTTCAGCATATTATGGAATCTATGGATACAACAAGCGGACAGGACTTTGTATTCTGTGTAAGTCTTCAGGGACATGGAGATTATCCGGAGGAAAAGGTTATAGAAGATCCAGAGATTACTGTTGAAGGAATTGAGGATGAAGCTCTGAAAAATAAGTGGGAATATTATGTAAACCAGGTATATGAGATGGATCAGTTTGCCGGAAATCTTATTGAGGCGATTGAAAAGAGAGATGAACCTACGGTTGTTGTATTTTACGGAGATCATCTTCCGACTTTAGGACTCAAGGCTGAAGATTTAAAAAGCCGATACCTGTATAATACCAATTATGTAATCTGGGACAATATCGGTCTTAAAAAGGAAGATAGAAATATACCGGCATATCAGATTATGGCAGATGTATTTGAACGTCTGGATATACATTCCGGAACAGTGTTTAACTATCATCAGGAGAGAAGACAGACGAAAAATTATCTGGAAGATCTGGAACTTCTGCAGTATGATATGCTTTACGGAAAGCAGTATGTCTACCAGGGAGAAGATATGCCTGTAGAAGAACCGCATATGGTAATGGGTATCAGGGATGTTTCTCTTTCAGATATTGTGGATCATCTGGATGAGGGCTGTAGTCTGTATGGAGAGAATTTTACAAAATCCAGCAAAGTGTTCATAAACGGAGAAAAGCAGAAGAGTACGTTCCTGAATAATACAAGAATTAGCTTGCCTGAGACAAAGATCAATAATGGTGATGAAATAGTAATTGTTCAGATGGGCTCCAGCAATACAGTATTCCGTATGTCTGATAAATATATTTATGAGGACGGAAAGCTTATCTGTCAGGAAGGAACAGGAACAGACAAGACAAAATCGTGGCAGGAACAAACGGATTTAGAAGAATAATAATGGAGCAGTATTATGTCAGATAGATTACCGGGAAATTATAAAGAAGCAGTTGAATATATAGAAGAACTTCCGAGATTTACCAGGAAGCATACGATGGAACACACAAGAGAGTTTTTGAAGCGTCTGGGTAGCCCGGCAAAGGATCGAAAGATTATCCATGTTGCAGGCACAAATGGGAAAGGTTCGGTTTGTGCGTATATGCAGGCGATTTTAGAGGCAGAAGGAAAAAAAACAGGATTTTTCACTTCTCCTCATCTTGTGAAGATTAATGAAAGAATTCAGCTTGACAGGGAACCGGTCAGCGATGAGAAATTTTATCAGGCATTTTTGAAAACATTGAATGTTGTGAAAAAGATGGAGGAGGATGGACTTTCTCATCCATCTTATTTTGAATTTCTTTTCGGAATGGGAATGTCTGTATTTGAGGAATCAGATGCGGAGTATATTATTCTGGAAACGGGACTCGGAGGGAGACTGGATGCGACAAATGCCCCTCAAAAGCCATTTCTCACAGTCATTACATCTATTAGTCTCGATCATACGGATATTCTGGGTGATACAATTGAGATGATTGCGTTTGAAAAAGCAGGTATCATAAAAGAAGGAGTGCCGGTTTTCTTTGATGGAAGCAGTCAGGTTGCATCGGACGTGATTCGTCGGATTGCAGAAGAAAAAAGTGCGCCTTGTAGAGAAATCACGAATCGTGCGTTTGAAATTAAGGAAGTTAACAGGAATCATATTGCATTTTCGAGAAAGAGTGCGTATAGTAAAGATACTATGTGGAATGTTCCGGGATGTGGTATTTATCAGGTGATGAATGCGGAAATTGCGATTCAGGCAATGGAATATGCACTGGCTGGAGAAATGATTCATATAGACAGATGGAGCAATGCAGTTGCATCAATGAAATGGGAAGGTCGTATGGAGCTTGTAGCACCGCATTTCACTGTTGACGGGGCACACAATCTTGGAGCGCTTTCTGAGTTTTCAAAAAGCATCCATGCAATTTATCCGGATATGAGG
>JBJFCH010000065.1:2051-3255 GCA_051888835.1 Oliverpabstia sp. | reverse complement strand
CGGGGCATTTGCTCCATATGGTTATCAGAAGGATGCACAGAATAAAAACTGCCTTGTAGTTGATGAATATGCAGCAGATGTGGTCCGAAAAATCTATACATGGAAAATTGAAGGACTAAGTCTGGGGGCAATTGCTGAAAAACTGAATGTACGTCATATATTACCTCCGAAAGAGTATAAAAAGTCATTGGGAGAAAATTATAATTCCGGATTTCAGAGTACAGAATTTCCAAAATGGTCTGCTGTGCAGATTAAGAGGATTCTCACAAATGAGGTTTATATTGGAAATATGGTACAGGGAAAACAGGAACGTATCAGCTACAAAGTAAAAAAACGTCTGGATAAGCCGGAAGAAGAATGGGTAAGAGTGGAGAATACACATCCGGCAGTCATTCGCCAGAGTGATTTTGATATTGTGCAGAAACTTCTTCAATATGATGGAAGAGCTTCAAAATCATCGGAAGGGGCAAATCTGTTTTCAGGTTTCCTTTTCTGTGGAGATTGTAAGACGCCTATGATTCGAAGAGTGAACCAGTATAAAGGAAAAAAGACTGCTTTTTATATTTGTCAGACAAAAAATAAAGGTGGGAATTGCACCAGACACAGCATTCCGGAAGAAACATTGAAAACTATCGTATTGAAAGAAATTCAGACGTATTCTTCTCTTTTTATGGATTATCAAATGATCATGGAAGAAATGAAAGAGATGGAAATCGGATATGATCAGGTCATTCACTATGATACGCAGATCAGCCGCCTGCAGGAAGAATACCATAAGTGCTACGCACTGCGGGTGTCATTATATGATGACTTGAAAGCCGGAATCATCAGTAAAGAAGAATTTCAGGAATTTCGTGATATTTATGGTAAAAAATGTGAAGAACTGGAAATGGTGATTGAAAATCAGAAGCAGATGGTAAAACAGATGTTTGAAGATGGCGTTGCTGCCACCATTCAGCTGGAAGAATGGAAAAAATCGTTGGAACTGAAAAAATTAGACCGAACACTACTGGCACTGGCGGTAGATAAAATCTATATATATGAAAATAAACAGATTATGATTGTACTTCGTTATCAGGATATGATAGAGAAAATGAAAGTAATCAAGAACTTTTTTGAAGCACAGCAGACTGATAAAGGAAAAGAGGTGGGATAAATGGCAAGAACAGCAAAAAGATATCTGAATGGACAAAAGTTGGAATAT
>JBJFCH010000065.1:0-1951 GCA_051888835.1 Oliverpabstia sp. | reverse complement strand
GGGATAAATGGCAAGAACAGCAAAAAGATATCTGAATGGACAAAAGTTGGAATATTCACAGGTACCGGTTTATAAGACGGCTATTTATGCCAGATTATCCGTGGACCATGAAGATAAAAAGTCGGAGTCAATAGAAACGCAGGTGGAAATGTTAAAGGAATTTATCCAGCATCAGAATGGAAGTCCTGACAGAAATTCGGAACTTGTGTTGTATGATGTTTATACAGATCTCGGAAAAACGGGGACAAATTTTGAAAGACCGGGTTTTGAAAGATTGATGGCGGATATTCGTGCAGGATTGATTAATTGTATTATTGTCAAAGACTTTTCCAGATTTGGAAGAAACTATATTGAAACTGGAGATTATTTGGAAAAGATATTTCCGTTTATGAAAGTACGGTTTATTTCTGTGTGTGACCATTACGATTCTTTTTCAAAAGACGCGGATAGTCAAGAATTATCTATGAATATCAAAAATCTTGTCAATGATGCATATGCAAAAGATATTTCCGCAAAATCCAGTGCATCCAGACGAGCTTCCCAAAAGAATGGAAGTTATGTGGGAGGTATGGCACCTTATGGATATCATTCTGTTAATGAAAACGGAATTCGAAAACTTGTCATTGATCCGGAAGCTGCCGAAATTGTACGGAGAATATTTGAACAATATACAGATGGCATTCCAATCAATCGGATTATTGACGGGCTTTTTGAAAATGGCGTTCATCGGGTATCCGATTATAACCAGTACCATCATGTGTATTGTCAGGATGGAGAACTGCTTCATCAATGGGGAAACTCATCTATCAGGGCTGTACTTACCAGAAATAATTATTATGGAGATCTGGTACAGCATAAGTATGAATCCCGGTTTTCCAGAGGAGAGAAATGGTGTGAGCTTCTGGATGAAAAGGAGTGGATTATCACTTCGGAAGCACATGAGCCGATTATCAGCAGAGATATGTTTGATAAGGCACAAATCCGGCTAAAGGCTGCGAAAGAAGAAAGAAATTATGTTGGATGGGATGAAAATGACAGGGCGTTTTATAATGTATTTTACTGTGGTGATTGTGGGAGAAAAATGACAACATGCAGAACCAGAGGGCATGTGGAATATTTTTGCCAGGCAAGCCGTTATAAGGATGAAAGAAAGTGTCAGACAAAGAATATTTCCGAAGACAAGCTGCAAAAAATTGTCCGTTCCGAGCTATCAAGACAGTTTCAGCTTTTGAAAATAAAGAAAAAGGATATGACAGCAATCAGCAGATCAGTTCTGGAAGAGCAGCTTTCTATTATTCGCAAAGAGCTGGATAAAATGGAAACGGATTATCAGAAGATATCAGATCAATCGGTTCAGAGTTTTCTGATGTATAAGGAAGGAAAGACTTCTTTACAAGCATACCTTGATACCAAAAAAGAACGCAGTGACTGGGAAACATTTTTTCAAGAACGAAGAAAGACGTTGGAACAGAAAATGCGTATGCTGCAGAAACAGCAGAAAGAGGAGGCGAAATTCCTTAGAAGTCTGTTGGAACTGGAAGGAGCTTCCCGGCTGAACGCTGAACTGGTTGAAGCATTGGTAGATCGTATCTCGCTGTATGGAGATGGACATTTGGAAATCGTTTTTAAATTTCAGGGGGTGATGGCAGATGACAGATAACAGATTGCTCATCGGGTATTACCGTCTCTCTATGGAAGATGATACAGACAATGAAAGTAACAGTATCACAAATCAGAGGTTGTTAATCAAAGATTACATTTCAACGATTCCGGAACTGTCAGCTATGCCCTATCAGGAATTTTATGATGATGGGTATTCTGGTGCCAGTATGGAACGACCTGCGATGCAGCAGATACTGCAGCTTGTCAGAGAAAATCGGGTGCAGTGTATTGTAGTAAAGGACTTTTCCAGATTTTCCAGAAATTATATTGAGATGGGAACCTATCTGGA
>JBJFCH010000064.1:0-19073 GCA_051888835.1 Oliverpabstia sp. | reverse complement strand
ATTAGTTCTTGTCGGCTACATCGGTCTGAATGCTCTTTTCCTGGATGCGGCGCGGAATCAACCGCCTGCCTGATAATTAAAGCATATATAACGCGGACGATTCGTAGTGGTTGCCCGCCAAAGGTAAAAACACATTCTTTGCAAGTAAAAGGCGGCTGCCGGACTATTCCGAACAGTCGCCTTTTACCTGTCAGTCTTAAATGCATCTGCCTGCTGGCAGAGGGAAATGTACTTCTGTATTTCCACTTCACTCTTTCCTGCCTTCTGCAAACAATGCAACCGTTTCAAATCATGGGTTGCTGTCGGTTAATGACAGTTCTAAATAAGGGTCTGTCGGTTGATGACAGTTCTAAGACGCAGCTCATCGGAAAAACCATTCGGAAGTATTCGTGGCTGAATATGCTGTTGATTCTGACTATCGTATTTTCTATAGGCTTCTCGCTTCTTCCACCGTTGGTGTTGGAAAAAATAGTAGATACTCTGACATCGGGAGAGAAGATTATGTTTTCTATGGCATTGGGATATTTTTGGATTATAGCCATCTCCGGACTATTGGATGCTGCAAAAGAAAGCCTGATTACAGCTTTTGGTCAGAAGGTGACTCATCAGATTCGATCTGCCATGAGTGAAAAAATAAAACGTCTTCCGTCTTCTTATTTTATCGAACAGGAGCCGGGGATGACAGCTTCCCGGTTTGTCAATGATGTGAATACGGTTGACAACTTGTTTATGAAAAGCACTGGTCTGGGTTTCCTGCTGCTGATCATAACGCCGATGATTTTCTGGATGACCCGTCAATTTCAAAAACGAATGTTGAAAGCCCAGATGGAAAACCGTGTGGCTGTAGGGAGGACGAATCAGCAGATTCCGAAAACGAAAAGCACCGATGGTTCGGCTATGTGGAGCAGCAGTTTCGGATGGTTTCCGGTACGGTAGGGGATCAGGTGTCCCTGTTTGCTCCCCAGGTGACGGACGCGCAGATCCGGCAGGCCCTGGATATGGTGGGTCTGGGCGAACCGGTAGAGAATTTCCCGGACGGCATTCATACGCCCTGCACGGAGAGCCTGTTTTCTCAGGGACAGTTTCAACTTCTCGCCATTGCCCGTGCGGTGGTCTTAAATCCCAAAATCCTGTTGCTGGATGAGATTACCGCGAATCTTGATTCCCAAACAGAAGAAATAGTCTTATCTGCTCTGCGGGCAGCTTCACTGAACAGGACGGTGATTTCTGTCTCTCATCGTTTGTATGACGGAGAGCATGATTTGTATGGTGAAACGCGGATTATGATAGAATAATAATGTATGAAGGATCTGTATGTACAGCATGAAATTGTACAGGCAGGTCCTTTTGTGTGTAGTAGGATTGCAACTGTTATTTTTCAGAGAATCCGAAACGATTTCCCCGAAATTGAAAATTAATATTTTAGAAACAAAACTCAAACGTTGTAAAAACAATCCATAGATATACTACAGACATAGATAAAAAACAAGTAATAAAAGGAAAAGGAGAATCAGATATGGCAAAATCAAAATTGGTAAAAGCAAATGAAAAAATTGCGGAAGAGGTTGTAGGAGGATACAAAAAGATTGAAGAAGGGGTAGTAGGAGGTTATAAGAAAATTGAGGAAGGTGCAGTTGGCGGATTCAATAAAATAGCAGATAAATTTGTTGATAATTTTCTGACGAAGGAAGGGGAATCCGTAGAAGATGCAAAAGCCAGACTGGCAGAGGAAAAAAAGGCAAGAGAAAGCTAAACAGACAGATTTGAATAAAAAGAGAAAGGAAGATTTTAAATAATGAAAAAAAGTACATTTGTGGCCATGATCTTAGGGACAATCGGAGGAATATTATTTGCGTTGGGAATGTGCATGGCGTTGATTACAGAATGGAATGCTTTCAAACCAGGTGTAATCATGGGAGTAATTGGCGTTGTTGTGTTGCTTCTCATGGTCATTGTTTGGAGAAAAATGGAACATAAGGCTCCGATTCAGGTATCAGGTAAAATTATGGGAGCATCTTTGATTGGAATTGTCGGTGCATTATTATTAGGTGTTGGTATGTGCCTGACAATGGTATGGAGTCATATGATTGTCGGCATTATTATCGGTATTATAGGAATTGTTGTTCTTCTATGTCTGATTCCTTTTGTCAAGGGTCTGAAATAAGTGATAAACTGTAAAATTGCAGCAGAAAAATCAAGTAATACTGGGGTCATGCTTTTGGCATGGCCCTTACAGTAGTAATGAAATGAAGGACATCTTCCGGTGCGTTCAAACTGTAAAGTAAACCATAGGGAATACTATATTCCCAGTTTACAGGAATGGATACCAGCCCTGGGTGGACATCCTGCCAGCATTCGATCGTAAGTAAAACATTGCCCGTTTCCGCACAACGGTTAAACACAGATAAATCATAAAAATGTGGGGTATCCTCTATATAGATTTGAGGATGGTTTTTCTCCAGATCATTTCTTATAAAATCATTGATCACGGAATCTCCTTTGCGGACCATCATTAATGTTTCGCCATACAAATCTTTAAGATCTATACGTTTTTTGACGGCAAGAGGGTGATCTCTTGATACAGCAATCATTTTTTTGTATCTGCCAAGAGGTAAAAAGCTGCAGAGAGAAAGCCATGCTTTTGAATCACAGACACCAATCAAAAAATCAAATTTTACTCCCAGTTTTTCAATTTCAGACAAAATCCCTTCATGGTTATCTTCAAAAGGAACGAGATGAAGTTTATAATCGGGAAAACTCTGATTTACTTTATACCATAAGTCCATAAAAGGTTTTGCGGGGTTCAGCAAAGAGGTCCCCACGCAGAAAGTTGTGTCATAAGTATGGGTGGCAGCTTTAGCACTGGCAATAGATTTTTTGGAGTAATCCATCATAAATTTTGTATCCCGGTAAATGATAGTTCCTGCAGAAGTCAGATGTACACCTGCAGGGGTTCTTTCAACCAGTTTTAGATTCAGATGATTTTCGAGAGCATTCATTTGTTTCATAACAGCTGTCGGTGATATATGCAAATGTTCTGCAGCCTTTGTAAAGCTGCCACAATCAGCAACCGATAGAAAAGTATCAAGTAAAGGATTATACATATCACACCTCCTAACGGAAAGTATAAACAATTAGTTTATACGATGATAACATATCGGAGATTCCCGGTCAAGAAACAGCATGTTATACTGAAGTCAATACAGAAGGAGGTAATGATGAAATGCCAAAAAAATTAATTGTTTTTTATTCAAGAGCGGATGAAAACTATGTAAATGGTATGATAAAAACACTGGAGGTCGGGAATACGGAAGTTGCGGCAGGTATAATCAAAGAGTTGACAGGTGCAGACATATTCCGGATCGAACAGTTGATACCCTATGACAAAAGTTATAATGAATGTATTGCGCAGGCACAGGAAGACCAGAAACGGAATGCTCGTCCGGGACTGAAATGTTATCCGGATTCTCTTTCTGAGTATGATGTGATTTATCTCGGTTATCCGAATTACTGGAGTACAATGCCGATGGCAGTATTTACATTTCTGGAACATTATGATCTCACCGGAAAAACAATTAAACCATTCTGTACCCATGAAGGCAGCGGTATGGGAAGCAGTATCAGCGATATTAAAAAGTTGTGTCCCGGGGCAAAAGTTGAGAAAGGACTTGCAATTCGCGGCGGCAGCGTTGAAAGATCAAGGAAAGAAATTGAAAAATGGGTTTAGCAGCAAAAACAGAAATAGTAAACGGAGGAATGAACGTTATGGTAAAACAGACAGCCGGCAGGGATGCCTTAAATGATTTTGCACCTAAATTTGCAGAATTGAATGATGATGTGTTATTCGGAGAAGTATGGTCAAGAGAAGATAAATTATCATTGAAGATGCGTTCTATTGTGACAATCACAGCACTGATCAGTAAAGGAATTACGGATAGTTCACTGATGCATCATCTTTCTGCCGCACGGAAAAACGGTGTGACAAAAACAGAAATGGCAGAGATTTTAACGCATTTGGCGTTTTATGCAGGATGGCCCAATGCATGGGCAGCATTCCGTATGGTAAAAGAAGTGTATGCAGATGACTGCACCACAAATGAACATGGCGGATTTTTTGGAATGGGTGAGCCAAATGTAAATTTTGCAAAATATTTTATCGGAAACAGTTACTTAAAGCCCCTGACAGATCCGAAAGAGACTATATTTATTGCTAATGTAACATTTGAACCGGGATGTAGGAATAACTGGCATATTCATCATGCGACAAAAGGCGGCGGACAGATTTTACTTTGTGTGGATGGAGAGGGATGGTATCAGGAAGAAGGAAAAACTGCACGGAGTTTAACCCCAGGTGATGTAGTGACGATTCCTGCAGAAGTCAAACACTGGCATGGTGCGAAAGCAGACAGCTGGTTCAGCCATTTAGCGATTGAATGTCCGGGAGAAAATACCGCTACAGAATGGCTGGAAGCACTGTCATATGAGGAATATGAACTTCTTGGAAAAGATAAGAACTAATTGTTGTTTGCCGACAGTTACTGAAAGAATGGCAGCATTATAGAATTTTCGAGAAGATCAATAAGTGTATCGGCAGATACACGATTAGGATCTTTCATCCAGTGTACAAGAAACCTGGTAAGCCCTCCGGCATAAAATTCGAGCTGATAATCCGTATAAGAGTCTGGTTGGTATTCCTTAAATTTAAATAAATTGGAAAATGCGCAGATAAATTCTTCAGTCAGAATGCCTTCAAGATGGTTGTGGATAAGAAGTTCCATAAAAGATTTATTCTTATAAAAGGTCTGCACAAAAAGAAAGATAGATTGTTTGGCCGTTATTTCTTTTGTATTTGCATAATGAAGAAAGATTTCTTCAAAGATTTCTCCGATACATTTGCGCAGAACATCGTCTTTAGTATGGAAAACATTATAGAATGTTTGGCGGGAGATATCTGCAGCTTTGCATAAAGATTTAATTGTGATATCCTCATAGGATTTCTGTCTGAGCTCTTCTAAAAAGGCTTTTTGAATCAGTGCTATCGATAAAAGTGCTTTGGGATTAGTTCCGTTATACATAATAACTCCTTCTTGACACAGTTTGCGAAAGTGTATAAGTTTTGGCTTGGGATTGATTTTCTTGTTACAGTTTATTATAATTAAAATATAGACACGTGTCAATATTTTGCAATCTTAAATCAAAAGAAAGGAGAAATTATGATTTTCGGGACACCTGTAAGCTGGTTCATCAATGAGATGATTGGTTCTGTTTTGTTTCTGATCTGCATAATACATGCGTTGAAGAGTAATAATCCGATCAATCGAATGTTGGAACTAATCTGTTATCTTTTAACGGCCGGGATTTTCGAAAATATCGGTGTATGGCAGGGGATTTATGACTATAGTGTTAACCGCATCATGATGTTTGGAAAAGTTCCGTTTGCGATTTTGTTTATAGAGGGTGCTATCGTTTATTTTGCTATGTTGCTGATGGAGCAGATTCATGTACCAGCATGGGCAATTCCGTTTGGTGCCGGGGTGTTGGCATCTGTACAGGATATGACATTGGATCCTAGTTCCGTATACGATCTGCACAGTTTTGGCGGAGAAATGGAAGGGCAGTGGAATTGGACACAACATTATGAAGGAGGAATTGTCGGTATTCCATTCTTTAATTTTTCGGGATGGTTTACTATGGTATTTTTCTTCTTGATTTTTATACAAATCGGTCGTTATTTCTATGAGAAAAAGCAAAAAACATGGATTGGATACAGCTATCCGTTTGCAGCAATTATATGTACGCTGATTTGTCTGGTAACAATCAATCAGTTCCTCATTTTTGGAGTGCCCTTTGCAAAGATGTACTCCAAAATACCGGAATTAATTATGTTGTGCATTAACTTTGGTACAAGCATCATTATTATACTTAAATTTGCAAGATATGATCATCCTTTAGATATGAAAAAGGACGGACTGATGATTTGGATGCCGATATTTCTGCATGGTTACGCACTGGTAAGCTGTATCTTTATCGGCATTACAAAGGCAATACCAACAGTAATACTAGTAACTGTAATTCATTGTATGTATTTATGTTATGTTTATAAAAACATAAGAAAGAATACATTGAGCTCTTGCTGATAAAAAGCACAGGGGATAGCATCATGTATGGGTTTTATTCGAAAACATACAGATTCCCGGATAAAAATGCAGTAAGAAGTGAAGTGAGTTCCTGAATAGAGACCGGGTTTTCCTGCCGGAACCAGCAAAGAAGCATATGGGCCAGTGCGCCGCTTAGAAGTGCTTCGCTGTAGGGCAGGAACCGGTCTTTTTTACTGACAAAACGGTCTGTAAACAGGGAAACACATTTGACGATTTCATCTGTGATGATACCATCCAGGTTGTTTTGAATCATGGCACTCAGTAGAGTACGATTTTCTTCCAGTACGGTGGCAAAGGCTTCTACCGTTTCATGAAGAGATATCGTTGTTTTGTTGTCGAGACGATGGAGTTGTTGTTCATATTTTTCTCTGAGACAAAAACGCAGAGCTTCCTCTTTAGAATCAAAAAAATTATAGAAAGTCTGGCGGGAAAGATCAGCCCGCCTGCAGATTTTCTGAATAGTAATCTGTGTATAAGGAATTTCCAGCATCAGACCGGTCAGACTGCCGGCGATCCATCTTTGAGACTGGAGTGCGGTTGGATTGGTTCCGGTATACATTGACATTTCCCTCCTGAATGTATAACTTACTGTGAAAACATTGACGAATGTCTAACATTTGCTAAAATGTTACCATAAACATTTACACTTGTCAAATATAGCAAGGAGCGAGACAGGAGGAGTCTGGAATGAAAGAAAAAATGAAAGCCCGGTTATGGGACAGAACGGAAGAATATCAAAAACTTGGCATGAAGCCGGGAGCACCGGAAGTATGGGAAGATGGTGTTCGCACGGATGGAAAAAAAGGCGAGTATGAATGGTGGTATTTTGATTCGAAATTAAATGACGGAAGCAATCTGGTGATTGTATTTTATACTACTCCCATGGTGAACAGTGAAGGTCATTATGCTCCCTATGCAACTCTGAATATGACGTTTCCGGATGGAACAGAAGTGAAAGATCGTTTTGATCCAAAAGAAGGAGATTTTAGCTTTGCAAAGGATCATTGCTGTGCACAGATCGGAAAGTGCCTTTTTGAAGGGGATCTGCATGATTACACAATTCATTATGAATCTGAAAAAGTTACGGTTGACGTGACACTCAGTGGTAATGTTCCGGCATGGAGAACCGGAACCGGACATATTTTCTTTGGTGAGAAAGATTATTTTGCATGGATTCCCGCTGTTCCTGAGGGAAATGTGGAGGTTGTGTATACGGATAGAGAGAGAACGGGGACATTTTCCGGTACTGGATACCATGATCACAACTGGGGAAATACAGCTATGTTCAATCTGATGCATCACTGGTACTGGGGACGCTGTAAAGTGGGAGATTACCAGATTATCAGCAGTTTTATAACAGCTGAAAAGAAATATGATTATGCACATTTCACAGTATTTATGATGGCAAAAGATGGTGAGATCATCAGTGAAAATGATATATTACCCAAATATGAGGAAAAGGATCTTACTTATGATGAAGTGACCGGAAAACATTATTTTAAAAATCTTGTGTATGATTATGATGATGGCGGGAAGCACTATCGTGTGACTTATCAGGCAGAAAATCTGCTGGAAAAAGACGTTATGGTGAAGAAAGCAGTACTCCGGGGACTGATGCGCCTGAAGGGTTTGAATCCTACATACAATCGATTTACCGGAACCGCTGTGGTGGAGCGGATAGAAAATGAAAAAATAGTAGAGAAAGTGTCTGCTCCAGCCCTCTGGGAACTAATGTACTTTGGGCTGGACAAACAGGTTTGACGAAAGAATATTGAATTTATTCGATGAGATCATTTTGAAACCTTGACAGGTGTTCATAAGGCAGAATCAGCCGTCCGCGGTACAGGCCACAGCCATCGTTGATCAGGCTGTTGTTAATGGCTGAAAACATATTTACATCCAGATTGGCCAGCTGCAGTTCCAACAGTCTTTTACCGCGCTCATAAGCTTCATCAAAGTAAATACTTTCGCCGTAAGGAATTTCATCTCTTCTGACCCGATTGTTTTCCTGCCGTTGCTCGTAAATGACATGGTTGGCGGCACCGATTTCCGCAATATCATCCATTTTCTTGGTACGAAGCTGTACTTCTATATAACTTCTGGAACTGTTATCGTAGAAGGTTACATGCAGAGATCGATATTCATTGGTATTGTGATGGCAGATGTAATCCCTGTAATATGGTTTTACATTTTCTTTCAGAAGAGGAGAGTTACTTTCTTTAATGCCGTTGGCAGGTTCTGCCGTAAAGCCACGTTCTTCCAGAAAACCGGGAAGAACGTTGGCAATCTCATATAAATATTTCAATTCTTCTGTTTCTCTGTCTTCTCCCGGCTTTAAGTGACATTTTGGCAGAGAGATGACGATGCGGTAAGCAATCAGATCACGAAAACAGCTCAGCCGCTTCTTCAGTTCCGGTACGGAAGGGCATCTTCCGTTTTCTAAATAATAGTCATAAATATATTCAACAATATAACCGTTGAACTTTTCTTCCGCACGGATCAAAGATTTGATACGCCCTTTAAACGTAAAGGCAAGAAAAGGATATTCTTTTGCCATATAATTATAAAACTCTCTGATTTTTTGGGACTGTACCGTCAGGAAATCGTTGTGCTCCAGCAATTCCCTGACTTGAATCAGAAAATTACAGTGTATCAGGTCGATTTCATTTTGATTCTTTTTGGCATCTTTTCTCAAATCAGTAATGTACTTCTGCAATATCTTTAATATGGTATCTCCACAATATAAATAATCGTTTAGTGTAATCATGTCTGCAACTCCCTGCATGTATGCTGCGGTTATTATATATGATATGAAAATAAAAAACAAGCTCATTTCGTCATGTGGCCTTTAATCGCAGCGATACCTGTTCTGCTGCTTCATGGAATTCTGATTCCTTATCTTGCATGTTTGACACAAGAGAAAGTAAGTCTTGTGGAACAAATCAGAAAAAATGAATAAATTGAGTGATTTTTTTTTGACTAAGGGGTATAATCATAAAGAATGACAAAATATCAGAAAAAGGAGGAGAAAATACATATGGGAATATTGTCATCAGAATGGGAAGATCGAATTGCACATTGGAGCAGAACTCTGGAAAAAGATCTGTATGCCCCTTTAGGAGAAATCTGTTGGGAAAGTTTCATGACCATGGAACACCTGCCTCTGGATGAAGTAAAAAAGCAGAAGTTTCAGCCGATGAAACCGGGAACACCATGGGGACATACCTGGGAGTATGGATGGTTCAGGGGAAAAATCTGTATGCCGAGGGAAGCAGCCGGTCAGCGGATTGTTATGAATCTGGCACAGGACGGAGAGGCTACTTTATTTGTCAATGATAAGGCATTCGGAACATATCGGGCAGATTGGATCGAAGTACCGCATCATTATCTGGAGGATAATACTCTGACGGTTGATGCACAGGAAGGCGATACATACGAGATTTATATGGAAATCTATGCCGGACATCATTTTCCATCAAGAGAAATACCGAATGCACGTAGAGCTACGGGACCGATTCTTGAAGGGGATTATGAAGATCCCATGATAGAAGGAGAGCATCGTCGTCTTGGAAAAAGTACTTTTGGTATCTGGAATGAAGACGCTTATCAGCTGTATATGGATGTGAAAATCCTGCGCAGCCTGTTGGAAGTGTTGGATGAGGATAGCCTTCGCGCTGTGAAAGTGGCAGAAGCTCTGGAACAGTTTACTCTTTGTGTGGATTTCGAACAGGGATATGAAGAACGCAGGAATGATTATCAAAAGGCCAGAGAATTGTTGAAACCTGCACTGGAAGCGGAAAACGGTTCTACGATGCCTCAGTTTTATGCAGTGGGCAATGCCCATATCGATTTGGCATGGTTGTGGCCTTTTGCTGAGACCCATCGTAAGACTGCCAGAACATTTGCAGCACAGCTGCGTCATTTGGAAGAATATCCGGAATATCAGTTTATTCAGAGCCAGCCGGCGATCTATGAAATGTGCAGGGAAAATTACCCGGAGCTTTTTGAACGGATTGTTCAGGCACAGAAAGAAGGAAGATGGATTGCAGACGGAGCCATGTGGGTGGAACCGGATACCAATATGGCAGGAGGCGAGGCGCTGATCCGCCAGCTGTTATATGGTAAGAAATATTTTAAGGAAGTATTTAACACGGACAGTCAGGTGCTGTGGCTGCCGGATACGTTTGGTTATACGGGAGCTTTGCCACAGATTTTGAAAGGGTGTGGTGTGCCGTATCTGGTAACACAGAAAATTTTCTGGTCATATAATGGCGGAGAACCTTTTCCTTATCATTATTTTAATTGGGAAGGCATTGATGGTACAAAGGTTACTGCATTTTTACCGACGAATTATACCTATAAAGCTAATCCGCAGGAAGCAGTTACGGTATGGAAAGACAGAGGACAGAAAAGAGATCTGGAAGGATTCCTGTATCCTATCGGTTATGGTGATGGAGGCGGTGGCCCATGCAGAGACCATATTGAAGCCGTACGAAGAATGGAAAATCTGGAAGGCTGCGTAAAAATGAAGATGACCTCTCCGTTGGAGTTTTTCCGGCATATGGAAGAAATGGGAGGTCCAAAACACACGTATGCGGGAGAATTGTACCTGGCAGCACACAGAGGAACTTATACTTCTCAGGCACAGATGAAAAAGAATAACCGTCGGGCAGAAGGAATGTTGCGCGAACTGGAAATGTGGAGTGCATTGGCAGCGCAGAAGGGACAAGAGTACCCTGCGAAGGAGCTGGAAGCATTATGGAAAACGGTTCTGCTGCATCAGTTTCATGATATTTTGCCTGGAACCAGCATCGGTAGAGTATATGAGGAGGCAAATGCCGAATTTGCTAAGGTGTTTGAGAGAGGCGCTGTGTTAAAACAGGAGGCGATGGAGTCACTGGGCGAAAAAGAAGGATATTCGGTATGGAATTCTCTGGGATTTTCCAGAAAAGCGGTTGTGAGTTTGCCGGAGATCTTTTCGAATGGAGCTTGCGCAGACGGTGTACCGGTGCCTGTTAAGAACGGTCTGCACGGACCGGAGGCTCTTTTATCTCTACCGGCAGCAGGTGTTGTATCATTGATTCCGGCGGAAGTTGCAGAAGCGGAAGAAGAAGTAACGGCAAAACAGTTGGGAGACGGTTACCTGATGGAAAACAGCCAGATCCGCGCCAAAATCGATACACAGGGTCAGGTGGTTTCTTTCTGCCTGAAAATGGATGGAAAAGAGAGAGAATTTGCTGCAGAGCCTATGAATCGTTTTTGTATGTATAAGGATGTGCCGAGAAGATATGATTCGTGGGATATTGATTCGAATTATCGGATGCAGGAGATAGAACATCCGGTCAGCAAGGTTTCTGTACAGATTGTACAGTCGGAAGGACTGCGGGCTGTGCTGGAAGTGACCGGTGTAGTCGGTCATTCTTCTTATACCCAGAAGATTCGTCTGGATGCGGAAAGCAGCAGATTGGAATTCGAGACTACAATTGATTGGAACGAGCAGCACAGATTACTGAAAGTAGCTTTTCCTGTTCGGGTTTATGCTGATAATGCATGCAATGAGATTCAGTTTGGATATGTACAGCGCCCTACCCATCGGTCTCGTCCATACGATCAGGATCGATTTGAAGTATGTAATCACCGTTATACTGCATTATATGATCAGAATCAGGGTGCGGCGATTTTGAATGACTGCAAATACGGAATCAGTATGAATGGAAATGCCATGGAACTGACACTTCTTCGTGCGGCAACGGTACCGGAACGTTATACGGATCGGAAAAAGCATACCTTTACGTACGCATTTACTGCATGGGAAGGTTCTTTCTATGACAGTGATGTGGTAAAACAGGGATATGAACTTAATACAGCGGTTTCCGTTGAGAAAATAGGCTGTACCGGATTTTCGGCTTTTTGGGTGGAACAGGAGAATGTAATCCTGGATACAGTAAAACTGGCTGAGGACGGCAGCGGAGACATGATTATTCGTTTGTATGAGTCAAAGAAAGCACAGACGGATACAGTACTTCATATGAATATGGAATGCCTGGGAACAGAAGTAAGCGGTGCATATTTGTGTGATATGCTGGAACAGGAAAAAGAGATACTGGAAGTGGAACACAATACACTTGCACTTTCCCTTCATCCGTTTGAGATTTTAACGATAAGGCTTAAAGTCAGATAAAAAACGGAAATATTTGTATGAAATAGAAGAAAAGAGGAACGGAATATGAAATATATAGGAGTGGATCTGGGGGGGACTAACATTGCGGCTGGAATTGTGGGAGAAGATGGAAGCCTACAGTACCAGGACAGTGTTCCCACCGGAAAAGGCGGAAGTAGAGAAATTGCACATCGTATTGCTGTTCTCATAAATCAGCTGTTAGCCAATGCCGAAATGACGATCCGTGAGATCCAGGCAATCGGGATCGGAGTACCGGGTACTGCCAATCAGGAGAGTGGTCTGGTAGAGTATGCGAACAATCTGGGTATGGAGGATGAGCCATTTTTGGATATGCTAAAGCCCTATTTCCCTGATACGAAGCTTGCTTTTGAAAATGATGCTAATGCCGCGGCGTGGGCGGAATACAAGCTGGGGACAGGAAAAGGAGCAGAATCCATGATCATGGTCACGCTGGGCACCGGTATCGGCGGAGGAATTATCTGGAACGGACAGCTGTATGAAGGAGTCAATTATGCTGCGGGAGAGTTTGGACATTTTACGATCCGATACGATGGCCTTCCCTGTAATTGTGGAAGAAAAGGCTGTTTTGAACGATATGCTTCCGCTTCTGCTCTGGTGGAACAGACAGTTGAGGCTATGAAACAGAATCCGCAGTCAGTACTCTGGGAAATGTGCAGCAACGATCTGGAGCGCGTGGATGGGAAAATGCTGTTTGACGCAGTACGTAAAAAAGATGCGACAGCGATAAAAGTGCTGGATACATTTACGGATTATCTGAGCTACGGTCTTTTGGATATCATCAATGTATTTCAGCCGGAATTGATCTGTATTGGCGGAGGAATC
The DNA here is from genome assembly GCA_051888835.1 of Oliverpabstia sp. GTDB lineage: Bacteria > Bacillota > Clostridia > Lachnospirales > Lachnospiraceae > Oliverpabstia. The sequence goes on along the minus strand of JBJFCH010000064.1, from coordinate 5,891 downwards.
AGTAAAGCAGGAGAATTGTTGCTGGAGCCTGTAAGAAAAAGAATGCAGCGGGAAAGTTACACCAGAATGTCAAAACGTCAGCCAAAGCTTGTGACAGCCGGTTTGGGAAACGAAGCAGGTATCATAGGAGCGGCGTTACTGGCTGCAGAGACATCATTTGAATAAAATGTAAACTTCAACAAAGGAACTTTCATTTCTGGATTGTGAAATTCCACAAGGAGAAAATAAAAAAATCGTATTTGTGTGTTGACTTTTACTTTTTTTTACCATATAATTTAATTAACTTAATTTAAAAAAGAGGAGAAAATCACAAATAGGAGAATAAAATGATCGCTGCTCAGCTAAAAATAGAGAATCGTAAAAAAGTATTTAATTATATGCGGACAAAATATCTCCGTTTGGGTGAGGAAACCTCGAAGGCGGAGATATCAAAGAATACCGGTATCAGTGCCCCTACATTGATGAAAATTGCAGATTTCTTTCTGCAGCAGGGAATCCTGGAAGAAAAGGAGAAAATAGTAGTTTCTTTAGGCAGACCGTCACAGATGTTGAAGGTAAAAAGTGATTGTATGTATGCACTGGGTTTTTTGCTGGAAGGTATGTATCTGTATATGGGTGTGGTGGATGTATTTGGAACGGTAGTTTTTAAAAAAATCTGTAAATCTCAGCCTGATTTATCAAAAGTACTTACAGAGATCAAGGATCTTCTGATACCTGAGCTGCTGGAAGAAGCGAATCTGGATGTGAAGAAAATTGTAGGTATTGGTTTGGCTATGCCGGTCAGCTATAACATTCATACCAGATGCGTATCAAATGGTGTGTTGGTGAAGGTGACTGAGGAAAGATATATCGGAGATTATCTGGATGAACTGGAGAAGATTTATCACGTTCCGGTATTTTTTGAAAATGATGCCAATGCAGAATGTATGGGTGTCAACCGAAAACTGAACATGTTTACCGAAGGAGGAGATGTACTTCTTCTTTCTGTGGGAACCGGCATTGGTGCTGCTATGATGTTGGAAGGAAAACTCAGGCGGGGTTATCACGAAAGATGCGGAGAAATCGGAGCTACTATTATAAACAGTCAGGACGAATGGAAGCAGGAGAATTGGTTGGAGAATCAGGTCTCACTGGTGAAACTGCTGCGAAACTACAGAGTGGAAACAGCAGAAAATGAACAGGAAAGTCTGGCTTCAAAGAACCTGATGATTGAAGATGTGGCAAAAAAAATAGCCATTCTGATGCACAACGCAAACATTATGATGGACTGCAAGGATATGGTTGTGTGTGGTCGTTCGGTAGAGGTTATGGGGGAGCCGTTCAGAGAAAAAGTGGAGACTTATCTTATGAGCCTTACCCCATTTGAGGAAGGGGCACATTTGTGGTTGGAAAGCCCTTTTGCAGGAGTCGCCGGAATTGCTGACTTATGTATAGAAAATAAAATACAGGAAATTATGGAGCTTTAACGAGGAAATGGTTATGACGGCAATGACAGGATGTTATGGAATCATCAGCCGCTTATTGGGAGACGAATATTGCAGCTGGTTTCTGTTTGAGGAAATACCGGAGAAAACAGATTATTATAGAATCAGTGCTTCAGACGGAAAAATATTGATTCAGGGAAATAATGGAGTATGTATGGCAGCAGGCCTTCAGTTTTATCTGAAGAACTATTGCAACGTATATATCGGACAGCAGACGATACAAAACAAAATGCCTTCTCAGCCTTGTATACCTGAGAAAACAATATATCGGAAAGCGTTTAGTAAAATTCGTTATGCCTACAATTATTGTACCTTGTCCTACAGTATGCCTTTCTGGGATCGGCAGCGCTGGCAGCGGGAACTGGACTGGCTGGCTTTGTCCGGTGTGAATCTGGTATTGGATTTTACCGGAGTTGAAGAAGTGTGGTATCGCTTTCTGAAAGAACTTGGATACGAAGAAAACGAAATTCAAAAATGGATTGTAGGTCCCTGCTATACGGCATGGCAGCAGATGCAGAATATTGAAGAAATCGGTGGTCCTGTTCCCAGACAGTTTTTCAGTGACCGGGCAGAACTGGCACGGGAAAATCAGGCATGGATGGCTGATATGGGCATGATTCCGGTACGTCAGGGGTATGGAGGTATGGTACCTTCCTGGCATAAGGAGCATGCACCTGAGCTGGAGTTGTATCCTCAGGGAATATGGAACGGGATTTCAAGACCAGCCATGTTGGATACGGACTCTGACGCTTATAAGGAATATGCCCGGAAGTTTTATCAGATTCAGGATGAGGTTTTGGGAGAGAAAAGCCATTATTATGCTGCTGATGTATTTCATGAAGGAGGAATACGACCGGAAGAACTGAAAGATGATCGGATTGCAGAATGTGTTCTGCAGGAAATGCTGAAACATGATCCGGAAAGTGTCTGGATCATACAGGCATGGCATGACAATCCGACCGGTGAACTACTGGAAGGAATATGTCGGGTAGGAAAAGAACATGCATTGATCCTTGATCTTTCTGCTACGGATAATCCTGCATGGGTAAAAAATGAATTTATGCAGGTGCCCTGGGTGTATTGTATGCTTGACATGTATGGTGGACGTGTATCTACTCATGGAGAGCCGGAGGTTCTTGCTGATATGATTCCGGAAGCGAGAAAAAAGGCATCACAAATGGTTGGAGTCGGCTTGACTGCGGAAGCTACTTTACATAATCCGCTGGTGATGGATCTGTTATTTGAAATGGCATGGGAAGAGGAACCTGTGGATCTGGAAACCTGGATTTCTGACTGGCTCAAAGCCCGTTATGGATGTCTTCCTGATTCTGCTTTGACAGCATGGAAGCAGCTTTTGCAAACAGCTTATCACAGCCCCGGTTACAGCCATCATGGTGGGTATACTCAGATTTTTACGTTCCGTCCCCGGATGGAGATGACATATGGGGAAGTATTTAATGAATTGAATACTTCTATTATTAAGAAACCGTATTATGACAGAAAGAGATTTGAAGAGGCAGTATTGTTGCTGGGGCAGTCTCTGGATATTTTGGGAGAGAATGAAAGCTGGCAGTATGATATGCAGGACCTGTTGAGACAGGTTTTAAATAATCGAGGTACAGAACTTGCACTTTCAGCGGTGGAAGCCTGGAAAGCAGGAGAGGAAAAAGAATTCAAAGAGAAAGTAGATAAGTTTTTTCAGCTTTTTGATACCTGTGACAGACTCATGTATATCCGGCAGGATACGAGGTTGTCCGACTGGCTGGGATATGCCGCACATGCCGGTGAGCCTTATGGAGAAGCGACAAAACAGTTGTTTGTAAAGGATGCAAAACGACTGATCACTACCTGGGGATATGAAAAATCGTATGAGTCACTGGCAGATTATGCTTACCGTCAGTACGGGGGTCTTTTGCAGCAGTATTATCGTCCGAGATGGGAAAGATTTTTTGAGAGAATGGAATCTATCCCGGTGGAGGAATGGTATCAGCTGGCACAGGAGTTTGTGGAAGAGGATTACAATAAGGAAAATATAGAATCGAAGACTCCTGAAGCGGTACAGGTAATCAAAGATACTTTACAGGTACTGCAGAATTAAATATGAGGAGGAGAGTATATGAAAGAATTCGAGGAACCAAAGGAGTTGCTGCCGGATTGGGGCCCCTACTCTAAAAAATATATGGGAATTTCCCGGATCATATCCAAAGCCGCGATTCCGGGAGCAAGAATGGACTGTGTGGTGCATCCAATGTTGTCCAATGCCAATCAGCCTGCACCAAACGTTACATTTCCTACATCCTGGCATATATGGGAGGCATCACCGGATCTGACCAGTTACACCTGCAGAGTAGAGCTGGAATGGAAGGATCAGGTGTATGCGGACGTGTCATTTTCGGCAGTAGATGAGCATACGAGACTGATTCGTACAGAATACGTGAATAATACGGATTTGGATCAGAACTGTGTATTGAATTATTATCTGGCTATCGAATATCCATGGAAAAAGATTGTCAAACCACATTGTGAAGAAGATTTTGTCTGGAAAAAATTTACAGATTACACAGAATTATCTTACCGAAATCCCCGACCGTGGGAACACTTAATGCCGGATGGCCTGCATAGAGGAGAATTCTTCGATCCGAATTTTACAGAAGGAAGAGGCTTTGGTGACAGAACAGACGATCCTACGCTTGATTATAAAGAGATTAAGCCTTTTGGAAAAGATCAGGGAGATTGCGTAACCTTAACTCTGACATCAGACAGAAAATATGAGAAATTAGTACTGGGCTATCGTACACCGGAAGAAATACCGGCGGTCTTCAGAATGGTGCTTAGACAGGAAAGCGGGAAAGAAACAGATAAGGTTCTGTCATTCCCGGTATCGGATACAATGACGGTTTTGCAGATTCCGATCGATATAGAAGAAGGAGAATTGAAAATTACTCTGATATCGGAAGGAAAAGGTGGGATAGAGCTTGATTTTGCTTCACTGTGTAGTCAGGAAGCAGAGGTTGTATATGAGACTTTTGAGCCTGAATTTGTTCCGGTATGTACAAAAGATGAAACCGGATATGGCTTGGAATATGAAGGAGTAGCGGAAAAATTCAAGTTCATTCCGCTGACAGATCAGATCAGAGTGCGTGAGATTCCAACAGGAACTCTGGAGGATGCACTGGTATCCCGCCTGTCTCAGGCAGATCCTTCTTTTGATGAGGTGACAAGAACATTCACTTCCGCATTTACGGCAAAGCACAGTGATCCGGGATTTTATCAGAACTTTATTGTACATTCTATTTTCATCCCTGCTGGGCAGAAACATGTGGAATATGCGCTGATTTCTGATCAGAATCCTGTACCGATGACGACACAGCAGGCAGAAGATATCTATCGGAAAGCCAGAGAAGCAGTGAAACCGCTGGATTATAATACAGATGGTAAGAAGTATGAGTTCAGTAATCGTATGTTGCAGGCAACCCTTCTGATGAATGTGGTCTATCCGATCTATAGACATGGAACATGGATTAAACATCATACTCCCGGAAAACGTTGGGACAGCCTTTATACCTGGGATTCCGGATTTATCGGTATGGGTCTTCTTGAAAGTGAGCCGCGTCTGGCTGAATATGTGCTGGATCTTTACCTGAGCAATCCGGACAATGAAGATTTTGCTTTTCTGATGCATGGCTCACCTGTTCCGGTACAGGCCTATCTGTATCTGGAGCTTTTACAGAGGAGTAAAGATAAAGAAAAGCTTTTATCATGGTATCCCCGGATGAAACGATATTATGAATTCATGGCTGGGAAAGGTGAAGGTTCTACAACGGATCCTTTTGCCAGTCGGCTGACGACAACGTTTGATTATTTTTATAATTGCAGTGGCATGGATGATCTTCCGCCACAGGTGGCTATGTATGCACAGAAAAAGAAATCGGACTGTGCGCCGGCTCTGACGACTTCTCAGCTGATCCGCATGGCAAAAATTTTGCGTATGATAGCAGCAGAGGAAGGAATGACCGAGGATGTGAAAGTGTATGATGAAGATATTGCCCTTCGATCTCATGCGCTTCAGACCTATGCATGGGATGAGGAAAGCGGTTATTTTGGGTATGTGGTTCATGATGAAAATAAACAGCCTGTCGGCATATTTAAAAATGAATCCGGTGAGAACTATTCAAAAGGAATGGATGGTATATATCCACTGATTGCTGGTATCTGTACGAAAGAACAAGAAGAAAGAATATTAGGACATCTGTTCTCCGAGAAAGAGATGTTTTCCAGAGTAGGCATCAGCGCGGTTGATCAGTCTGCAAGTTATTATCAGCCCAATGGTTACTGGAATGGAAATGTGTGGTTTTCCCATCAGTGGTTTATCTGGAAAACCATGCTGGATCTTGGAAAAACAGAAGA
>JBJFCH010000063.1:0-19552 GCA_051888835.1 Oliverpabstia sp. | reverse complement strand
AAGGACTCTCAGAAGCCGCATAAATAAAGGCTTAAAGATTCCGAGAGTCTATAATATAAAAAAGGAGGAAAAATCAAATAATGAAGAAAAGAGTTTTAAAGATGGTAGCATTAACATTAAGCGCTTCGATGTTAATGGCAGCGTGTGGAAAGTCTGATTCTGAAAACGGAGGCTCTGATGCTTCAACAAATGAAACGGCAACAAGTGAAACGACAACAGGCTTTAATGAAACAGGTTATCCGATTGTAGATGAACCTATTACTTTGAAAGTGCTTGCTGCGAAACATCAGCTTTCAGATCCGTTTGAAGAGCAACAGACATGGATAGAACTGGAAGAAAAGACAGGTATTAATATTGAGTGGGAATACATAACTCCAGGAAGTGAAGATTGGGGAACACAAAAATCATTGCTACTTACCAGCGGAGAACTTCCAGATATATTCTTAGGTGAGACATTAACTGAGAGTGACGTTATACAAAATAGTGATTTGTTTATTAATATGACGGAATACATTGAGAAATATTGTCCAAATATCCAGAATATGTTTGACGATTCAGATGCGATGAAGAAAATGTCAACAGCACCTGATGGGAATATATATGGATTGGCATATCAGAAACCTTGTCGTCCGTACTCATTTGATATGGCTTTTATCAACCAGATATGGCTGGATAATTTGGGTCTGGAAATACCGACAACATTGGACGAGTTTGAAAATGTTCTGAAAGCATTCAAAGAACAGGATGCTAATGGAAACGGTGACCCAAATGATGAGATTCCATTGTCTTTCATGGGATTTACTGATTTGACAGGATGCTTGTCTTTGTATGCTTCTTTTGGAGAGGATGTTGTTGACAGTATGGGCGATAGGTACCTTTCGGTAACTGATGGTGATGTCGCTTATATTCCAGTTCTTGATAATTTTAAAGAAGGGACAAAATGGCTGCAGAAACTGTATCAGGAGGGATTGATTGATGTTGAGGCATTTACTCAGGATTGGAGTATTTATCCTGCTAAATTAAATCCGGAAGGTGATTCCACAGTTGGAGTAGCTTTTCATTGGACCCGTGGTAATGTTCTGGGAGAAGAACGTTCAAAAGAATATTCTGTGTTGATGCCGTTGGAAGGTCCGAATGGAGAACGCTATTGGAGACAAAATCCAGATTATGTAAAAGCAGGAAAGTATCATGCAGAAGTTACTGCAAGTTGTAAATATCCGGAAGTTGCAATGCGTCTGATTGATGCTCTTTATGACGAAGAAGTATCAATGCAGCTGTTCTATGGTGCAATTGGAGTGACTATGGAGAAAAATGATGATGGCACATATACAGTGTTGGATGCGCCTGAGGATATAGATCCTGGAACATGGGAATGGAAATATTCTATGGCCGATTATATGACAGGTTATGTGAGTGACGAGATGTCAGATAAAATTTCACCAGCTCTTGATGTAAGAAGAAAACTGGAAGCAGATAAGGCATATTCCGAGTATTTTAAAGATGAGTATTATCCATTGGTAAATCTGAGCGATGAACAAAGTGACGAGCTTTCAACATTGGCAACAGATTTGAACGGTTACTGGAAACAGACTGTTTCTGAATGGATCGTAAATGGTGGAGATATTGATGCGGAATGGGATGCATATGTGGCACAGATGGAAGCAATGGGAAGTGACAGATATGAAGAAATTTATCAAGAAGCATATGATGCTTATATGGGGAATTGATAAATCAGACGTTCAGTAAGCATTGGAATGCTTTAAGAAATCTTTTGAAGACTTGAGTTTGAAAGCAAAACCATATGTAATGGGAGCTGTTGCATTAGGTGAGTGACGGCTCCCATTTTTTCATAGTTTTGATGATAATCTATTTACCGTTAACAATAAAAAATTAAATTAAAATCCTAAAAATATATTGTAAACAATCTTGAGGCTGAGGTAGTGAAGGAGGAACTAAATGACAACTAAAGAACGTATAGTGAAAGCTTTGAGAGGTGAGAAGACAGATAGAATACCATTTAGTCCGTTTTTGACGTATTGGTGGGAAAATGCGGATGATGAACTTACGAATCGTGGAGAATTGGAATTTCTGGAAAGCATAGGGGCAGATCCTCTGTTCAGAGGGCATTATCCAATGTATGGAAAAAATGGGGAGAACATGTTGCTTTGTAAAAGAATCATTGATGACTGTGAAATTTTCACAGAAGTCAATGGAAACAGGAAAGTAACCACTTTTCATACATCAAAAGGCGATTTGAAATTTGGATATCAGTATGTTGAACATGGTAATACATGGTTTCTCGTGGATCATCCGGTAAAAGAGGAGGAAGATTTTTTGCTCCTGAAATATCTTATGGATTCGACACATTTGGAAGCGGATTATGAAAAATTTGATCTGGAAGCGGAAAAGTTGGGAGAACGGGGATTGCTTTTACCGCTAATCTGTCCGGAAATGAAAACATCCTTTCAGTCACTTTTGGAAAATTGGGTAGGTACGGAGAACATGGTATATTCAGTGATGGATTTTCCAGAGTTGGTACAGGAAACTCTGGATTCCATGTATCGGGTATCAAGAGATGCTGCTGAGATTGCTGCAAATTCTTCTTCTGAATTTTTCCTTTCCTGGGAGGATACTTCAACAACCAATATTTCTCCGCAGTATTATAGAGATTATATATTGCCGGAAATTAATATGTGGTGCGATATTTTACACAAAAAGGGGAAGCGTTATGTTCAGCATGCCTGTGGAAGGCTGAACGCACTTCTTCCGGATATGGCTGATTCGAAAATAGATGTTCTGGAATCTGTTTCTCCAGCACCTACTGGAGATGTGGATCTGATTGATGTTAACAAAATACTGCCTGAGCATATAGCTATTGTAGGTGGAATAGAACCGGTAAAACTTTTGAATGGATCGGTGGAAGAAGTTAAGGATAAAGCGCATGAACTTTTAGATATCATGAAAAACAGAGGATATACTCTGGCAAACAGCGACAGCTGCCCTCCAGGAGTATCTATTGAGAAGTTCAAAGCGCTTGCGCAGTTGGTTAAAGGCAATTAAAAATGTAGCTGAGACACCGCTGGATATAATTACTATTTTTGAAAGAAAGGAAAAGTAAGGGTTTATCTTTTATAAACATCATACGGGGATATACTATGAGATTTTTTGAGAAAAAAGATAACAGTCTGATTTTCAGAGAAAATGGGGAAACCGTTATGCTGACTCCATGGGGAAAAAACAGTCTGCGTGTCAGAGCGTGCATCCTTGGAGAAATAAGTGATGAAAATGCCGCCTTGCTTGAACAGACGGATACGGAAAGTCAGATTGAGATAAATGAATGGAGTGCATCCATCAAAAATGGAAATATTTGTGCAGAACTTAATGTACTGGAGAGAAGTCATGCTTTACAAATAACTTATAAAAATCAGTACGGAAAAGTATTGTTTAAAGAAATTTCCGATGGAGGATGTTTAGCACTGAAAGCCCGCGCATTTAAGGCTTTGCCTGGTGGAACATTCCGTCTGAAGGCAAGTTTTGTGCCGGAACCGGGAGAAAAAATTTACGGAATGGGACAGTATCAGCAGGAGATTATGGATCTGAAAGGCTGTAATCTGGAGCTTGCGCACCGTAACTCTCAGGCAAGTATTCCGTTTTATATGTCTAATATCGGTTATGGTTTTTTGTGGAATAATGCAGCAGTTGGTGAGGTTCATTTTGGAAAGAACACAACGCAGTGGATTGCGGAATCTACGAAACAACTGGATTATTGGGTTACTGCTGGAGATACCCCTGCAGAGATTGAAGAAGCATATGCTTCCGTTACAGGTACTGTACCTATGATGCCTGAATATGGTCTTGGTTTCTGGCAGTGTAAACTTCGCTATTATAACCAGGAAGAGGTACTGTCTGTTGCAAGGGAATACAAAAAAAGAGGTATCCCTGTGGATGTTCTTGTGATTGATTACTATCATTGGCCACGTTGCGGCGATTGGCGTTTTGATGAAGAATATTTCCCAGATCCGGCAGCTATGGTGAAAGAACTTCATGATATGGGAATAGAAACGATGGTATCCATTTGGCCACAGGTTGACTGGCGCAGTGAAAATTACGAAGAGATGAAGCAGCAGGGATTACTTGTTAAGAGTAACGCCGGTATAGATGTGCAGATGACTTTCCACGGCAATAATGTTTTCATGGATGCCACTAATCCACGAACCAGAGAATATGTATGGAATAAAGTAAAACAGAATTATGTGGATATGGGTATTCGGACATTCTGGCTGGATGAGGCAGAACCGGAGTTTACTACATATGATTACGACAGCTACCGTTACCATGCGGGAGCAGTAACTGAGATTGGAAATATTTATCCGAGAGAATATGCACGTCTGTTTTATGAAGGACAACAGGCGGAAGGACAGAAGGATATCGTCAATTTGGCTCGTTGTGCATGGGTGGGCAGTCAACGTTATGGTGCTTTGGTATGGTCGGGCGATATTATGTCTACCTATGAGGATTTTCGTAAACAAATCTGTGCCGGTATTCATATGGGTCTGGTGGGTATCCCGTGGTGGACAACAGACATCGGAGGTTTCCATGGCGGAGTGTCAGAAGATCCGGATTTTCGGGAACTTCTTGTTCGGTGGTTTCAGTTTGGTACATTTTGTCCGGTTATGCGAATTCATGGAAATCGACAACCGAGTGAACCCATCATTAACAAAGCGGGTGAAGTACGTGAACTGACCGGTGCAGATAATGAAATCTGGAGTTTTGGTGATGAAAACTATCCGATTCTTGTTAAGTTTATCAGAATTCGTGAGATGATGAGGGATTATACCAGAAGTCTTATGAAAGAAGCACATGAAAAGGGAACGCCGGTCATGAGAGCTTTGTTCTATGAATTCCCACATGATGATGTATGCTGGGATATCACGGATTCCTATATGTTCGGTCCGGATATTTTAGTGGCTCCAATCTGTCATGAAAAGATGCAGAGCCGCAAGGTTTATCTTCCAAAAGGAGCTTCATGGACATGTGCCGGAACAGGACAGGTATACGAAGGCGGCAGAGAGTATGAAATTGAAGCCCCGATTTCTACAATGCCTGTATTTTTAAGAGAAGGAAGACAGGAATATCTGATCGGACAGATTTGATAGATTCAATGATTTTGAGTTGTGATTAAACCTTATAGGAAGGCTGTTGTTTCAGAAATTGTTTTGTGAAACGACAGCCTTCTTCAAACATGGGTGAAATTTTATGATTTCAGGGAGGACGACATGGAAGGATTAAAAGAATTGCGGAAACTGGCAAAAGAATATTATGAGCAAGCGATGAGCCCGATGAATGTAGAGCGGATGGTGCTGCACAGAGCGGTGAATGATTTGAAGATGCAGCGTCCCGTGGTTTTGATTGACGAGATCCCTTTTCATGAACTGAATTTTGATGGCTCCCTTACGCTTCGTTGTACAGATTCTGTGCTTCGTACGGCAGAAGATTTGATGCGGAAAAAAATGTTTCAGTGGAAATATTTTCCGGCTGATATGATACTTCAGCCCTATATCCCGGTGGTTAAAGTGATACACAATAGTGGGAGCGGTGTGAAAAAACAGGATGATCAGGTATATACAAATGCAGAACAACAGGGGATTTCTGCTCATATGTATCATGATCAGCTGTCAACACCAGAAGATCTGGAAGAAATCAAGCTGCCGGTGATTACTTATGACAAAGAGGAGACAATGGCTCAGTATGAGAAGTTGTCGGAGGCAATCGGGGACATCATTCCTGTGAAAATTGTTGGACATGACTGCTATTCTGCCCCGTGGGATATGATTGCAGAACTGCGTGGAGTCAATAATCTGCTGATAGATTTGATAGAAGAACCGGAGTTTTCTCATCAGATTGTTTCGAAAATATATGAATGTGAGGAAAGCCGTTTACAACAGATGGAGGAGCAGGATCTTTTTGAACTGAATTCATACAGCCTTCATTGCACCACTGCATTGTGTAGTGATCTGGCAAAAGATTATGATGGGGGGAAAGTATTGCGGAAACACATCTGGGGTCGCGGAATGGCTCAGATTTTTTCATCTGTGGGTAAGGATATGCATGAAGAATTTGACATTGTGTATATGAAAAAATTGATGAGCCATTTTGGACTGAATTATTATGGATGTTGTGAACCGTTGGATAAGAAAATGGATATTGTAGAAAAACTCCCCAATCTTCGTAAAGTATCCATAACGCCATGGGCAGATGTAGATGTTGCCGCCGAAGCGATCGGCAAAAAATATGTACTTGCAAATAAGCCAAATCCTGCAGCTGTTACTATAAAGCTGGATGAAGATGCATTGAGAAAAGAAATCGGACGTACTCTTGCGGCAGTGAAGCGCAATGGATGTAACTGTGATATCGTGTTAAAGGATATTAGCTCAGCTGGTCATGATCTGAATAACCTGGTACGATGGGAACAGATTGTTATGGAGATGGTTAAGAGTTTTTGATATAGAAAAACAGGAAAATGGGCTGTTCTGATAACACAAATGCAGAAACAACCCATTTCCTGTTTTTAATTATATTTCAATGTTTTCACCTGTAAGTCCGCAGAAAGCACCTTCGATTCCTGCTTCCGGGTGGGCAATCAGCCATTTGTTTTTAGCAGTCATAAGTCGATCTTCTCCATTTTCACTTAAAGGGAAATCTATTTCTGTATTGGTTCCCCGTGGTAGAATTACGGTACAGCGGAAACCTCCATCAGCCGCTGTACAGGGTGCATAGTGCAGTGTTGTGGCGTACATCTCTACCACTGTTCCTGCAGGCACGAGAAATGCTTCTGTGAGAGAGGTGTCATAGGTATAATCCGCCTGAATATCCTGCTGGGATCCAACCAGAAGAATCATATCCGTCACTGCAATATTGATCTCTGAATTCCGGTGATATTCAAAAGCATTCAGTTTACGGTTATTTCCGTTACAATATCCGATTTGAATGGGGATTCCCCCGAAAACACTGTTCTGAAAAACTTTTGCTTCTTCAAGAACTTCCATCTCTTCCACAGATGGAACATAAATTACATCGTCCGGAAGGGGTGTGTGTTCCATTACTTTCAATATTTTGGCGGTCTCGCAGCCTTCGACAATTTTTCCGTATTTCCGGAAGGATGGATCAGTTACTTTCTTAATTTCCATGATAACTCCTTTCTGCGTTTGCTTTTGTACGCAACTGTTCTATTGGAATCATCATAACAATTCTTTAGGACTTTTTCGACCGATTACTTAACTGATCTATAGCACTTTTTTGTTTTTTTCGTTCTGCCTTTCGATATTCACTGGGCAAGATACCATATTTCTTATAAAAAGCTTTCGCCATAGCCCTACTGTCTGGGAAACCGTTATTTTGAGCGATTTCACTGATTGTGTGATCTGAATTAATTAACTCTTTAAAAGCCTGTTCTATACGAATGCTCTGAAGATACGATTTGTAATTTATTCCGGCATATTTCTGAAACATACGGGAAAGATAGCAGGTAGAATACCCGAAGATTTTCGCCAGTTCTTCCAATGATAAGTCTGAGGCGTAATTTTCTTTAATATATGCAGTAATCATGGACAGATGGTTCAATTTTTGGTTCCGCCTGATCATATCTTCTGTTACATCCAATTCGCGGTATTCGGTAACCATAAGATACAGAAGCATAAAAAACAACCCTTTTACCTTCATTTCGTATCCATACGCTTTTTGCTCATAAGTTTCGAACATATTTTGAATCAGTTCCATCACTTTTTTGTCCTGTTCCATTGTTCCGTGGGTAAAATGGATAAACTGTTCCCTTGTAAAATAATCTTCAAATGTATTCAGGGGAATCTGGAGAACAATAGTCTTATTGGGATTTGGCGCATCGATAGAGTGGATTTCATTAGAATTGACCAGAATAAATTCTCCTGAATGAAGAGGATAGAGCTGATTGTTCAGGAAAAAAATTATGTCCCCCTCCTGTACGGCGAATATTTCCACAGAGCGATGCCAGTGCTTATCACGGTAATAATTACCGTTTTTTCCTTCAAATAAAAACATTTTGAAAGGAAGATCTTTGTTGGGCATAATCAGTTCATGACTGAATTCCACTGCTTTCCCCTTCTTTCTATAAGATAGTCAATATTATTAAGAACATGTTATAAATATTCCTCCACGCATTCCTTGCACCGGGGATTCAGGCTGCACATAAAGTGCAGCAGAGTATCCGGTACACGGGTACAAGTAGCTTTTTTATAGGTCAGTGTATGAGTGGCTTCCCGATGATTCTTCGGACAGGAAGCCACTTCTTCTTTTATGTATTCCATAAGATTTTCCCTTTTCATTATGATTTGTTCAGATATTACTGTTTGGAGAAGGTTTTTCTGTACTCTCTCGGTGACATTCCCGTACTTTTTTTAAAGGTCTGTGAAAAGTAATTTTGAGAAGAAAATCCAGAAGCTTCTGCAATCTGGGTGACGGAGTAATCTGTCGTTTCCAGAAGATGTTTGCTGTGTTCCACCCGAAGCTTCAAAAGATAATTGATCGGGGAAATGCCATAGGCACCGGAAAACTGGTGGGAAAAATAAAACTTGTCCCAATGGGTAACTTCCGCCAGGGAATCCAACGTGATGGATTCGCGAAAATGATTTTTAATATAAGATTTTGCTTTTTCACATTCATAAGGAATCGGATTGGGGGCAGAAATTGTAAAATCCTGTCCTGTGATTCTCTGTACCTGTAGCAAAAGTATAGATAGATAGTGCTGGCATATTTCCTCATGAAGGTGTTTCCGTTGTTCCAGTTCGGCTAAAATGGTGTGTAGAAGAGGCAGAATTTCCTCCCGGTGTGATGCCAGCTGAAAAACCTGAAATGGAAGAAATTCCTTTTCTTTTCCAAAATGAAACTGCAGATTGTCAATGCCCAGGACGATGTAGTTCATCTGTTTTTCTGCTGAAGAACGTTCTGTGTGGCGGACTTTGGGGTTGACCAGGACCATTTGATCTTTTTTGATGGAACGGCTTTCCTCATCCGTGCAGAACAGACCTTCTCCCTCGGTTACATAAAAAAGCTCCGTGCACTCGTGGGAATGAAGCACGCTGCTCCAGTCTTTTCCGAAAGAAGAGGAAGAGACATAGCGAAGCTGTTGCTTGTCGGAGTGATCTGTGGAAAGATCGGTAAAAGAATAAGATAGATTAGCCATGAATAATTCCTCCTGTTTCGCTGTTGGCTCAAAAGACACTACTTCGTACTCTCGAAAATCTTATTTTTATTATAGCGTGATAAAAACTGATTTTCAAGTTTTGGGAAGATGGAAAAATATAGTGTAACTGTCTGAACGGTATCGTTGAAAAGCAAGATATATAACATTCGAAACAAGAGCAGTATAGAATATTCGGAGGGAGTTTCTTATAATAATCTCATAAATAAATTACCAATAATAAATAGTATATAGTAAAAGGAGAAGGCTATGAGTAAAGAATGTATAAGGGGCAGAGTAACGATCCCGACAGATGTGGATGTAGTGCCGGAGACACTGGATCTGGTTGAACGCTGGGGGGCGGATGCAATTCGTGACTGTGACGGAACAGATTATCCGGAAGAGCTGAAAAAAGTAGATGCAAAAGTGTATGCGACGTATTATACCACCAGAAAAGATAACGCATGGGCGAAGGCAAATCCGGATGAGATTCAGCAGATGTATATTATGACTTCGATTCATACGGCGACAGGCGGAGAACTGTCCATTCACCTGATGGATCATCTGTATCCGGATATGCTGAAGGTAAATTCTCATGATGATATCAGAAGATGGTGGGAAGTAATCGATCGTACGACAGGAAAGGTAGTTCCGGTTGCTGAGTGGAATTACAGTGAAGAGACAGGTGATGTGACCATCAAACCGGCAAAAGCATTTCATGATTATACGGTCAGCTTTCTGGCCTATATCATGTGGGATCCGGTTCATATGTACAATGCGGTCACCAATGACTGGCAGGGCGTGGAAAAACAGATTACGTTTGATGTACGTCAGCCAAAGACCAAAGAATTTTCCAAGAAACGTCTGAGAAAATTCCTCGAAAGTCATCCTTATGTGGATGTGGTGAGATTTACCACATTCTTCCATCAGTTTACATTAATTTTTGATGAGCTGGCGAGGGAAAAGTATGTGGACTGGTATGGATATTCTGCATCTGTCAGCCCGTATATTCTGGAACAGTTCGAGCAGGAAGTGGGATATAAGTTCCGTCCGGAATTCATCATTGACCAGGGATATATGAACAATATGTACCGGATTCCTTCCAAAGAGTTTATGGATTTCACGGCATTCCAGAGAAGAGAAGTGACAAAACTTGCCAAAGAGTTTGTGGATA
The DNA here is from genome assembly GCA_051888835.1 of Oliverpabstia sp. Taxonomy (GTDB): domain Bacteria; phylum Bacillota; class Clostridia; order Lachnospirales; family Lachnospiraceae; genus Oliverpabstia. The sequence goes on along the minus strand of JBJFCH010000063.1, from coordinate 9,167 downwards.
TTGTTCATGAGTATGGAAAAGAAGCTATGATGTTCCTGGGGGATCATTGGATCGGAATGGAGCCGTTCATGGATGAGTTTACGTCGGTTGGGCTGGATGCGGTCGTTGGTTCTGTTGGAAATGGCGCAACGTTGCGTCTGATCAGTGATATTCCGGGTGTAAAATATACAGAGGGACGTTTCCTTCCGTATTTCTTCCCGGATACTTTCTATGAGGGCGGCGATCCGGTAAAAGAAGCGAAAGTGAACTGGGTGACGGCACGGCGTGCGATTTTAAGAAAACCAATCGACCGGATCGGATACGGCGGATATCTGAAACTGGCTGTACAGTTCCCGGAATTTATTGATTACGTGGAAAGCGTATGTCAGGAATTCAGAACCTTGTATGAAAATATTAAAGGAACTACTCCGTATTGTGTGAAGACAGTAGCTGTGCTGAACTGTTGGGGAAAAATGCGTGCATGGGGCAATCATATGGTACATCATGCGATTTATCACAAACAGAATTATTCCTATGCAGGAATCATGGAGACACTGAGCGGTGCTCCGTTTGATGTAAGATTTATCACCTTTGATGATATCAGAAATAACCCGGATCTTCTGAAAGAAATTGATGTGATCCTGAATGTGGGCGATGCAGATACCGCATACACCGGAGGCGAGAACTGGACAGATGAAACCATTGTGTCCGCAATCAATGAGTTTGTCTACAATGGCGGTGGATTTATCGGTATCGGTGAACCGGCAGCTCATCAGTGGCAGGGAAAATTTATCCAGCTTCGCAGTGTTCTTGGGGTAGAACGTGAAAATGGATTTGATCTGAACAAAGACAAATACAACTGGGAAGAGCATGATCACTTCATTATCGAGGACTGTAAGGGGGATGTGGATTTTGGCGAAGGCAAGAAGAATATCTATGCAATGCCGGAAACAACCATTATTAAACAGTCAGAAAAAGAAGTACAGATGGCAGTCAATGAATTTGGAAATGGCCGCGGCGTTTATATCAGCGGACTTCCGTACAGCTTTGAAAACAGCCGTGTACTCTATCGTGCGATCATGTGGGCTTCTCATGATGAAGAGAACCTGCACAAATGGTTCAGTACCAATTACAATGTAGAAGTACATGCCTATGTAAAAAATGGCAAGTACTGCATCGTAAATAATACTTACGAACCACAGAAAACCACCGTTTACAAAGGTGACGGCACCAGCTTTGATCTGGAACTGGATGCCAATGAGATTATCTGGAAAGAGATCTAAAAAAATATATTTTCTTATAAAAGATGCCGATGTGGGATATGTTTCCTGCATCGGCATCTTTTGCAATGTTAATCTCTAAAGAAAAATGGTTGACAATCCGTGATGCTTTGCTATAATAATGTCAACTTAGAATAGAAAGAGGTTAACAAATGAATAAGACAACCAATTTAATTCTCTGCAGTCTGTTCACTGCACTGATTGCTGTAGGAGCGTTTATCAAAATCCCGGTTCCGGTGGTTCCGTTTACGTTACAGTTTTTGTTTACTACGTTGGCAGGATTGCTTCTGGGTTCCAAAAAAGGAGCCATTTCTGTTGTTGCTTATATGATACTGGGATTGGCGGGGCTTCCTATTTTTTCGGAGGGAGGCGGATTTTGGTATGTTATAAAACCCAGCTTCGGCTATATCATCGGTTTTTGTATTGGAACGTATGTGACTGGTCTGATCGCCGAGCGGATGAAAGAAAAAACGGTTCCCCGTTATATGCTTGCGAATTTTGTCGGTTTGCTGATCGTCTATGCTGTGGGTATGATTTATTACTACATAATCTGCAACTATGTGATCGATACACCGATTGCCCTCGGACCGCTGTTTTTATACTGTTTTGTTCTGGCAGTTCCGGGAGATATCTGTCTGTGCATACTGGCAGCAGCTCTGGTAAAAAGAGTAAAACCAATCTTGAATCATCAGCTGCAGCAGGGGTAAAAAAGACCGCAAGGGTCAGAAGAAGTTTAATGATCGGAAGGAGAAAAAATATGGATGCATTAGCATTGGCACAGGAAATTATAGATGGCAGAAGAATTACGAGGGAAGATGATTTGTCATTCTTTTTGAACTGTGATCTGAAAGAGCTTTGTGAAGGGGCTGACCGTATTCGGGCTTATTTTATAGGAGATAAAGTGGATCTGTGTTCTATCATCAACGGTCGCAGCGGCCGCTGTCCGGAGGATTGTAAGTATTGTGCACAGTCTGCTCACAATCACACGAACTGTGAAGTTTATGATTTTTTGCCGGAAGAAAAAATTGTGGAAGCCTGTAAGATGAATGAAAGCGAGGGAGTGGATCGCTTTTCTATCGTAACAGCCGGCAGAGCCCTGACAGGAACGGAATTTGAGAAAGCGATTCATGCGTTTGAGACAATGCATCAGGAATGTAAGATTGATCTGTGTGCTTCTATGGGATTCCTGAATGAAGAGCAGCTGCATCGTCTCCATGAAGCCGGTGTAACCAGTTATCATCACAATATTGAAACCTCCAGACGGAATTTCCCGAATATCTGCACTACTCATACCTATGACCAGAAGATTGAAACACTGAAAAAAGTGAAAGCAGAAGGAATGTGTGCCTGTTCAGGAGGTATCATCGGTATGGGAGAGACCTGGGAGGATCGTCTGGACATGGCCGTCAGTCTGGCGGAACTGGGGATTGACTCTATTCCCATCAATGCATTGATGCCGATTAAAGGAACACCGTTTGAAAATCTTCTCCGGCTGACAGAAGATGAAATTTTGAGGACGATTGCTTTTTTCCGTTATATTAATCCGGCAGCGAATATTCGTCTGGCAGCAGGAAGAGCACTTCTGACCAATGACGGTGAAATCGCATTTCAGTCCGGTGCATCGGCAACTATCACCGGCAACATGCTGACGACTGTTGCATGTGCTACGATTCGAAGTGACAGACAGATGCTGGAAAGTCTGAACAGGGATGTGACACCGGAGTATTGGAAGGAGAAGTAAGATGAGTCGTGCATTATTTATTACAGGAACAGGAACAGATATCGGAAAAACGTATGTGACCGGTCTGATGGTAAAAAAACTTGCTGAACATGGAAAAAATCCCGGCTACTATAAAGCAGCTATGAGCGGAAATGAACGACGTCAGGACGGAAATCTGATTCCGGGAGATGCTTTGTTTGTGCAGCAGTGTTCCGGTATTACACAACCATTGGAAGAAATGTGCCCATATGTGTATGAAAATGCGTATTCTCCTCATCTGGCATCCCGGATCGAAGGAAATCCGGTGATGATGAACGTGGTAAAGCAGGGCTTTATTTCCGTCATGGAAAAATATGATTACGTTACAGTGGAAGGCAGCGGCGGTATTTTGTGTCCCATTTGTTTTGATGAGGAAAAAATACAGTTGGAGGATATTGTAAAAGAGTTGGATCTATCTTCCGTCATCATTGCGGATGCAGGACTGGGAACCATTAACAGTGTGGTTTTGACAGCCGAATATATGAAAGCAAAACACATGAAGGTAAAAGGTGTTATCTTTAATCATTTTCATCCCGGCAACGTTATGGAAGAGGATAACATCTTTATGTGTGAATATATGACAGGTCTTCCCACACTTGCAAAAGTGGAAGACGGAGCTGAAGAACTGGATATTAATATAGATGTGTTAACGTCACTTTATGAAGAGGAGAAAGTAGTATGATCTGGTATCCCTATGAACAGATGAAAACGATGAGAGAACCTTATAAAATTATAGATGCGCAAGGTGTATATCTTTATACGGAGGATCAGAAACTGATTGATTCTGTGTCGTCCTGGTGGTGTATGATTCACGGCTATAAGCATCCGGAGCTTACTGCTGCCATCAAAGAACAGGCGGATCGTTTCTGTCATGTCATGTTGGGAGGGCTGACCCATGAACCGGTACAGAAGCTTTCTCAAAAACTGCAGGAATATCTTCCCGGTGATCTGGATTATTGCTTCTTTTCAGATTCCGGCAGTGTGGCGGTAGAAGTTTCATTGAAAATGGCACTGCAGTACAATACCAATATGGGCCGGAAGCGCCCAATGGTTCTGGCACTGGAGCATGCCTATCATGGAGATACTTTCAAAGCGATGGAAGTGGGAGATGATGAAGATTATCATTTTGCTTTTGATGAGAAGAAAGACGTTGTTCATATTCCCACAGAGATTCCTGCACTTGAGGAAGCTTTCGAGAAATATCATGACAAACTGAACTGCTTTATCGTGGAGCCTCTTTTGCAGGGGGCAGGCGGTATGCGGATGTATGATATTTCTTTTCTGGAACGGGCAAGACAGCTGTGTGATCAGTATGATGTATTGCTGATTTTTGATGAGGTTGCTACCGGTTTTGGGCGTACGGGAAATCGTTTCGTTGCGGATCTGGTTCTGCCGGACATCCTGGTGTTGGGGAAAGCCTTGACTGGAGGATATATCGGTCATGCGGTGACGGTTGCGAATCATAAGGTTTTTCAGGCGTTTTACAGTGATGATGATCGTCATGCTCTGATGCATGGGCCTACCTTTATGGGAAATGCACTGGCCTGTGCGGTGGCATTGAAAGGAATCGAGATTTTTGAGCGGGAAGACTATATGAGCAAAATCAGGCGCATTGAAGAAATATCACATCGTGAGATGGATGGTTTTTCCCATCCCCTTATCAGAGAAGTGCGCATTATGGGAGGCTGCACCTGCGTTGAAGTTTATGATCCGGACACATTGGAAGGATTTCAGCAGTTTGCCTATGAGCGGGGGGTCTTCAGCCGGCCGTTCCTTAAGTATATGTATTCGATGGTGCCTTACATTATAAAAGAAGAGGAACTGATAAAGATTTTTGACACCATGAAGGCATGGTTTTCTGAAAAATAAAATTAAAGTAAAAAGGAGATACGTATGGATTCGTGGGTACGATATCTCCTTTTTGTTTTGGAAAAACATTCCCTTTTATATTGACAAAAATATAGCAAAGTGCTATGATTATCACAAAAAGATAACCAAAACATACTCAAAATTTAAGAAGGGATGGTGATACAATGGCACTGGTAGCAATGAAACAGTTACTTGCTCAGGCAGCCAGAGAAAATCGTGGTTGTGGTGCTTTCAGTGTAGGCAACATGGAGATGATCCGTGGTGCAGTTCGGGCAGCAGAGGAATTGAAAACACCGATTATTCTTCAGATCGCAGAGGTGCGTCTTCCGAATTCACCTCTGGAGCTGATGGGACCGATGATGGTTCAGGCGGCAAAAGAGGCATCTGTGGATATCGCAGTGCATCTGGATCATGGTCTTACCATGGAGACCGTAAAAAAAGCACTGGAACTGGGATTTACTTCCGTTATGTTTGATGGTTCCAGAAAACCATTTGAGGAAAATATTTCCTGTACACGAGAAGTTGCAGAACTGGCAAAACAGTATGGCGCTACTGTAGAAGCAGAGCTGGGTCTGGTAGGTGGAAGCGAGGACGGAAAAAGTGATCACGGAATCCGCTGTACAGATCCGGAAGATGCGGTAGTGTTCTGTGAAAAGACCGGTGTGGATGCTCTTGCAGTTGCGATTGGAAATGCTCATGGGGATTATCCGGTAGCTCCGCAGCTTGCTTTTGATGTACTGGAAGAGATTCACAACAGAGTGGATATTCCGTTGGTTCTTCATGGTGGAAGCGGTATTACAGATAAAGATTTCCAGAGAGCGATTTCTCTTGGTATCCGTAAAGTAAATATTGCTACAGCAAGCTTTAACTCTCTGACAAAAAAGGCAGAAGAGTACATGGCACAGGAAGGAAAACACAATTTCTTTGATTTGAATGAAGCCATGACACAGGGTGTATATGAAAATGTAAAACGACACATTCAGGTATTCAACACACCATACGAGGAATAGGAATGAAAAAAATAAAAGTAGGTATTGCCGGTCTGGGCAGGCTTGGAAAAGTACATGCCAATAATCTGGCATTTAAGATACCGAATGCAGAGCTGACAGCAGCCTGTTCTATCGTACCTGCGGAATTGGATTATGCCTGCGATCAGCTGGGAGTTCAGGAGGTATATTCTGATTACAGGGAGATGCTTGCAAAAGCAGATATAGACGCTGTGGCAATCGTAACTACAAGCAGCGAACACTGCTGGCAGATTGCGGCAGCTCTGGATGCGGGAAAACATGTATTTACTGACAAACCGTTGGGAGTAACTGTGGAAGAATGTAAAATGGCGGAAGCGGCTGTGGAGCGTCATCCGGAGCTGGCATTTTTCCTGGGATTTATGAGAAGATTTGATCCTTCTTATGCATATGCGAAAAAGAAGATAGAGGAAGGTGCCATTGGCACACCGTATATGGTCAAGGCAGCAGGAATTGACCCGGAAACACTGGTGCAGGGAGCAATCCGGTATGCGGCCACAAGCGGCGGTATTTTCATTGATATGGCAATCCATGATATTGACCTGATGCGTTGGTTCCTCGGCTCCGATCCGGTAGAAGTATATGCGGCGGGAGCTACATTCAAGCATCCGGAATTTAAAGCAGCCGGTGATGACGAGACAGGTGCAGCCATGTACAAATGTGAAAATGGTGCGCTTGGATTTATACATGTGGGGCGCACAGCGGCGCATGGATACCATGTAGAGACAGAAGTAGTGGGAACAGAGGGAACACTTCGTATCAGTCCGGTACCGGAGAAAAATCTCTGTATGATTTACGATAATCATGGTGCTGTAAAAGAATGTGTCAGTGGTTTCCCGGAAAGATTCGCGGAAGCCTATCTTCTGGAAATGCAGGAATTTATAAACTGTGTGGAAACCGGAAGAAAACCGGAAGTAACGGTATATGACGGCACAAAATCCACGCAGATCGGTTTTGCCACGACAGAGGCATGGAAAAACGGCGGCGTTGTTAAAATTACATATTAGAATCAGCTTCAGCAACAGGCGGAATTAAAATTCCGTTAAAATAAAAAGATAAAGGAGAAAGACAATGTTAAACAAAGAAAAAGTAAAATTAGGTATTGCTCCTATTGCATGGACAAATGATGATATGCCGGATCTGGGAAAAGAAAACACCTTTGAACAGTGTGTAAGTGAGATGGCATTGGCAGGATTTACAGGTTCCGAAGTAGGAAATAAATATCCAAAAGATCCGGAAGTTCTGAAAAAAGCTCTGGAGCTTCGCGGTGTTGAAATCTGTAATCAGTGGTTTTCTTCTTTCCTGCTTACAAAACCATTTGAAGAAGTGGAAGCAGAGTTCCGTGCACAGTTGGCTTTCCTGAAAGCAATGGGATCCAAGATCATCGGTGCTTCTGAGCAGAGCTACAGTGTACAGGGACAGATGGAGACACCTGTATTCGGACATAAATATGTGATGAATGATGAAGAATGGGATACACTTTGCACAGGTCTGAATAAGCTGGGTAAAATTGCAAAAGAAGAGTATGGCATCAGCCTTACATTCCATCATCATATGGGAACTGTAGTACAGACAGCGGAAGAAACAGAACGTCTGATGGAAGGAACCGATCCGGAATACGTAAGCCTGCTGTTTGACAGTGGCCATTTCACATACTGTGGAGAAGACGCAGTTGCAATGGTTAAAAAATATGTAAACAGAATCAAACATGTTCATCTGAAAGATATCCGTCCGGACGTAGTTGCCAAAGTAAAAGCAGAAGATATGAGCTTCCTGGCAGGTGTACGTGAAGGTGCCTTCACCATTCCGGGAGACGGATGTGTAGATTTCAAATCTATCTTCAAAGTTCTTGAAGATGCTGATTATGAAGGATATATGGTAGTGGAAGCTGAGCAGGATCCTGCAAAGGCTAATCCGCTGGAATATGCAATCCGTGCGAGAAAATTCATCGCTGAAAATACAGGATTATAAAAAATAAAAACACTCCGGGATCATTGCCGTTGCCTTTGGGTTTGACGGCAGTGAGAACCCATCCCGGAGTAATATTGCAGACATTCAAAAATGGCAGCAATACAACGAGGAGGAATGAAAAAATGGCAAGAGAATTTATTATGCCGGGCAGAATTGTGACTGGTGAAAACGCATTACAGTTGGCAGAATCCAACCTGAAAGAACTGGGAAAGAAAGCACTTCTGGTGACGGATGAGGTAATGGTAAAACTCGGAAATGCCGCACATGTGGAGGAAGCTCTGAAAAACCAGGGAATTGAGTATGTGATCTACGATGGTATTTTTGGTGAACCCACAGACAAAATGATCTATAAAGGACTGGAAATGTATCAGTCTGAAAATTGTGATTTCCTGATCGCTCTGGGTGGAGGAAGCCCGATTGATTCCATGAAAGCGATCGGTGCAATGGCAGTAAACGGAGGAAAGATTTCCGATTATATGGGAAAAACGTTTGAAAAAGCTACTCCGCCGCTGGTTGCCATCCCGACAACTGCAGGAACAGGATCGGAAGCTACTCAGTTCACGATCATCACAGATACGGAAAATGATGTGAAGATGCTTTTGAAAGGCGCGGTTCTGATGCCGGATCTGGCGATCATTGATCCAAGATTTACGATGACAGCACCGCCAAAGATCACAGCAGCTACCGGTCTGGATGCACTGACCCACGCAATTGAGGCATTTACATCCAAAAAAGCGCAGAGTCTGTCCGATACCTTTGCAATTTCCGCAGTAAAGCGTATTTTCAAATATCTGCCGAGAGCATATAAAAACGGTTCCGATGTGAAAGCCAGAGACCGTATGGCTGTAGCAGCACTGGAAGCCGGAATTGCATTTAATAACTCTTCCGTTACGATTGTACACGGCATGAGCCGTCCCATCGGCGCACTGTTCCATGTGGCCCACGGACTGTCCAATGCCATGCTTTTGAAAGAATGTTTTACCTTCGTTCTGGAAGATGCCGATCAGGAAGTATATGACCGGTTCGGACATCTGGGAAGAGCGATCCATGTAGCCAGCGCTGAAGATGATAATAAGACTGCAAGCTATAAATTCCTTCAGGCTGTTATCAATCTGTGTAAAGAACTGGATATTCCATCACTGGAAGAATACGGTATCGATAAAGAAAAATTCTTCGAAGAAATTGATAAGATGGCAGCAGATGCTATGGAGAGCGGAAGCCCATCCAATACACGCAAAGAATTGACGGCAGAAGATCTGAAAGAGATCTATAAAAAGCTCTGGT